>JBKJTB010000089.1:0-15614 GCA_046594305.1 Devosia sp. | reverse complement strand
CTTGGGCACGCCGTGCGCCGAAAACACCACCGGCGCGTCACCTGGCGGAATCTCGCCCAACTCCTCGACGAACACCGCGCCCTTCCGCTTCAGCCCGTCCACCACATACTTGTTGTGGACGATCGCGTGGCGGACATAGACCGGCGCGCCATACTTCTCGAGCGCGAGCTCGACGATCTGGATGGCGCGATCCACCCCGGCGCAAAAGCCGCGCGGGGCGCACAGCGTGATCTGAAGTTTCGGCTTGGTCATGCCCGTCAGATGCTTTCGTGACGCACCCAAGTCAAGCCCGGTTGCGGCGCGTCCAAGGCACGGGCACTATGCTAGTCCAGCGAAAACAAGGGATTGTCCGGTGAGCCTCGCTCTCGAAATGTTTGCGGTTGCGCCGTCCGGCGGCAATGCAAACCTGTCCGAGGCGCAGCGGGTCCTGCTGGCAGGCAAGGCGCGGTGGATCCGCGCCGCCTGGGAAGCGGGCCTCCCCACCATCCCGACGATCCTCGTCACCCGCGCCGCCTGGGACGCGCTCCAGGCCGAACGCCGCCACAGCGAGAACCGCCTGCGCGCCCATTGGGTCGCGACATTGTTCCGGCTGGTGGGCCGCGAAGGCCGCCCCCCACTGCTCGTCGTGCGCACCGCAACCGACAGCGCCGCGTCCGGCCTCCTGCCCGCCCGCACCGGGCTGCCGGCGCCCGCCACCGAAGCCGAAGCGGTCGATCCTGCCCGGTCCCTGGCCCGCGCCATCGCCGATGCCTTCAAATCCTACGCCGACAACGACGCCGCCAACATCGTCCTCGTCCAGGCCGTGGCGCAGGGCGAAATCATCCAGTTCCTCTCCCGCGACCCGCAAAGCGGTGCCATCGGTCCCGCTCCCTTGCCCGGCGGCTCCGTCCCGCTCGCCCCGGAGGCGAGCGAACTGAGCGAAGAGATGGACCGCGCTGCGGCGCGCCACATGTGCATCACCGCAGCGGCAGAGAAGGGGAGCCTCATCTTCCTTTCGGCGCGTCCCTATCAGGCGACCGCCGCGGCCGAACTCGAAGCCGCCACCGATCGCGTCGAGCGCGGCACCTGGAGCGAGGAGCAGGCGGTCGCGAGCATCAGCCCCGACCGGCTGCAGACGCTCCTCCATCCGAGCCTCCGGCCCGGCCACGCGCAGGAGCCGATCGCCAACGGGCTTGGCGTGTCACCGGGTGCCGCCAGCGGCTACATCGTGTTCACCGCCGAGGATGGCGCCCGCTACAAGGCCCGCGGGCGGCACTGCATTCTGGTGGTCAACGAGACCGGCCCCGCCGATATCGACGGCATGAAGGCGGCGACGGGCATCCTCACGGCGCGTGGCGGCATGACCAGCCATGCTGGCGTGATCGCTCGCATCACCGGAAAACCCTGCGTGGCCGGTGTGCGCAATCTGTCGGTCGATCCGGCCGATCAGTCCTGCCGCATCGGCGAACTCGTGCTGCACGCCGGCGACCGCATCAGCATCGATGGCAGCAACGGCGCCGTCTACTCCGGCGTCCTGCCGCTGAGCCGCCCCAAGATCGGCGGCGCGCTCGGCGAACTGCTGGGCTGGTCCGACGCGAGCCGCCGCATCGAGGTGCGCGCCAACGCCGAAACCGTGGAGGCCGCCACCACCGCGCTCAGTTTCGGCGCTGAAGGCATCGGCCTCGCGCGCTCCGAGCACATGTTCTTCGCCCGCGAGCGTCTGGTGGCGCTGCGCCGTCTCATCCTCAGCGAGGACGAGGCCGACCGCAAAGCCGCCCTGCGCGGCCTCGTCGATTTCCAGACCGAAGACTATTCGGCCATCTTCAAGACCATGGCCGGCCGCCCGGTCACCGTGCGTCTGTTCGATCCGCCGCTGCACGAATTCCTGCCGCGTTCCGATGAGGATATCGAGGAAACGGCGAAGTCCCTCGGCCTCGAGCTCCGCGCCCTTCGTTTGCGGCTGGAGCGCATCACCGAGATCAATCCGATGCTCGGCCACCGCGGCGTACGCCTCGCCGTCACCTATCCCGAAATCCTTGAGATGCAGGTGCAGTCGCTGTTGTCCGGCGCCCGCGCCGCTATGGCCGGCGGCGGCGAACCTGTCGCCCTTGAAATCATGGTCCCCTTCGTTTCCACCGCGCACGAAGTCACCTGGGTGCGTGAACGCGTCATGGAACTGGTCGACGCCGCCGGCCTGCCGCCCGCCGCCCGCCAGCGCTTCGCCTTCGGCACGATGATCGAACTGCCGCGCGCCGCCCTCCGCGCTGCCGATATCGCCAGGCACGTCGATTTCTTCTCGTTCGGCACCAACGACCTGACGCAAACCACCTACGGCATCAGCCGCGACGACGCGCCCGCCTTCCTCGCCGCCTATCAGCGCAAGGGTCTCTATGAAGTCGATCCCTTCGTCACCCTCGACCAGAAGGGCGTCGGCGAACTGATCGCCCTCGCCATCGAACGCGGCCGCGCTGCCAACCCCGATCTCAAGATCGGCATCTGCGGCGAACACGCCGGCGACCCCGCATCGCTGGAGTTCTTCGCGAGCCTGAAGGTCGACTACGTCAGCTGCTCGCCTTACCGGGTGCCGGTCGCGAGACTGGCACTGGCGCAGGCGGCGTAGCCCCCACCCACCACGCTTCGCGTGGTCCCCCCTCCCCGGTGGGAGGGATGGGCTCCACTGAAGTGGAAGTAGTCTGGCGTATCCCTCCCATCGGGGAGGGGGGCCAGCGAAGCTGGTGGGTGGGGCTGGCCACAGCCCACAATTAACCACGTCCCCTCCCGCACCCCATCATTCGCCGCGGGTTTACCTCACGATAACCCTAATCCCCCATGATCCAACTCGTCGGCATTTGAGCAACATGATGTCGAAGCGTCGAGTGTTGTGGCGTTGCGTGAGTAGTACCGAGTTTGATGGGCCTTTTCGGTTCGATCGAGTCCTGGGCCCGTCCCCGGCATAGCCATGCTGGCGTCGTCTTGACGCTGCTTCTGGCGCTGGGCGCCTATCCCCTGCTGACCGCCGGCGCCAATGGCCCGGGTCTTGATGGCCCGACAAAGGCCGTCGCCGCCGTGCCGACTGCGACGCTTGAGCGCAAAGGCGACGAGGTCATCATCGTTGGCTCGGTCGACGCCCTGTTCAACACAGGCTTCTTCTCCGGCCCCAACCGCGCCGAGAAGGTCAACCGCGCCCGCCTGACCCCCGACGGCGTCAGCGTCTCGGGCGGCTTCGACGCGATCCGCACGCAACTAGCCGACGCGCGCAAACCCAAGCGCGCCATTGGCGACCTCGAGGATGCGCCCGTCGACCCGATCCAGGTCGCCAGCATCGATCCCTCGGCGAGCGACGCGCTCGCGGCCATCGATCAGATCGTGCCCATGCCCGACATCATGCCGGTCAGCGCCCCGACCGAACTGGCCTATGCCCGCGAAACCACGCCCGCCACGGCGTTCGACCTCCTCGTCGACAAGAGCGGCAAGAAGGTTTCGGAGAAGGATTTGTGGTGCATGGCCACGGCCATCTACTTCGAATCGCGCGGCGAGAGCTATCGCGGCCAGGTCGCGGTGGGGCAGGTCGTGATGAACCGGCTGGCCCACAAGATCTATCCCAAGACCATCTGCAATGTGGTGTTCCAGAACCAGCACATGCGCAATGCCTGCCAGTTCTCATTCGCCTGCGACGGTATCCCCGAGACGGTCACCGACCAGAAGTCCTGGGCGCAGGCCGAGGAGATCGCCAAGGGCGTGATCAACGGCACGCTCTACATCGCCGAAGTCGGCGCGGCGACGCACTACCACGCGACCTACGTCTATCCGCACTGGGCGCCCAAGCTTAAGAAGAACACCAAGATCGGCCACCACATCTTCTACCAGTTCAAGCGCGGCTGGACGGCCGGCTAACGGCATCGACGTCCTAGGTGCGCGTGGCCGGGGCGCGGTAGGAGAAGTACGTGAACGAGCCGTTCGAAAAGCTCGTCCACTGCCCGCCGCCATGCGACCGCGACGAGTACGACCAGTAGCCATTGCCCCAGCCCTTGGACCGCTTCTCGATGCCGGGGTACTGCACGTGGGGCGACAGAATGCCATCGGTTGAGTAGGTGCCGCTCGGCGTCGTGACGATCGTCACCTCCGACGTCCGCCCAAAGCCGATCTTCTTGACCACCTGCGTGCGCTGCACCTCGGTCGAGACGCTATCGTCGAACGTGATCTTGTAGTGGCGGAAGATCCTCGGATCGACAGTGTTGGGGAACAGGGTTTCGATCGCCGAGGCCACCGCTTTAACCGGCTCCTCTGCAACCGCGCTCATATGCTCCGGCGCCACCACGCTCCACGCCACCATCGAGCCGAAAAAGCCGCCATAGGCGAGCACTCTGACAGGATCGACCATGATGCCTCCGGCTGATGCGAATTCGTTAACCTCGCATCAACCATGCGGGCCATTCCGGGTCAAAACGGAACAGGCGTTTACGTTAACTTCACTATGAGCTGTGCATCGCCGTCGCCAGCATATCGACGGCATCGACGAAACGCTCATGCGCTTCGCGAGTCGGCCACGGGCGGATCAACTGCTCGAAATGTTCGAGCTCGAACGCCGGCAGCAACGGCTCACCGAAGAACTTTCGCGCCTCCTCGACGGCGAACCCGGCAAGGTTGACCGCCTCGTGATAGGCCGCTTCCTTGTCCGCCTTCTTGATCTGCCGCTGCAGCGCCACCGGGGCCGAGGCATTGAGGGCGAAATGCAGATGCACCGCCCCGAGCAGCCGGTTCTCGACATCCTTGTAGTTGCCGCCCATCGCCGCCTTGAACGGCGAGATGATGTCGCCCATCAAATATTCGGGCGCATCGTGCAGCAGCGCATAGAGTTTTTCGCGCGGGCCCGCGGTCGGCACCATCGCGGCAAAAATCTCGAGCACCAGCACCGAGTGCTGCGCCACCGAGAACGGATAGTCGCCCTGCGTCTGCCCGTTCCAGCGCGCCACGCGGGCCAGCCCGTGCGCGATGTCGGATAGCTCCACGTCCACCGGCGACGGATCGAGAATATCGAGGCGCCGCCCGCTGAGCATGCGTTGCCAGGCTCTGGTGCTGTTTCGTGCCATTTGGCCCCCGGACGAAGCCGGAGGCTAGTCAGCCGCCGCTGATTCCCCAAGCCGGTACGTCGCCCAGGAGGGCAGGGTGATCGTTACGGGTTTCCCGTCCACCATCACCTCGCCGCCATCGAACCGGTCGAGCCGCACAATTGCCACCGCCGTGCCGCCGACCGGCGTCCCGATCGTCCCAGCCTCGCGACCATTGGCGACAATCGGCGACCCTGACGGTGCATCAACCCCCGACACAATCACCGGCCGCCGCCGCGCCGTGCCCCGATGCTCCATCCGGCTCACCACCTCCTGCCCGATGTAGCACCCCTTCTTGAAGTCCACCCCACCCAGCAGATCCATCCCGATATCGTGCGGAAACACCTGATCCGCCGCAAAGTCCGGTCCAAGCGCCGCGACCCCCGCGGCGATGCGCTCCCGGTCGTATCCCTCGTCCGGTGGCAACCACTCAGCCGCCTCGGCGACCGCGCCGATCACATGGCCCATGGGGACCGTCCTGTCGGCCCCGACCGCGTGCGAATCCCGCAGATCATCGATCGTGACCGACGCCCGCAGCCGGTACATCTTCATCCGCTTGAGAAATCCGTCCGCCACCGACCGGTCCACATCCAGCCAGAACGCCCCATCCTGCCAGACGCTCAATCCTTCGGCCTGGATTTTGCCCTGCGGCGACAGCAGCGCCCACCACACCGGCGGCCCGGCCTCAGCGATGAGCCGGCCCGTGACCACGTCGAACAGCAGCTTCTGTGCATCGGCGCCGGAAAACCGGAACAGCGCACGCGACGGACGGAGGATTGTGGGCATTATGGCCATCCAGTAAGGACTGAGACATGGCGCACTACGACGCGATCTTCAAGAACGGCACCGTCGTCAATCAAGACGGCGCGCACGCCGCCGATATCGGCGTGCGCGCCGGACGCATCGCCGCGCTCGGCAGCCTCGCCGCCGATTCGGCCGACAGCGTCACCGATTGCGCTGGCCTCCACATCCTCCCCGGCGTCATCGACACGCAGGTGCATTTCCGCGAGCCCGGCCTCGAGCACAAGGAAGACCTCGCGACCGGTTCGCTCGGCGCCGTTATGGGCGGCGTCACCGGCGTCTTCGAGATGCCCAACACCAATCCGCTCACCGTCACCCGCGCGGCGTTCGCCGACAAGATCGCCCGCGCCACCGGCCGCATGCATTGCGACTTCGCCTTCTTCATCGGCGGCACGCACGAGAATGTCGCCGAACTTCCCGAACTCGAGCGGCTCCCCGGCTGCGCCGGCGTCAAAGTCTTCATGGGCTCGTCCACCGGCAGCCTGCTCGTCGCCGACGACGACGGTGTCGGCAACATCCTCGCCGCTATCTCCCGCCGCGCCGCCTTCCACTCCGAGGACGAATACCGCCTCGAGGAACGCAAGCCCCTCCGTATCCCCGGCGACCCGCGCTCGCACCCCGTCTGGCGCGATCCGGAGGCCGCCCTGCGTTCCACCAAGCGCCTCGTCGCGCTCGCCCACAAACACGGCAAGCGCATCCACGTCCTCCACATCTCGACGGCCGAGGAGATGGCCTTCCTCGCCGATCACAAGGACGTCGCCACCGTCGAGGTCACGCCGCATCACCTGACGCTCGACGAGACCGCCTACGAGCGCCTCGGCACTTTCGCGCAGATGAATCCGCCAGTGCGCGACAAAGCCCATCGGTCAGGCATCTGGGCCGGCATCCACAACGGCGTCGTCGATGTGCTCGGCTCCGACCACGCGCCGCACACCATCGAGGAAAAGCAGAAGCCCTATCCGTCCTCGCCGTCGGGCATGACGGGCGTGCAAACGCTCGTCCCCATCATGCTCGACCACGTCAACTCCGGCCGCCTCACCCTCGAGCGCTTCGCCGACCTCTCCAGCGCCGGCCCCGCCCGCATTTTCAACATCGCCCGCAAGGGCCGGATCGCCGTGGGCTTCGACGCCGACCTCACCGTCGTCGACATGTCGCGCCGCGAAACCATCACCAACAAATGGATCGCCAGCAAAGCCGGCTGGACGCCCTATGATGGCGTCACGGTCGCCGGCTGGCCAGTGGGCACGATCCTTCGGGGCACGAAGGTGATGTGGCAGGGTGAACTGGTGACAGCTGCATTGGGTGAGCCGATAGAGTTTCTTGAGACGTTGCCTCCATTACATTGAGTGCATCCCCCTGTTTTGGGGGGATGTCACGGCGACTAGACTGCGCTGATGTTCACCCAAACTCGCATGGGGGCAATCAGAATGGCCAAGATCACCATCAAGCAGTCCATCGCCGGAAAATTCTGGCCGTCATACGACCCGTTCAGCGGTCACACCCGTCCCGTCAAGCAGATGATGCAAGGGCCGGCGATCGAGCATTCCAAGACGCAGGCGACGTTCGATCTCGGTGACGGGGTCGTCCTGCAGATCAACGGCACGAACCTCAAGTTCGCCCCGAACGGCACCCTGATAAAGGGCACCGTCAAGACGCTGACATATCTTGATCACGATGCGGTAGCCCTGGTCGCGACAGGGCTTTCCCTCAACGCCGGCACGGCCCGCACCAAGTACAATCACTTCGAGTCCTACCCGGTCGACCCGCATCCGGTATTCGTGTTCTCAGGTACCGGCGTAACCGCGCCGGTACCTGACGAATTCGGCGTTTTTGGCCCCGAGGGTGTCAGCTTCACGGGCTGGAACGGCAACGACATCATCAAGGGGTCGCCCTTCGATGACTACCTCGTCGGCCTGAAAGGCAACGACAATATTAAGGGGTTCGATGGCGACGACTACATCGATGGCACGGAAGGCAATGACAAGCTGTCTGGCGGCAAGGGCAACGACACGCTTGGGGGCAACATCGGCAACGATACGCTCGACGGCGGTCCTGGCGACGACCTGGTGATTATCGGCGCGTTCGCGCGCTCGATCAACACCTCTGCGCTGAAGATCGACCTCAAGAAGGGCGTCGCGACGAGTTCGGCCTTCGGCACGGACAAGCTGGTTTCGATCGAAAGCGCCATCGGGAACTCGGGCAACGACAAGTTCATCGGCAACGACGCCGCCAACACGTTCGTGGGCTATTTGGGCAACGACTCTCTCGACGGCGGCGGGGGCAACGATCGGCTCTATGGCGACCTCGGCCACGACACTCTCAAGGGTGGCGTCGGCGCCGACACCTTTGCGTTTGACGCTGGTGCTGCCGACGCCGACCACGTGAAGGACTTTAAGCCGGGCATCGACAAGATCGAACTGGACACGGGGCGCTTCAGGAGCCTCGACGCCGGTCCCCTGAGCGACGCCAACTTCGTGCTTGGGAAGGCGGCCGTGGATGCCGACGACTTCCTCATCTACGACAAAGCCGCGGGCAAGCTCTTTTATGATCCCGATGGATCGGGCGCCGTGGGCAAGCAGTTGATCGCGACCTTCGACAACAAGGCCGACCTCCACGCCTCGGACTTTCAGATCGTCGTTTTTGGGCCCGGATTCTGGTTCTAGGGCGTGCGAACAACGGGACCGGCCGCGCCGTCTTATCCCAACTCCCCGTGCGGCATGACCGGCGTGCAGACGCTCGTCCCCATCATGCTCGACCACGTCGATAGGGTTCCTGCTCGCTGGCTCTGCTAAACCGGCCGTTCAACCACTAGGTTTTTCGAGCCGAGCCGGACGCTAGTGCGTCAGCCGATCCAGATTGTACTCGCCGCTGCGGATGCGGTCGGGCAGGCCGCCCACCAGCAGCGCAGTCGCGTCCTCGCCGTGTGCGCGGACGAGCGTGGCAATTGCGGCGAACAATGACGCATGCGCGAGGGCGAGGCTCTGGACGCCTTCGTCCTCGGCCGTGTTCCAGGCTTCCGCCAGATACTCAAGCGCCAGCTGCCGCTCCTGGCGGTGCTCGTCCTTGGTCGTGTCGAAGCTGGGAATACTGGGTTTGCCGGTCCGCATTTGACTCGATTATCACGCACTCTGTGGCGGCGGTGCGGCATGTGACCGAAGGGTTAATACCGAGTCGGGAACTATACTTAATCGCCGCGGTTGGCCGAACGAGCCCTCTTGGGATCGTTTGGACAGAGCGACAAGGAAGCTACGGTTGGCCGAACGAGCCCTCTCGGGATTGTTCGGACAGAGCATGAGGGATTGCTTCGCTACTCGGCGTAGCGCGTGTGGATATCGCGCGCTGTCGTTTCGGCCTCGATCAGCAGTCGCGTCAGTGCTTCCTCGGCCGACGGCGTGCACGATCGGTAGAGCCGCGAGAACGCCTGATAGCCCCCGTTGAACGCGCCGTAGAGCCGCTGCTGGCGGTCTTCCTCAGGCTGATCGAGGGCGACCAGTTCGCTCATCTGCGCGCGCCAGTCGGTGGCCGCGTCGCTGCACAGCGGATTGAGGAAATAGAGGCTGCCCAAAACCTCGGCCAGCCGCTCCATCTGCGGCTCGTATGGCGGATCGATCGCCAGTGCCGGGGCAGGCAGGGCGAGGGTCGCGCAGAGCAACAGGACGGCAGGGCGAAGACGCATGAACTTCTCTAGTCTCATGATCGTGTCGGCGACAAGGCGGCTACGAGCGGTCGAAGATGCGGAACGCAGATTGCACGACGTCACTGAGGCCCGGCGTCGTTTGAAGCCGCCCGAGCTGCACCGGACGGACCCAGCGCCAGTCACGGATTTCGGCAGCGTCGGCGACGATCTCGCCGTCGAACGCCTGCGTCGCAAAGGTCTGCAGCCGGAACTGGCCATGCCGCAGCACGATCAGCGGGCGCAGCGCATAGACCGTCAGCCCGAGTTCTTCCTTGAGCTCGCGGATGGCGCATTGCTCGGCAGTCTCGCCCGGCTCCAGCCGGCCGCCGGGCAAAGTCCAGAGGCCCTCCGAGGGCGCCCGGTTGCGCTGGATCAGCAGCAGATCGTCGCGCCGCACAATGGCGACGCTGGCCGCAAGCAGTGAGCTCGTCATTCGCCCATCAGAGGCGATTTGCCGTCCGTCCCGCAAGCACCTAGATTTGCCCCATGTGTGGACGCTACGCCTTCCTGTTGCCGCCCGAGGCGATGGTCGCCCTGTTCAAGGTTTTGAACGAGGTCGACTATCCGCCCCGTTTCAACATCACGCCGACCCAGCCGATCGTCGCCATCATCGAGCGCCAGGGGCGGCGCACGGCCGAACTGTTCCGCTGGGGGCTCGTGCCGGGCTGGGTCAAGGACCCGCGCGAGTTCTCGCTGCTGATCAACGCACGCTCGGAATCGATGGCCGAAAAGCCGTCGTTCCGCGATGCGCTGCGCAACAGCCGCTGTATCGTTCCGGCGACCGGATACTATGAGTGGATGAAGGGCGCCGACGGTCAGCGCCGGCCCTATTACATCACGTCCGATGAGACAGAGACGATGGCCTTCGCCGGCCTCTACTCCACCTGGGCCGGCCCCAACGGCGAGGAGGTCGACACGGTCTGCATCGTCACCGTCGATCCCAATCTCGAAATCTCCGGCGTCTATGACCGCATGCCCGCCATCCTCCGCGGTCAGGCCGCCATCGACGCCTGGCTCAATACCCGCGAGGTCGATGTGAAGGAGGCCGTCGGCCTCGCCGTCTCGTCGCCACCCGGCACGATGAAGTATCACCCGGTCAGCAAGGCCATCGGCAAGGCGACGGCCGAGGGGCCGGAACTGATCGTGCCGCTCAGCCCGGAACAGGCCGCGGCGGAAGCGGAGACCACCCGTCCGCGCAAGAAGGCGGCCGGCGGCCAGCTCGATCTGTTCTAGCTAGATCAGGCCGTAGTAGCCCAGCGCATCGCCGATCTGGTCTTCCTCATAGCCGAGGTGCGACGCCAACACGCTCTCGAGCGCTTCGAACACCGTGCGGGCGTCGGCAAAATGCGCGGCACTCGGCTCCCGCGCCAGCGCGTTCAGCGTATCGATCTGCCGCTCCAGCAACTCATGCACCACCACGTGCTCGGCCTCGAGGCGCTCCGCGACCTTGCGGTAGCCGTCCGAAATGGCGGCCAGCACGGGGAACAGATGGGAGTCTTCGATCGAATGGTGCGCGTTGACGATCTGGCAGTGCTGCCCGCACAGATTACCGAAGCGCCGGAGATTGGCGACCATCGTCAGCGACGCGGTTTCCGACGCAATCTCACTTTCGCTCGCGAGCCCATCGGCCGCGCGGTCGATCAGCGTACGGATGGTTTTCATGTTGTCGCGCAAATGGTCATGCACCGCCTTGAGATGCTCGCCGCCCGCTTGTTGCGTGCGCGTCAGCCCTTCGAGCTTGGGCACCATCGGGCGGGTCGCGTCGTCGAGAAAGCCAATATCAAGGATCATCTGAAAACTCGCAGTGCAGAGCCTTCAGATGGCACAGTCGGCGCGAGGTTCAAGAAGGCACAATAAGGGGACCTAGTTCAGCATCTTGCCGGGGTTCATGATCCCATTGGGATCGAGCGCAGTCTTGATCGACCGCATCATCTCGAGCGCCACCGGGTCCTTGACCCGCTGCAGCAGCCCGGTCTTGAGCTGCCCGATCCCATGCTCCGCCGATACGGAGCCGCCGAGCTTCAGCACGATCTCGTAGATCGCCTCGTTGGCGTCTTTCTCACGCGCCATGAACGCCTTCGGGTCGGCGCCGACCGGCTGGCTGAAGTTGAAGTGAATGTTGCCGTCGCCCATGTGGCCGAACGGGCAGGGGCGAACGCCCTCGAGGGCTTTCTGCACCGCGGCGCTGCCCTCGGCGATCAGCCGCGGCACGGCCGCGATCGGCACCGACACGTCGTGCTTGATCGATGCACCTTCCTTCGATTGAACGTCGCTCATCGACTCGCGGGCGGTCCACATCAGCGTCCGGTCCGTCTCCGACTGGGCGATCGTCGCGTCGGCGACCAGCCCGCGCTCGAACGCTTCCGCCAGCGCTGCGTCGAGCGCGCCCGGCACGCCGCCCTTCATCCGGTTGATTTCGACCAGCGCATACCAGGGCGAGAGGCTCGCCGCGGGGTCCTGCGCAATCATGCCGTGCTTGAGCAGCAGATCGATGCCGAAACGCGGCATCAGTTCGAACGCCGTGAGCCGCGACCCCGTCCGCTCGCGCATCAGATAGAACAGCTCCAGCGCTGCCTCCGGCCCACTGACCGAGCAGAAGGCGGTCTCGTAACCCACGGGCTTTGGAAAGAGCTTCAACGTCGCTGCGGTGATGATCCCGAGCGTTCCCTCGGCGCCGATCAGCAAATCGCGCAGATCGTAGCCGGTGTTGTCCTTCTTGAGCGCATTGAGCCCCTGGTACAGCCTGCCATCGGCGAGCACGGCCTCGATGCCGAGGCACAATTCGCGCGCATTGCCAAAAGCCAGCACCTGCACGCCGCCGGCGTTCGAGCTCAGCAGCCCGCCGATCCGTGCCGATCCCTGGCTCGCCAGCCACAGCGGGAACATCGCCCCCGCGGCATCTGCCGCCTCATGCGCATGCTGCAGGATCACGCCTGCCTCGACGGTCATGTTGCCGGCCTGCGCATTGATCTCGCGGACCCTGTCGAGCCGCTGCAGCGACACGATCACCTCGTCACCCGCGAGCGGCACCTGCGCGCCCACCAGCCCGGTGTTGCCGCCCTGCGGGATCAGCGGCACGCGGTTCTCGTTGGCCCAGCGCGCGATCGCCTGCACCTCTGCGACGCTGGCCGGCCGCACCACCGCCGCCGCCGGCGTGTGAAACCGCCGGCGTGGTTCGTTCAGATAGCTCGCCATCTGCTCCGGGTCGTCGATCACCGCGCTGTCGCCGACGAGTGCGCGAAGTTCACCGACATTCAGCATAAAGTGCCCCTACCTTTGCCGCGCTTTGGCAGGATATGAACTGCCATTGCCCGCTTCCGCCCCCTGTGGCAGAAGGCCCCGAACCCAATTCCCGGAGGAATCCCCTATGGCCGAAGGACTTATGGCAGGCAAGCGCGGCCTGATCATGGGCGTTGCCAACAACCGCTCGATCGCCTGGGGTATCGCCAAGGCCCTGCACTCCCAGGGCGCCGAAATTGCCTTTAGTTATCAAGGGGAAGCGCTGAAGAAGCGGGTCGAGCCGCTGGCCAGGGAAGTTGGTTCCGACTTCCTCGTCGAATGCGACGTCACCAACGACGCCGCGATGGACGAGACATTCCGGCAGATCAAGGACCGCTGGGGCCACCTCGATTTCGTCGTCCACGCCATCGGCTTTTCCGACAAGAACGAGCTCGAAGGCCGCTACATCGAGACCTCGGCCGCCAACTTTCAGATGACCATGAACATCTCGGTCTACAGCTTCACCGCAGTCGCCAAGCGCGCCGAACCGCTGATGAGCGCCGGCGGCTCGCTGCTGACGCTGACCTACTACGGCGCGGTCAAATACGTCCCCAATTACAACGTGATGGGCGTCGCCAAGGCCGCGCTCGAGGCTTCGGTGCGCTATCTCGCGGTCGACCTCGGCAAGGCGGGGATCCGCGTCAACGCCATCTCCGCCGGCGCCATCAAGACGCTCGCGGCCTCCGGCATTTCGGGCCTCCGCGACATGCTGCACTGGCAGGAAGCCAACGCGGCGCTGCGCCGTAACGTCGACATCGACGATGTCGGCAAGGCCGGCCTCTACCTGCTCTCCGACCTCTCCTCCGGCGTCACCGGCGAGATCCATTATGTCGACGCCGGCTTCAATATCGTCGGCATGAAGCTGATGGACGAGCCTGCCGAGACACCTCCCACCGCCTGAGACTTGACCATGGCCGAACTGAACTGGCCGGAGCTCTATTTCGTCCGGCACGGCGAAACCAACTGGAACGCCGAAGGGCGTTACCAGGGCGCCAAGGATATTCCGCTCAACGACCGCGGCCGCGGCCAGGCAGCGCTCAACGGCGAACTGCTGAAGTCTTTGCTTGAGCGAAGCGAGCGCGCGGCCACTGACTTCACCTGGTACGTTTCCCCTCTTGGTCGCACCCGCGAAACGATGGACAAGGTCCGCGCCGGCGTCGGTGAGCCGCTTCCCGATGTCACGATCGATCCGCGTCTGATCGAGATCTCCTTTGGGATATACGAGGGTCACCTTCATACCGACCTGGCTCCCGCTGAGATGGCCATCGCCGGCGAGCGTGATGCGAGCTTCTGGACCTTTCGGCCGCCCGAGGGCGAAAGCTACGAGGACGTGGCCCGGCGCGTCCGCGACTTCGGCGCGTCGCTGACGGGACCGTCGGTCATCGTCTCGCATGGCGGCATCCTCCGCGTGCTGCGGCACCTGATCGAGGGCTTCCCGCACGAGCGTGCGGTCAACTGGTTCCCGCCGCAGGATTCGGTGGTCCATTTCATCGACGGCAAATCTGTGGTTTACCCGGCCGGCCAGAGCTGGGACGACTGACCAGCCGGGCGCGAGGACGCGATGAGCTTCAACACTTTCGGCCAGATGTTTCGTTTCACCACCTGGGGCGAGAGCCATGGGCCGGCGCTCGGCGTCGTCGTCGACGGCTGCCCGCCGGGTGTGCATCTCACGGCCGAAATGATCCAGCGCGATCTCGATCGGCGGAAGCCGGGGCAGTCGAAGTTCACCACGCAGCGGCGCGAGGACGATCTCGTAAATATCCTGTCGGGGGTATTCGAGGATGAGACGGACGGCCTGCTCAAGACCACCGGCACGCCGATCTCGCTGCTGATCGAAAACACCGATCAGCGCTCGAAAGATTATTCCGAGATCAAGGACAAGTTCCGGCCGGGGCACGCCGATTTCACCTACCAGCAGAAGTACGGAATTCGCGACTACAAGGGCTCGGGGCGCGCTTCGGCGCGGGAGACCGCGGCGCGCGTCGCGGCCGGTGCGGTGGCGCGGGCGGTCATGCCCAACGTGCGCATTCGCGGCTCGCTCGTGCAGATGGGGCCGCACAGGATCGACTATGCCAATTTCGATTGGGAGCAGGTCGGCGAGAACCCGTTCTTCTGCGCCGACCCCAAGGCGGCAGCGGCGTGGGAGCCCTATCTCGATGGCTTGCGCAAGGACGGCAACTCTGTCGGCGCGGTGATCGAGATTGTGGCGGAAGGCGTGCCGCCGGGCTGGGGCGCGCCGATCTACGGCAAGCTGAGCGCGGACCTCGCGTCGGCGATGATGTCGATCAACGCGGTCAAGGGCGTCGAGATCGGCGAAGGCTTTGCCGCGGCGGCGCTTACCGGCACCGAGAACGCCGACGAGATGCGGGCCGGGAATACCGGGCCATATTTCAAGAGCAACAGGGCCGGCGGCGTGCTGGGCGGCATCTCCAACGGCGACCCGGTGGTGGTTCGCTTTGCGGTCAAGCCGACATCGTCGATCCTGACGCCGCGCGAGACGGTGACGACGCGCAACGAGAACACCGAAATTGTCACGAAGGGCCGGCACGATCCGTGTGTCGGTATTCGTGCGGTGCCGATCGGTGAGGCGATGATGGCGTGCGTGCTCGCGGATCATTTCCTCCGGCATCGTGGGCAGACCGGCCGCGATGGCGGCGTCGGCTTCTAGAGCAACATTTTAGCAGGCGAGCGGAAGCGTCCGGTGTCCCGGATCAGCGCGGCGATCGCCTGGCTGGGTTAGTGGACGGAGCCCCGAGGCGCGTACGCCTCGA
>JBKJTB010000288.1:0-9207 GCA_046594305.1 Devosia sp. | reverse complement strand
ACTCCGTCGCCTGCCACCACGCCCAGTGAAGTGGAGTTCTATAAATGGTTGACTATCGCTACCTCGGCCGTTCCGCTCTCAAAGTCTCGCCGTTGAATCTGGGCACGATGATGTTCGGGCAGCAGACGCCCGACGACGAAGCGTTCCGCATCATCGACAAGGCGCGCGAGCAGGGCATCAACTTCATCGACACCGCCGACGTCTATGGTGACGGCGCATCCGAGAAGGTGGTGGGGCGGGGGATCAAGGCGCACCGCGATCACTGGGTGCTGGCGACCAAGTTTGTCAACTCGCACCACAAGGGTCCGAACCTCGGCGGTCACTCGCGCAAATGGGTGATCGAGACCGTCGAGAACTCGCTCCGCCGGTTCAACACCGGCTACATCGATCTCTTCTACTTCCACCGCGCCGTGTTCGATGCGCCGCTCGAGGAACCGGTCCGCGCCATCGCCGACCTGATCCGGCAGGGCAAACTGCGGTATTTCGGTGTCTCCAACTTCCGCGGCTGGCGCATCGCCGAGGTCGCGCATCTCGCAGACGAGCTCGGGATCGACCGTCCCATCGCGAGCCAGCCCCTCTACAATATCGTCAACCGCCAAGCGGAGGTTGAGGAGTTGCCGGCCGCGGCCCATTACGGGCTGGGCGTCGTTTCGTACTCGCCGCTCGCCCGCGGCGTGCTGACCGGCAAATACGAGCCCAACAAGGCCGCACCCGCCGATACGCGCGCCGGCCGCGGCGACAAGCGCATCCTCCAGACCGAATGGCGTCCCGAATCGATTGAGCTGGCCCGCAAGATCGCCGCCTATGCCGAGAGCAAGGGCATCGCCGCCGCCGATTTCGCGCTGGCCTGGGTGCTCAACAACAAGCTGGTGAGTGCCGCCATCACCGGGCCGCGCACCGAAGCGCAGTGGGACAGCTATATCCGCGTGCTCGACATCATGCTCGACGCCGAGGACGAAGCCTTCGTCGACAGCCTCGTCGCCCCGGGGCACCCCTCGACGCCCGGCTTCACCGACCCGAGCCACGGCATCGAGGGCCGCGTCGCCCGCCATGCCGGCACGCCCGCTGCGCGCGACATCCCCTCCGTCCGCGCCGTCGCGTAATCACCCCGTAGGAGCCCGAAATGACTGGTTCACCCCGTATCGTCACCTTCACCGGCTCAACCCGGCGACCCTCCAAGTCGCGCGCCCTGGCGCTCGCCATCGCAGCAGGCGTCACCAACCAGATCGATGCCGAGATCGAATCCTACGACGTGTTCGACGCCGGCCCCGGCCTCGGCGCGGCATTCTCCCGCAAGGAGTTGACCCCGGAAGCGCTTCGCGTCGTCGAGGCGGTCGAGCAGGCCGACGCGATCATTGCCGTGACGCCCGTCTACAAGGGCTCGTACACTGGCCTCTTCAAGCACCTAATCGACTTCATCGAGCCCAACGCCCTGATCAACAAGCCGGTGGTGATCGGCGCGACGGGTGGTGGGCATCGCCATGCTCTTATCGTCGAGCATCAACTCCGGCCGCTGTTCGGCTTCTTTTCGGCGTTGATCGTGCCAACCGCCGTCTACGCGTCCGACCACGAATTCACCGAACACCTCATCACCGACAAGGGTGTGCTCGAACGCGTCGAAAGCGCGTCGTCCCAACTCGTGTCGCTCCTCAGCTCGCGTCACCCGCGACAGACCGCCGAAATCATAGCCGCAAGGGAGCGTGGCAATCCCAACGTCGACTTTCGGCTTAGAACCGCCGCGGCTGTATGACCACCTTGTCCAGAGGCTTAGTAGAATTTATATGTCTGAGCGCGGGGACGCTCGGAAAGAAATTCGAACATGCTGACTGCCAAAGGGAAATACGGTCTCAAGGCGCTGGTTTATCTTGCACAGTTTCCGGAGGGACAGCTGGCGCTGGTGACCGACATCGCCAACGCCAACAACATCCCCAAGAAGTTTCTGGACGCGATCCTGGGCGAGCTTCGCAACGCCGGCTTCGTGCAATCGCGCAAGGGCAAGGGCGGCGGCTATCGGCTGGCACGCCAGCCGGAGCAGATCAAGGTCGGCTCGGTGGTGCGGGTCCTCGACGGGCCGCTGGCGCCGATTCCGTGTGCCAGCCATACCCGCTACGAGGCCTGCGACGACTGCGATGTGGCGACCTGCCAGGTGCGGCACATGATGCTCAACGTCCGCAACGCCATCGCCGAAGTCCTCGATTCGACGACCTTGGCGCAGATGCGGGACGCCGACGACGAAGTGCTGCCGATCGAGATGCGCACCGCCTGAACAATGGATGGAGCCGATGAGCTCGGCCCGCCGGTCCATCGTCATCATCGGCGGCGGCGCCAGCGGCGTGCTACTGGCGGCGCACCTGCTGCGCGAGCCGTCCGACATCCGTGTCACGTTGATAGAGCAGCGCCCTCAATTGGGGCGCGGCGTGGCCTATTCTGCCGAGCAGCAGGACCATGTGCTCAACTTCCCTGCGAGCGGCATGAGTGCTTTCGCGGACGAGCCGGACCATTTCTGGAACTGGCTGCGGCAGCGCAACCTCGTGCCCGATGGCGATCGCTTCGTCTTCGTGCCGCGCAAACTTTACGGACAATATCTCGCCGATATCGTGACTGAAGCCGCCCGCAGCGGCGGCCTCACCATCCTCAATGCGACGGCAGTCGATGTGCGCCGCGCCGGCTCCGGCGTCGAGATCGCGCTCGAGAACGGCAGCAGCGTCGCCGGACATTGCGCCGTGCTCGCCGTGGGACACGAGATCAATCCGCCGCGCGCCCGCGGCGTGGCCGTGCGGGTTGGGTCGGAGGAGGATACGCCGCTCGATCCCGATGCACCGGTGATGATCCTCGGCTCGGGCCTCTCGATGATCGATGCCTGGCTCAGCCTCGCGCAGTCTCAGCATCGCGGTCCGATAACTGTCGTGTCGCGGCATGGCCTGTTGCCCAAGCGGCATCTGAAGGTGCCGCGCATCGAGTTGGCGGCTGCCGACGTGCCATTCGAGACGGATCTGCACTATTTCGAGCGCTGGTTCCGCGACACCGTGCGCGAGACCGTGGCCCGCGGCGGCAATTGGCGGAGCGTCGTCGACGCCCTGCGTCCCTTCAACCAGCGCATCTGGCAGAACTGGTCCCTTAACTCCCGCCGCCGCTTCCTCCAGCATCTGCGACCCTTCTGGAATATCCACCGGCATCGCCTGCCGCCAGGACTGCATGACCGCATGGTCGCTGCCATCGCGATGGGGCAGGTCAGCCTTCGTGCCGGGCAGGTCATCGGCCTCGAGCGAACGGCGGATGGCGTGCGCGCCAGCATCCGTCCCAAGGGGCGACCGACAGTGGAGAGCATCGATGTCGCGCGAGTTTACGATTGTGGCGGCGTGACGGTCGATGTGGAGCAAAGTTCCAATCCGCTCATCAAGGCGCTGGTGGCGCGCGGTGACGCGCGGCCGGATGCCCTGCATATCGGCCTCGACGTCACGAATTCCGGGCAGGTGCTCGACGCCGATGGCGCCACGTCCGACCAGCTTTTTGCCATCGGTCCGCTGACGCGGGGGACATTCTTCGAGATCGAGGCTATCCCCGACATCCGTGTGCAGGCCGCGGAGATGGCGACACTGCTACGCCCACCGCCCGAACAGGTGCTGCTCCGGCACGGCCGCTGAGCGACTCAGCCGATGAAGCCGAACGTGACAATGCCAATGACCACGAGGCTCACCGACAAAGCGACCAGCAGCGCGATTTGATGGAGATTGGCCGGCATCAGATCACCTTGCCTTCGTCGAGATGCGTCGTCGTCCCGTTAAGCAGGTAGTCGCCGACGATCCGGGCCTTGTGCAGCAACGGATTGTGATTGAGCACGGTGCGGATGTTCCGCCAGTGCCGGTCGAAATTGTACTTGCGCGATGTCGCCGAGCCGCCGCCCAGTTCGAAGACCTGCTCGGCGGCCTTGAGGCCGAGATCGGCAAGGATGAGCTGCGTCTGCGCCACGGCAAGCGCGCCCTCGATGATCGAGGCCTCGATCGCCGCGTCGTCGCCTTCGGCAAAGGCCGCCGCGGTGGCATCGAGCTTTTGCGCCGCCTCACGGATCATCGCGTCGATGGCGAAGGAACGGGCCGCAATCTCGCCGACCACCTTCTGGACGAAATGATCCTCGCGCGCCGTCTCGGCGGGACTATGCGCTGCGGCACGTGCCTGCTTGCGGACATAGTCGATCCCCTCACGCAGGGCGGCGCGCACCGCGCCCGCGGCCGACGCGGCCAGATGCAGTTGCCGTGTCGCCGACGCATGGCGGCCGATGCGGGAGTCGAGGCTGTGCGCGCGGATCTCGCTGTCGAAGACTTCGACATTGTCGAGCAGCACGCCACCACTTGCCGTGAGCTTCTGCCCCATCCCGTCCCAGTCATCGAGAATGGTGATGCCCTTGCGTCCGACCGGAAGCAGGACGCTGACGAGCCGTCCGTCATCGGCGTGCGCACTGAACGACGCGAAGTCGGCGAACGCCGTTCCGGTGGCGTACCATTTGCGGCCATTGAGCCGCCAAAGGTCGCCGTCGCGGCTGAGCGTCGTCAAGATCTCGCCGGGCTTCTTCGTGCCCTGCTCGGCATGCGCACCGGCATAGAGCTTGCCGGCAAGAATGTTGGCAATCGCCACACGAGCGCCCGGCGCATCGGGATTGAGCGACAGCGACTCGCTGATGTTGAAGTGCGACCGCAGCGCATGGGCGACGTTGGAGTCGCCCGACCCGATCGTCGCGATCATCTCGATATAGTCGCTGATCGTGCCGCCAGGCCCGCCCAATTCGAGTGGGATACGCAACGTGCCGAGGCCCAGCTCCTTGAAGCGCCGGAACGCCTCATGAGGGAGGGTGCGGTCGAGGTCGCGCTGCGCCGCCTCGCGGCCGATTTCCTCGGCATAAGCCGGGACACGCGACTTGAGTTCTGCCAGCGTCGGCTGCTGCTCGACAATGCGTGCGTGGGCGGTCATCAGGCGCCGGCCACTCGCAGCCAGCTGGCCAGCTTGTATTCGATCTCATGCCGGAATTCGGCAGTGCTCACGGGCAGCTTGCCGCTAAGGATCGCCTGATCCAGTTCGTCCCGCCGAGGCGTCTCTGTCTCGTGCAGCGAGGGCTTGCGGCCGCCGGATGCATGCTCTGGCTTGCGGAGCTCGAAGATTCCCAATGGAATGTGCATGATTGCCTTCTACAGGTTCGGCTGTCAGATTATATAGTCTATGTATTTTGTCGAGAAATGCGCGGACCCAAAACCCCGTGCATGGGGGAAAACCAGTTCTGCACCCCGCCTTCGCCTAGCAGCACAATCCGGGCGAGACTAAAGAGAGAGACGGCGCGCAGGGTGAAATCCTGACGCCGAACCACCCACTCCGGAGCACTCATGGCCAGTCCGCCGCGTCGACCAGTTGGAACGTTCGAGAGAGCGGAGGCCGCGTTCAAGGCTCTTACGACCAAGCCCGTCGAACTTGTGTCGCCAAAAACGACGGCAATCCCGTCGGGCAAAGAGACCGTTTCACTCAGGCTCGACCGCGATGTCCTTGCGCATTTCCAGGACGATGGTCCCGGCTGGCAGGACCGGATCAACGACGCGCTGCGCAAGGTGGCAGGACTGTAGCCGATGCCGCGGATCACCGACGAGCAGATGGAGTCGCGCCTCGCGACGGTTCGTCCCTATGTCACGGTGTTCCTGAAGAAGGGACCGGCCTACACGCCGCCCGACACCCGTTCGGCCGCGGACGCGACGATCGTGCGGGAGCATGGACGGCGCAACATGCAGCTTCAGGCGGAGGGTAAGCTGGCGATCGTCGGGCCGCTGACGGGCGCCGGCGACATCGTCGGGTTCTATGTCTTTGCCGTCCCCGGGGCCGAAGTGCGCAGAATCCTCGACGGCGATGGCGCCGTCCAGGCATCCATTTTCATCTACGATATCGTGACCCTGCACGGATTCCCCGGCGACACGCTACCGCCAGCCTGAGGGCCGTCCATCGACCGAAAAGAACGCAGTTCTTCCGTCTGGCGTGACGCGCACCGCCGACAGCTTGCCGGAATGGTAGCAATGGGTGTCGACGCAGATCCGATGCGGGGTCACCACGATATCCCTGCTGGGCGTATGGCCATGGACCACGCGCAGTCCGCCGGTGAGTTGCGACGTCAGGAACGGCGCGCGGATCCAGATCAAATCGGTGTCCGTCTGCATCGACAGCGGGATACCGGGACGGATGCCGGCGTGGACGAACAGCCAGCCGGGCAATGACAGGCACGTCGGTAGCGCCTCGAGGAACTGCCGATGGTCGGCCGGGAAGCGCTCGTCCAGCATCACCCGCAGCGCCTCGCTCGTGCGGAGCGGCGGATAGTCGAGTTCGATGCCGTAGGAACGGAGCGTCTCGATCCCGCCCTCTTCCAGCCAATAGGCATGCGCTGCAGGGTTGCCCAGGAAATCGAGCAGCATCTGCTCGTGATTGCCGATCAGCGCAAAGCGCCGGAAGCCCTTGGGCGCCGGCCCCATCACATGGGCCACCACGCCGGCAGAATCGGGACCGCGGTCGACGTGGTCGCCGACCGTCACCAGCCATTTCTCGCCCTCGAAATTGAGCCCGTCTTCTGCAATCAATGCTTCGAGCGCCACCAACTGATCGAGGCACCCGTGGACGTCGCCGATGGCATAAACGGCGGCGGGCCAGCTGTGAAAGGCAAGGCGGGGACGGGACATAGGCCATCTTTAGCCGATTGCGCGGGGCTTGCCGAGCAACACATCCGTGGCCGTGTCAGACGCTGAAATATTGTTTTCACGCCACGATCCAGTCACGGCAAAAGCGAACTTTTCAGTATATCAATGGCGCTGAAGGGCCTCGTGGAAGGCTCGCCGAAAAGTTGCGATCGAAGAGGGACATCACCATGAAGCTGAAGCTTATCGCCGGCGCGCCGGTCGTACTTGCTGTTGCCTTGCTGCTCAGTGCCTGCGGCAACAACCCCCCGCCGCCCAATGCTGCGTCGAGCGAATCCAGCGCCAGCGCGGCCTCCGAACAGGCGGCCGCCGACCTCGCTTCAGCGGAAGCCACCGCCGCGGCCAAAGCCAGTTCGGAAGCCGCCGCCGCCGAGGCTGCTGCTGCCGAAAAGGCCGCTGCCGATGCCAAGGCCTCTGAGGAGGCCGCTGCCGCTGCCAAGGCTTCGGAAGAAGCTGCCGCCGCTGAAGCCAAGGCTGCTGCGGACAAGGCCGCCGCCGATAAGGCCGCCGCCGATAAGGCCGCTGCAGACAAGGCCGCCGCGGACAAGGCTGTTGCTGACAAGGCCGCTGCGGACAAGTCTGCTGCTGACAAGGCTGCCGCTGATAAGGCCGCTGCGGACAAGGCTGCTGCGGACAAGGCCGCTGCTGACAAGGCTGCCGCAGACAAGGCCGCTGCTGACAAGGCTGCCGCCGATAAGGCTGCCGCCGACAAGGCCGCTGCTGACAAGGCTGCCGCGGATAAGGCCGCTGCTGACAAGGCCGCTGCCGACAAGGCTGCCGCTGATAAGGCTGCCGCCGAGAAGGCTGCTGCCGACAAGGCTGCTGCTGATAAGGCTGCCGCCGACAAGGCCGCTGCTGACAAGGCTGCCGCGGATAAGGCCGCTGCCGACAAAGCCGCCGCCGACAAGGCTGCTGCCGATAAGGCTGCCGCTGCCAAAGCTGCTGCGATCAAGGCTGCTGCGGACCAGGCTGCCGCGAACAAGGCCGCCGCCGACAAGGCTGCGGCTGACGCTGCCGCATCATCCTCGTCAATGGCTGCGTCGTCGGAAGCGCCCGCAATGGCGGCTTCGTCCGAGGAACCAGCGATGGCCGCTGCGTCCCCGGTCATACCGAGCGCCGATCAGTTGGACAACGACACGAAGGTCGCCATTCTCGGCGATGCCGCTGAGGGTTATGGTTATGTCGGCGTTTGGGCTGTCGATGCGGCCGCCTGCGGCACCGTCGATCAGCCGGGCGCGACGAACTTCGCCGTGATCACGCGCTCGACCTTCCGCGACGGCGACAAAGCCTACTTCGGCAACTTCGGCCCGCTCGCCGCCGGCAAGCTGAGCATCACGGTTCGTGCAGCTCAGGGTAGCCGCACTATCGCGATCGAGCAGGCCGCTCCCGACACGCTCAACGTCGATGGAAAAGCGCTGATCCGCTGCGCGCAGTAAGGATCAGCGACACGATCCTAGGGGGCCGCGCAAGTCGCGGCCCTTTTTCATTTTGCCTGGGCGGAGGTGGCGGCGAACAGGGCGATGGCCGCGGCATTGGAGACGTTGAGCGACTTGATCGGCCCCGGCATGTCGAGCCGCACCATTTCGTCGCAGAGCTCACGGGTGCGCTGCCTGAGGCCCTTGCCCTCGGCGCCCAGAACTATCGCCAGCATCTCGTCGCCCGACCGCGCGACGAGCGGGGCAGGAGCCTCGGAGTCGAAGCCCAGCACCCGCATGCCGCGCTGCTTGAGCAGCTCCAGCGTGTCGCCGAGATTGCGCACTTCGATCAGCGGGACGAGGTCGAGCGCCCCGGAGGCCGACTTGGCCATCACCCCGGTTTCCCGCGGCGCATAGCGCTGCGTCACGACCAGAGCGTCCGCGCCAAACGCGCAGGCGGTCCTCAGGATTGCGCCCACATTGTGCGGGTCGGTCACCTGGTCGAGCACCACCACGAGCCTGAGCGGCGTGATGTCGTCGAGCCCGAACCGGCTGACCGGCTCAACCTCGAGCGCCACGCCCTGGTGCACTGCTTCGTTGCCGAGCAGTTTGTCGAGGTCCCTGGGCGTCATCTCGCGCTGCTTGACGCCCGTGACCGGCCCGGTCTCCTTGAGCCGCATCAAGGCATTGGGCGTAACCAGCAGCTCGCGCTTTTGCCGGCGCGGATTGTCGAGCGCGGCGCGCACGGTGTGGATGCCGTAGAGGTAGACTGGCCCGGTGTCGGGGTCGTATTTCGGCTTGGGCGGAAACTTGTTCTTGCTCATGGCCTTGGCCTAGTCGCTTTACCGTGTTGCAGCAAGCTTGTGGGTCGATGTGCGCCACTCGGTCCTGTGGCCCGAATTGAGGTTGACAGGCCACCACCACGTCACCATAAACCGCACGCGTTCCGGCTGAGCCGCCGGGCGTTCCGGCCGAAAGTCCGGAGTTCCCAAGGGAACGGGAGAGTGTCCCGAGCGGCAAAGGGGGCGGACTGTAAATCCGCTGGCTTAGCCTTCGTAGGTTCGAGTCCTACCTCT
>JBKJTB010000256.1:0-5474 GCA_046594305.1 Devosia sp. | reverse complement strand
CGTGGACGCGGGCGTAGGCGTGGACCATGACCTTGACCAGCGGGAACTCGTGGCGAACGAGTTCAGCGTTGCGCGTCGCCTGGTCCTTCTTGTCGATCGCGATGACCACCATATCGACGTTCTCGATCCCCGCCGCGCGCAGGATGTCGAGCCGCGTGCCGTCGCCGTAATAGACTTTTGAGCCAAACTGCGCCGCGACGCGGATCATCTCGGTGTCGGTGTCAATGATCGAGATCTTGTGGCCTTTGGCGATGAGCGCCTGGCTTGCGATCTGGCCAAACCGGCCGAAGCCGATGACCAGCACGTCGCCACTGAGCCCGTCCGGTTCCTCGACGCCCTCCATCGATTGCTGCGGCGCCGGCAGCGCCCGCAGGGCCAGCAGCGTAAGCGGCGTCAGCACCATCGAGATGATGACCGTCGCCGAGAAGATGTCGTGCTGCTCGCCGCTGATGAGACCCGCAGCCGCTGCGGTGGTGAACAGCACAAAGGCGAACTCGCCGCCCTGCGCCATCAGCAGTGCCCGCTCCAGCGCATCCGACATGCTCGACTTGAGGGCGCGCGCGAGAATGAAGATCGCCCCGCCCTTGACCACCATGTAGGCAGCGACCATCAGCGCGATGATCTGCCAGTTGGCCGCGACGACGTCGAGGTCGAGCGACATGCCCACAGCGAGAAAGAACAGTCCGAGCAGGATGCCGCGGAAGGGTTCGACGTCGGCCTCGAGCTGATGCCGGAACGTCGACGTCGACAGCAGTACGCCGGCGAGGAACGCGCCCATCGCCATCGATAGCCCGCCGAACTGGAACAGCAGCGCCGCGCCGAGCACCACCAGCAGCGCCGCCGCGGTCATCACTTCGCGGGCTCGCGCATCGGCCAGAAAGCGGAACAGCGGATTGAGAATCCAGCGGCCGATCAGATTGAGCGCCGCGACGCAGCCGATGGCGACGAGAATGCTGATCCACACCGGCGTCGCGGTGGCGGCATCGGCCAAGGTGCCGGGCGCCAGCAGCGCGACGATCGCCAGCAGCGGCACGATGGCGAGATCTTCGAGTAAGAGGATCGAGACGATCCGCTGCCCGCCCGGGGTCGCAAGATCGCCCCGCTCGGTGAGGATCTGGATGACGATCGCCGTCGAGGTCAGCACGAACCCCATGCCCGCGACGAACGCCACGGCGGGCGGCAAGCCGAGCAGCACGCCGACGCCGGTCAGCAGCGCCCCGCAGATGGCGACCTGCAGCACGCCGAGCCCGAAGATCTGCTTGCGCAGCGCCCAAAGGCGGCTCGGCTCCATCTCGAGGCCGACGATGAAGAGGAACAGCACGACGCCCAGTTCGGAAACGAGGAGGATTGCCTCGGGTTCGGCGATCAGCCGCAGGCCGAACGGCCCGATGGCGAGGCCTGCCGCGAGGTAGCCGAGCACCGAACCGAGCCCTGCCCGCTTGAAGATCGGCACCGCGACGACGCCGGCCGCCAGCAGCGCCAGCACCTGCCACAGTTCAATCCCCGAAGCCGCGTGCTCCGCCACTTGCTCTACCGCGTGATCCATACCTGCTCCGTCCGGCTTGGGCGCTAGACATGCGGGCTCAGGGCAAAGAGGTCAAGAAGACGCGGGGATAGGTGCCTTGCGCGGCGGGCGCTTGGGTTTGGCGATAGCGCGAATCTCTGCCGCAGTCGGCTCGGGCGGCGGCTCAGGCGCAGCAATTTCCCGCGCATCGGAGGTCGCGCGCGCCTCGAGCCGCCGCTGTACGGCCTTTGGCACATCGGCGGTCGAGGGGAACACATGCATGATGATCGACTGCATGACGAGCAGCGAGGGTACGGCGACAAAGCCGCCCATCGGCCCCCACAGCCACATCCAGAAGGCGATCGAGACGAAGATAATGAACGGGTTCAGCGTCAGCGCCTTGCCCACAAGATGCGGGAACAGCACCTGATCGGCGGTCAGATTGATCGCCGCATAGACGGCGACCGGTAGCAGGATGCTGACAGGGTCAGTGTGGGTGCCAAGACTGACCGCGAACAGGATCGCCAGCATGATCGCCTGCCCGATATAGGGAATGAAGTTGAGGACCGCCGCGAGGCCGCCCCACAACAGCGGCGACGGCATGCCGATTGCCCACATCGCCAGCGACGTCGCGACGCCGACCCCCAGATTGATGGCCGCAGTCGAGAGCAGGAAGCGGCTGACCTTGGTTTCGACGTCATGGAACACATGCGCGGCACGCCAGCGCATCCGCCGGGAGATGCAGAGCGACAGGACGGTGAGCCGGATGTTGTGGCGCGTCGCGAGGAAGAAATAGAGCCCGGCGAGAAACAGCAGAATGTCGGCGAGTAAGGACGGCACCATGAGGGCCACATCCTGCACCGGCCCGCCGTCCTGGACGTCGACCGTCATCGAGGCACTGCCACCCATGACGCTTTTGAGCTGTTCCTGAATAGCACTGAGCGCTTTGAGCGGCTCCTGGAAGCTCGCCAGTTGCACCTGCAGCTTCTGCCAAAGCAGCGGTCCGCGCGCGACCCATTCGGCAATCGGCGCCGCGAACAGCATGCCTGCGAGGCCAATGAGCCCGAGAAAGACGATGACCACCACCCCGGCCGACAGCGCCGACGGCAGCCCGCGCCGCTCCATCATGTCGGCGACCGGGCCGAACATCAGGCCGATGACGATGGCGAGGGAAATCGGTGCCAGAATAAATTTGCCGAGCGACAGGGCGATCGCCAGAGCGATCGCGCCGAGCAGCACCAATGCGAGTTGCGAGGTGGTGCGCAATATCCCCTGGAACTGCTCCCGGTCCATGGAACGGGGTACGGCGCGGCGTTCTCTCGATTTTGCGATGGCCAAGGAATCCTCCAACCCACATGAACCCGGACAGGTGGCTTTTGTTCCAGCCTCGTGGACGGCAGCGCGGCCGCCGCTTATGTTCCGGCGGAATCATCGCATGAGAAACAAAGGCTAAGTCCATGGCGCGCAAGATCATCATCGACACCGACCCCGGCCAGGATGACGCCGTCGCGATTCTGCTGGCGCTCGGCTCGCCCGCCGAACTCGACATCCTCGGCATCGTCGCGGTGGCCGGAAATGTCGGCCTCAAGCAGAACGCCAAGAACGCCCTCAAGGTGGTTGAACTCTCCGGCCGGACGGACGTGAAAGTCTATGCCGGCTGCGAGCGCCCGATGCGGCGGACCCTCGTGACCGCCGAGTATGTGCACGGGAAGTCCGGCCTCGATGGCCCCGACCTGCCCGAGCCGAAGCAGCAGCTCGAAGCCCAGCATGGCGTCGACTACATCATCGAAACCTTGCGGCGCGAGCCGGAGAAAACTGTGACGCTGTGCGCGCTCGGGCCGCTCACCAATCTCGCCATGGCCTTCGTCAAGGCGCCGGACATCGTCTCCCGCGTCGCCGAGATCGTGCTGATGGGCGGCGGCCTGTTCGAGGGCGGCAACACCACGCCGGCAGCCGAATTCAACATCTATGTCGATCCCGAGGCGGCGGACGTGGTGTTCCACTCGGGCGTGCCGATTACCCAGGTGCCGCTCGACGTCACCCATTTCATGCTGGGCAGCAAGGTGCGCGTCGAGCGTTTCCGCCAGCTCGGCAACCGCACCGGCGTCGCGACGGCCGAGATGCTCGAGTTCTTCGAGCGCTTCGACGAAACCAAATATGGCTGGGACGGCGCACCGCTGCACGACCCGTGCGTCATCGCCTATTTGCTGAAGCCCGAACTGTTCAAGGGCAAGCACGTCAACGTCACAATCGAGACGCAGAGCGAGCTGACCCGCGGCATGACCGTAGTCGACTGGTGGGGCGTCACCGGCCGCGTCAAAAACGTCAACTATCTGCGCTCGGGCGACGCCGATGGTTTCTTCGATTTGCTGTTCGAGCGGCTGGCAAGGCTGGCTTGAGGCGCAACCGCCGCTCGACTAGTGTCCCGCGTCCCGTGGAGTATCCCATGCGCCTCAGCGCCATCGTTCTCGTTCTCGCCGGCCTGATTTCACCGGCACTTGCAGCCGACTCCATCGCCGACCAGGCGCAAAAGGCGTTCGCAGTCTTTGCCGGCGGGCAGTCGCAAATGGACTTCAATCTGGCCCGGTACGGCAATGTCGCACTGACGCGCATCACCGGCAAATGGATCGCGCTTGGCGGTCCGGCAGCGGGAACCGGCATCGAGACGTACGGCACCGACACCGAGAAATTCTGCAGGGGCGCCGGTGCCGTCACGCTCGCCTCGCCCGATCCCCTGACCCTGACGCTTTCGGCCAAACCTGCCACCACCGCGTTCAGCCAGACCTACACGCTGATCGCCGGCTCGACCTTCTCCGAGTACACTGACCCGGACGACTACTTCGCCGCCATCGGCCTCGGCTCCGACAAGGTCGGGCCGGAGTTCGATCAGGGACGGGCCGTCGCCTTGAGCCTCGCCAACGGCATCGTCCAGATCTACCGCCCGTCGGCGGACATTCTGGTCATCACGCGCGAGGCGGCGTATCCGACCGTGCTTGCCCGCTGCCCCGCCTGAGGACGTCGCCATGGACCTGCTGACGCTGCTCGCCTTTACCATCGCCTACATCGTTGCCGTGCTCGTACCGGGCCCCGGCGTCGCCGCCATCGTGGCGCGCGCCCTGGGCGGCGGGTTCTGGAGTGCCATGCCGATGATCGTCGGCATCCTGGTCGGCGATCTCATCTATCTGGTGTTCGCGCTCTTCGGCCTT
The DNA here is from genome assembly GCA_046594305.1 of Devosia sp. Taxonomy (GTDB): domain Bacteria; phylum Pseudomonadota; class Alphaproteobacteria; order Rhizobiales; family Devosiaceae; genus Devosia_A. Next base: position 764 of record JBKJTB010000256.1, on the reverse strand, counting down.
GCGGCGATCGCGACCTACTTCGCGCCGATCTTCGTGGTGGTCCGCTTCGCCGGCGCCGCCTATCTGCTCTACATCGCCTGGCAGTTCTGGACGGCCAAGCCCGGCTCGGAACAGCTCGGTCCGCGCGCCCGGGAACCCTGGCTGCGCACCTTCCTTGCCGGCTTCGCGCTGACCATGGGCAACCCCAAGACCATCGTCTTCTACCTTGCGCTGCTGCCGACGGTCGTGCCGCTCGACCGGCCGATCACCGCGCTGGGGTTCTTCGAGTTGACCGCGATCGTGGTGGTCGTGCTGCTGGCCATCGGCTGCGGCTACGCGGCGCTGGCCGCCTGGGCGCGCGAATTCTTCGTCAGCCAGACGGCGATCCGACGGCTCAACCGCACGGCGGGCGTCATCATGGCGAGCGCCGCGGCCTTCGTCGCGGCGCGCGGCTAGCGCACAACCGCTTCGGCAGCCTTCAGGCCCCAGGCGAGAAGCTCGTCCGCCCGCGCGGCGGTGGCCGCCTCGGTGTAGCAGCGCAGTTCCGGCGCATTGCCCGACGGCCGGTAATGGATCACGTCGCCCGAGGCGAACTCGTAGCGCAGCCCGTCGATGGTCGAGACCGCCGCGATCACCCCCTGCTCTGCGAAAAACCCCGGAGCGTCGGATTTGAGCCGGTCGAGCAGGATGGCCGTGCGGTCCTGCGGCACATGCTCGAGCCGGTCGCTGCGCGCGATGCGCGGCGGCAGCGTGGCGACGAGTTGCGACAGCGTCAGACCCGCGGC
>JBKJTB010000202.1:0-4792 GCA_046594305.1 Devosia sp. | reverse complement strand
TCGATCTTCTGCAGGCCATGAACACGGGCCACGACGGCTCGATGGGCACGCTCCACGCCAATAGCCCGCGCGAGGCCCTCAGCCGTCTCGAATCGATGATCACCATGGGCGGCTACTCGCTGCCCAGCCGGACCATCCGCGAGATGATCACCTCCTCGATCGACGTGATCGTACAGGCCGCGCGCCTCCGCGACGGTTCGCGCCGCATCACCCACATCTCTGAAGTGCTCGGCATGGAAGGCGACGTGATCGTGACGCAGGACATCTTCCTCTACGACATCCTCGGCGAAGACTCGAACGGCAATCTGATGGGTCAGCACCGCTCGACGGGCATCACCAAGCCGCAGTTCACCGAGCGCGCCAAATACTTCAACGAGGAAGCCAATCTGGTCGAGGCGCTGGAGAAGTCGAACCTCGAGCAGCACACCCTGCTTAATAGCTGAGTACGAGTATCGGTATGGAAATCCTGCTCTACGCGTTGTTGGCCATTGTCGGCGTTGGGGCGGCCGGTTTCGCGCTCGTGCCGGCGCTCGCCGGTTCTTCCAATCGCGCCGACAAGCGGATCAAGGCGCTGCAGGGCGACATCCAGGCCAATCGCCGCAATGCCGATGTGGCGCGCAAGACCGACGGCCGGCGCAAGCAGATCCAAGACACGCTCAAAGCGCAGAATGATGCGCTCGGCAAGGCCAAGCGCCGCGTGCCACTGCAGGATCAGCTCTATCAGTCGGGCATGAAGATCCTGGCACGCGACTGGATCCGCAACCAGATCATCGTCGGCGTCGTGCTGGCAATCGTCTGCGTCGTGTTGCAGGTCGAATGGTACTTCGCACTGATCTTCGGCGCTGCCGGTGGGTATCTGCTGCCGAAGTTCTGGATGGGACGGCGGCGCAAGAAGCACCAGGCTGCCTATCTCGACGAACTACCCAACGCGGTGGAAGCCATCGTGCGCGGTGTGAAGTCGGGCCTGCCGCTCAACGATTCCATGCGCCTCGTCGCCAAGGAGGCCAAGGAGCCGATCAAGTCGGAATTCCAGAAGGTTCTCGACCAGCAGACCATGGGTAAATCGACCTCCGAGGCGATCCAGACCCTGTTCGATCGCATGCCGCTGCCTGAAGTGAACTTCTTCGTCGTCGTTATCACCGTCCAGCAGCAGGCGGGTGGCAACCTCAGCGAAGCGCTGGGCAATTTGGCGCGCGTGCTGCGCAACCGCAAGAAGATGAAGCAGAAGATCAAGGCGATGTCGTCGGAAGCCAAAGCCTCCGCAGGCATCATCGGTTCGCTGCCCTTCATCGTGGGCCTGCTCGTGACGCTGACCACACCCAGCTACATGGTCCCCATGTTCACCACCACCCTCGGCCTGATCTGGCTGGGCATCGCGGCCATCATGATGACGTTCGGCGTCTGGATCATGGCCAAGATGGTTTCCTTCGACTTCTGAGGCAGGCATGGGCGCGATTGAAGCATTGATGACCCGTGACTTCCTGATCGCCGCATTGGCGGCGATCTCGGCTGCGGCCGTTGTTTTCACGCTTGGCTTTACCTTCCTCGGCCGCGGCGGCGTGACCGTGAAGCAGCGCATCAAGCGCGTGGCGCTCGAGCGTGAGAAGATGCGGGCTGAGGAAATGGCGCGCCTCCGAGGCAGGGGGAACGAGCCAGCGGAACAGTCCCGTTCGATCCGACGCGGGACTGGCAAGCAGTCTATCCAGAACGTCGTGGAGCGCTTCTCGCTGCAGAAGGCTTTTGCCGACGAGAACACCGGCGATGCACTGGCGCGCGCGGGCCTGCGCGGCCAGGGGCCCCTCAACGCCTATGTGTTCGCGCGGTTCGTGACCCCCTTCTTCCTGTTCGTCGTGGCCTTCGTCTATCTGCAGTTCACGATCTTTGCCGACAAGCCCGCCTATCTCAACGCCATCTATGCTGTGTTCATCGGCCTCATCGGTGCCTATCTGCCTACGCTCTGGCTGCGCAATCGCACCACTAAGCGCCAGTTCTCGATCCGCCGCGCGTGGCCGGATGCGCTCGATCTGATGCTGCTGTGTGTCGAGGCCGGCATGTCGGTCGAGCACGCCTTCAAACGCGTCGCCAAGGAGATCGGGATGCAAAGCCCCGAGCTCGCCGAAGAGATCACGCTCACCACGGCGGAACTGAGCTTCCTCGAGGACCGCACGCGCGCCTACGACAATTTCGGCAAGCGCACGGGCCTCGACCTCGTGAAGTCGGTGATGACTTCCTTGATCCAGGCGGACCGCTACGGCACGAGCGTCGGCACCTCGCTGCGCGTGATGGCCGAGGAAGGCCGCGAGACGCGCATGATGGAAGCCGAAAAGAAGGCCGCCTCACTGCCGCCGAAGCTGACAGTTCCGCTGATCATCTTCTTCCTGCCGGTGCTGTTCATCGTCATCATCGCACCCGCGATCATCAAGATGATCGGGCAGGGCTCGTTCAGCGCGTTCAGTGGTTAAGCGATAAGCGAAGCACAGGCGCAGTCTGGGTTCTGCTATTGCGGGATGACGCCTCGCGTCAGTTGTCGCCCTTGATCAGGTCCCACCGGTTCTGCTGCGTGAGCAGAGCGCGAATGTAGGCCATGTTGGCCTCGACCTGATCGGCCGGCAGATCCTTCGCAAACATCGCACGGCATTCGTCGAAGCGGCCCTGCAGGCCGATAACGAGCGCAAGGTTCTGCCGGACCTGACTGTTGGCCCCCCGCATCGCCGTGGCCTTACGCAGATGTTGTTCGGCCTTGTCGAGTTCGTTGGTCATTGCAAACGAGAGACCCAGATTGGCCTCGAGCGATGCCTCACTGGGCGCAATCAGCAGCGCCTGGGTGTAAAGCGCACGTGCCTCGGCATTCTTGCCATTCTGATCGAGGATCGCACCCTTGACCAGAAGCGCGTTCCAATCCGGCGATGCCGGATTGATGGCATCGTCGGCGACATTCAACGCCTGGCTGAAGCGGCCGGCCGCGGTGAGCGCCTTGGCGTAAGCGATCTTGAGGTCGAGGTCCTTGCCGTACACGGTGATCCCGGCCTCGAGCACGCTCACTGCCTGGTCGGCCTGACCGGCAGCGCGGAGGGCGGCCGCATAGTAAATGATCGTGACTTTGTCCTTTGGCCGCGCCTTGTATCGCGCCGCCAACTCGCCGAGGGTTTGCTGCGATGCGCTGGCCGACTGGCCGGAAAAGTCCGGCTGCGACATGCTGGCGCGATTGGAGGCGCAGGCGCTGAGGGCAACCACGGCAACGCCGCAGAGCATAAGGGTGCGCAGCGATTTCAGAGCAGGATAGACGCGCACTTGACGCACTCACAGTCGTTCGGCGCCGGCTGTGCGCCAACGCCGAGCAATAATTGATTAACCCTAATGGGCGGTTAAGATGCGGCACCCTTCCATCCCCGTACCGGTGTCGTCATGGCTCAGCCCAAAACCCTGCTTCTCATTCTTGTCGAGGAAGGAGCATTGAAGGCGGCGGGACTCAGCAAAGCTCAGACCCAGTGGGCAGCGGGAATTGGCTTCACCGGCCAGCGGGGCAAACTGTCTCCGCTGCCAGCGGACAGTGGCGGTCTTGGAGGCTATCTCTTCGGTACCGGTTCCAAAGCCGGACGACCGGTGCTGCTGACTGGCATGGCGGCCGCGAGTCTCGAAGGCGGCCGGTATCGGCTCGAGGGAGCGATCGACGATCCGACCTATGCGGCGCTCGGCTTTCGGCTCGGCGCCTATCGCTTCGGTCGCTACAAGACGCAGAAGGACGCGCCCGAACTGGTGATGCCGACCGGTGCCGACGCCGCGAATGTGACGCGCCTGACTGATGCCGCTTATCTCGCCCGTGACCTCATCAACACCCCGGCCAATGATCTCGGACCCAATGCCTTCGATCGCGAGATTCGCGCCTTCGCGGCGCGCCACAAGATGAAGCTCAAGGCCATCGTCGGTGACGATCTGCTGAAGCAGAATTTCCCGATGATCCATGCCGTCGGCCGCGCCGGCGCCGAGCCACCGCGGCTGATGGACATGACCTGGGGCCGCGCCGGCGATCCGAAGATCACGCTGGTCGGCAAGGGTGTCACCTTCGATACCGGTGGCCTCGACATCAAGCCGTCGTCCGGCATGCTGCTGATGAAGAAGGACATGGGCGGGGCAGCGAACGTGCTCGGGCTCGCCCATGCGATCATTGACGCCAAGCTCAAGGTTCGGCTCCGCGTGCTGATCCCGATCGTCGAGAATTCAATCTCCGATGAGGCCTTTCGGCCGGGCGACGTGCTGCCCTCGCGCTCCGGGCAGACGGTCGAGATCGGCAACACGGATGCCGAGGGCCGGCTCATTCTTGGCGATGCGCTGACGCTTGCGGACGAGGAGACGCCGGAACTGCTCCTCGACATCGCGACGCTCACCGGCGCGGCGCGGACGGCGCTCGGCCCCGACCTGCTGCCGCTCTATTCGACGGACGATGCATTGGCCCGCGAGCTGATGGCGGCGGGCCTCGCGGCCGACGATCCGCTCTGGCAGATGCCGCTGTGGGCGCCATACGACCAGATGATGAACTCCAAGATCGCCGACATGAACAACGCCGGCTCGACGCCGTTTGCGGGGTCGATCACCGCGGCGATGTTCCTCAAGCGTTTCGTGCGCAACGCCAAGGCCTGGGTGCATCTCGATATCTATGGCTGGGCGCCCGAGCCGCGACCGGGGCGGCCGTTCGGCGGGACGGATCAGGGTATCCGCTCGGTTTATGGCGTGCTGAAGCAGCGATATAGTTGACACTGTCAAGTAATTGATGGACGCTGTCACTTATCATGAG
>JBKJTB010000113.1:0-3238 GCA_046594305.1 Devosia sp. | reverse complement strand
CCCAGCAGACCAGCAAGGGCCTGCTGGGCAAGCCAGAGGTCGAGATCCGTATCGGCAGTGCGGATGGGCGCGGAGGCGTTCATCAGAAATAGCCCTCCTGCTTTTTCTTCTCCATCGGGCCGGCACTATCGCTGTCGATCAGCCGGCCTTCGCGCTCGGAGGTACGGGAGGCCTGCATCTCCATGATGATCGAGGGCAGATCGGAGGCCGTGGACGGGATCGCGCCGGTCAGCGGGTAGCAGCCGAGGGTGCGGAAGCGGACCATCTCGTCGTGCGGTTTTTCGCCGGGCTCGAAACGGAAGCGGTCGTCGTCGATCATGATCAGCGTGCCGGAACGCTCGACCACCGGACGCGTCTTGGCGAAGTAGAGCGGCGGGATCTCGATCTTCTCGGAATAGATGTAGGTCCAGATGTCGAGCTCGGTCCAGTTGCTAATCGGGAAGACGCGCATCGATTCGCCGGGGGCGAGGCGGGTGTTGAAGATGCGCCAGAGTTCCGGGCGCTGGTTCTTGGGGTCCCAGGCGTGCTGGGCGTTGCGGTGCGAGAAGATGCGCTCCTTGGCGCGGGATTTCTCCTCGTCGCGGCGAGCGCCGCCGATCGCGGCGTCGTATTTGCCGGCATTGAGCGCCTGCCGCAGCGCCTGCGTCTTCATGATGTCGGTGTAGCGCGACGAGCCATGGTCGAACGGATTGACGTTGTTGGCCAGCCCCTCGGGGTTAGTATGCACCTTGAGCTCAAAACCATGCTCGCGCGCCATCCGGTCGCGGAAGGCGATCATTTCCTTGAACTTCCACGTCGTGTCGATGTGGAGCAGCGGGAACGGGATGCGCGAGGGGAAGAAGGCCTTGCGGGCGAGATGCAGCAGGACCGAGGAATCCTTGCCGATCGAATACATCATCACCGGCCGCTCAAAACTGGCCGCCACTTCCCGGAAGATTTCGATGCTCTCGGATTCGAGGGCCTTGAGGTGGCTGAGACTTTTGGCGTCGGTCATAAGGGCAAGGAACTTCACGTTATTTGCCGCGCGAAATACGCTTTCGCCTGCCGTCCTGCAAGGCGGTGGGCCGGCTGTGGTGAGTCAACTCTTCCGGTGGATTTCCCGTATCAGAGGAAACGGGGCGCGACTTTGGCCCGTTCGGTAGCTGGGCAGAAACAGGGCGCGGTCGACGCCGCGCAAAAGGAAAAAGCATTTCATGGCCGAAACGACGCTGGTCTGGCTCCGGAACGACCTGAGGATCGCCGACAACCCGGCGCTGGCGGCGGGAATGGCGCGCGGGCGGGTGATCGCTATCTATGTCGAGGAGACCGACGCATCGCTGCGGGCGCGCGGCGCGGCGTCGCGCTGGTGGCTCAACGGCAGCCTCAACGCACTGGCGGAGGGGCTGGCGGACATCGGCATCCGGCTGGAGACGGTGCGTGGGTCGATCCTTGACGCGGTCAAGGAGCACAAGGCAGGCGCGGTGTTCTGGAACCGGCGGTATGGCCCCGCGGAGCGCGAGGCGGATGCGACGATCAAGGCGGAGTTGAAGGCCGGTGGGATCGAGGCTCAGAGTTTCTCGGGAAATGTGCTGGTCGAGCCGTTCGACATCGCCACCAAGACCGGCGGGCCCTATGCGGTCTACACGCCATTCTGGAATTCGCTGCGGGAGCGCGACATCCCTGCCCCGCAGCGCGCATCGCGGCAGGGCGAGGCAATCCGGTCTCCGCCGGTCGATCGCGATTATCGCCCCGCGCCTTGGACCGGGAAGCTGACTCAATACTGGAAGATCGGCGAGGCGGTCGCGAGAGAGCGGCTGCACGATTTCCTGGAGCAGATCGAGGGTTATCCCGAGGGCCGCGATTACCCGGCTAGGGAGGCGACGTCGAAGCTGTCGCAGCATCTCGCGTTCGGTGAAATCAGCGCCCGGCAGGTCTGGCATGCGGCGAGTGCGCTGGCGCTGCGCGAACCGACCAAAGCCAGCGCCGTGCAGAAGTTCCTGATGGAACTGGCGTGGCGGGACTTCAACATCCACCAGCTCTACCACCGCCCCGACATTGCGACCGTGCCGATGCAGCAGAAATTCGGCAAACTCAAATGGCGGCGGTCGGAGACGGATCTGGGGGCCTGGCAGCGTGGCGAAACCGGGATCGCCATCGTCGATGCCGGCATGCGGGAGCTGTGGGAGACCGGGTTCATGCAGAACCGGGTGCGGATGCTCACCGCCTCGCTGCTGACGAAGAATTTGCTGCTCGACTGGCGGCTGGGCGAGCAGTGGTTCTGGGACTGCCTGGTCGACGCCGACGCCGGCAGTAACCCCGGCAACTGGCAGTGGGTGGCAGGCTGCGGAAACGACGCGGCGCCCTATTTCCGTATCTTCAATCCGAACACTCAGGCCGAGAAGTTCGACCCGGACGGAGCGTTTGTGCAGCGCTGGGCGCCCGAACCCCGGGAGCCGATCGTCGACCTTAAGACGTCCCGCGAGCGGGCACTGGCGGCGTTCAAGGCGCTCTGACCCGGGCAAGCTAATACGCGCCGAAGGCCGGGTTTGCAGGAGGCCGTTCCCACCACGGCCATTGGGCAGAAATCCCTTACCGTTTCGGGGTTTGGCGCTTGTCCGGCGCACGCCGCATCCATAGAAATGCCGCATGACAAAGCATCGCGACATCACTTCCGCCATCGGCAACACCCCACTCATCCGCCTCAAGCGGGCCTCGGAGGAGACGGGCTGCGACATCTGGGGCAAGGCGGAGTTTCTCAACCCCGGCCAATCGGTGAAGGATCGCGCGGCGCTGTTCATTATCCGCGACGCCGTCGACAAGGGCCTGCTCAAGCCCGGCGGGACGATCGTCGAGGGGACGTCCGGCAACACTGGCGCCGGCCTCGCCATCGCGGCCATCGCCAAGGGCTACCGCTGCATCTTTACCACGACCGACAAGCAGAGCCCCGAGAAGGCCGACGTCCTGCGCGCGCTCGGCGCCGAGGTCATCGTCTGCCCGACCAACGTCGCCCCGGACGACCCGCGCTCGTACTACTCGGTCGCCCGCCGGCTGAGCGAGGAGATCCCCGGCGCGTTCTACCCCAACCAGTACGACCACCCGGCCAACGCGCTCGCGCACTACCAGACGACCGGGCCCGAGCTGTGGGACCAGACCGACGGCCGCATCACGCACTACATCGCCGGCGCGGGGACCGGCGGGACGATCTCGGGCACGGCGCGCTTCCTGAAGGAGCAGAACCCGGACCTCCAGGTCGTCGGCG
>JBKJTB010000437.1:0-9474 GCA_046594305.1 Devosia sp. | reverse complement strand
CCTGGGGGCAGGGGACGCCTGTCACGCGCCTCAAGGTCGGCCTGACGCCGCCGGCGTCGCAGGTGACCGTGGGCTTCCTCGCGGAAAACGCTGGCACCGGTCCGCTGCAGCCGATGTACGAAATGCTGATGATGCGCGATCGCGAGACGCTCGAGATTGTCCCCATGCTCGCCAAATCATGGGCCATGTCGCCCGATGGCAAGACCTGGACCCTGCAGCTGCGCGACGACGTGACGTTCCACCACGGCGGCAAGTTCACCGCCAAGGACGTCGTGTTCAGCTGGGAGATCACGGTCGCCCCGGAGTCGCGCGTTTCGACCGCCGGCGTGTTCCGCAAGATCACCTCGATCGACGTCAAGAGCGACTACGAACCGGTGCTCAATCTCGATGTCGCCGAGCCCGAGATGCCGTACTTCCTGACCCAGGCCTTCCTGATCTACAGCAAGGATCACTGGGACAATGTCGGCGAGGAACGCTTCATCAAGGAGCCGGTCGGCACCGGTCCGTTCCGTTTCGTCGAGTTCCGCGAAGGCGAGTACATCCTCTATTCCCGCATCGAAAATCACTGGCGCCAGACGCCGGAATTCGAAGAGCTGCAGCTGCTCTATATGCCGGAAGCCACCACGCGCCTCGCCGCGCTCCTCACGGGTGAAATCCACATCGCCGAGATTCCGCGCGCCGTCCAGAACCAGGCTCTCGCCCGTGGCAAGCAGATCGTGGCCAGCACCGGTTCACCGGCGATCATCGCGGCCCGTTTCGGCGGCAATTTCATCTCCGAGATCGGCAAGCCCGACGCCAGCCCGCTGACCAACAAGCTGGTGCGCGAAGCAATGAACATTGCCGTCAACCGCGAAGAGATCAATCAGCAGCTCTTCAATGGCCGCGGCAAGATCGCGATCGTCGATGCCTTCCAGGACACCGACCCCGAATGGAATCCGGAGTGGCAGCCTTATGCGTTCGATCCCGAGCGCGCCAAGGCATTGCTGGTCGAGGCGGGCTACCCGAACGGCTTCGACTTCGAAATGACGGTCGTTTCGCCGCCCGGCTTTCCCGAAATCCCGTCGGTGGTCGAGGCCATGTCGATCTACTTCACTGCGATCGGCCTGCGTCCCACGCTCGTGCAGCTCGAAGTCAGCGACCAGAATGCGCTGCAGCGCTCACGCGGTCTCAAGAACAAGCTGTTCAGCAACCGTCAGGCGACCAAGCCACTGTTCCAGGCGATGGACTATTTCTACTCCAAGGGCGTCTACGGTTTCTTCGAGGACCCCTACATCGAGGAACGGCTCGAGCGCTTCTATGTCAGCGTCGACCCCGCGGAGCGCTCGCAGATCATCAAGGAAGTGGGCCAGTTCCTGCACGACCAGCACGGCAGCATTCCGCTGATCTATGTGTCGGCCGAAGTCGCCGTCGACCCGGCGGTCGTGGCTGAGTACAAGGCCGACATCGGCGCCTATGGCGCGTCGGTCGGTCACGAATACACCAAGCGCGCTTAGCGAAGCGCGACTGTGTCAATGGCGCGCGGGAAGCAATCCCGCGCGACCGCCTCCGCAGCCGCGGAGCAGGTCCGGCGTCTCAGACAATTAACGAGCGTTGCGCGGCGGGCGGCACTAAAGTCGCCCGTGGTCGCATTGGCTCAAGCAATCGGCGTTGCGGCACAAGGGTAGGTGGAGTCGATGCAACGATATATCCTGATGCGCCTGTTTCATGCGCTCATCGCTCTCGTCGCCGTCAGCATCATCATCTTCATTCTGGTCCGCCTCACCGGCGATCCCATGGACACGATGCTCCCCCTCGAAGCGACCGATCAGGATCGCGCGATTCTGCGTGCGCAATGGGGGCTCGATCGCCCGCTGGTCGAGCAATATTTTAGCTACATGTGGAATCTGCTGCAGGGCAATTTCGGCGTCTCACTCTAATGGCGCCAGCCCGTGCTGCAACTCCTCGGCCAGCGACTGCCCGCGACGCTTGAGCTTGCCTGGATCGCCCTGATCGTCGCCTCGACCATCGGCCTGTCGATTGGTGTCATCTCGGCGGTCAACAAGAACACGATCATCGACCGCGCCGCGCAGATGTTCGCGCTGCTGGGCCAGGCCATGCCCTCGTTCTGGCTCGGCACGATGCTGATCTGGCTGTTCTCGGTGAATTTGGGCTGGCTGCCCTCGTTCGGCCGGGGAACCCTGGCGCATGTCGTCATGCCGGCCATCGCGCTCGGTGTGTTCCAGGTCGCAGCCGTCGCCCGCATCACCCGCTCGGCAATGCTCGATGTGCTCGACACCGAATATGTAAAGCTCGCCCGGATCAAAGGCCTTCCCGAATGGAAGGTCATCTGGAAGCACGCGCTGCGCAACGCCGCGATGGCGCCGCTCACCTATTTCGGCATGATCATCGCCGGCTGGATCTCGGGTTCGGTTGTCATCGAGACCGTTTTCGCCTGGCCCGGTGTCGGCATGCTTGCCGTCGAGGCGGTCCGCGCCCGCGACATCATCGTCGTCCAGACCATCGTGATCTTCTTCACGCTGCTCTATCTCCTCTCCAGCCTGATCGTCGACATCCTCTATGCTTACCTCGACCCCCGAATTCAGTATGGCAAATGATCCGGTGGTTGCGGTGAATTCGGAACGGGCCACGGACCCGACAACGGAGCAGCCGTCACGCTTTGCGAACTGGCGTCGCCGGTGGCGGCGCTATCCGGTGATTGCCGGCTTTATCCTGCTGATCGTCCTGATCCTCCCGGCGCTGTTCGCCGACCTGCTGCAGGCGACGCTGCCCTTTGTGCACGACCCCAATTTCGGCAGCTTGAGTTCACGCCTTTTGCCTCCGGCTTGGGTTGGCCCGCTGGAGATGAATGGTGTCGTGCTCTCGCCGGGCGGTGATTGGATGCATGTGCTCGGGACCGACAAGGTCGGCCGCGATATGCTGAGCCGCATCATCTACGGCGCGCGGGTCTCGCTGGTCGTCGCCTCGATCTGCATCTTCTTTTCGGCGCTCGTCGGTACCACGCTAGGGCTGCTCGCGGGCTATCTCGGCGGCTGGTGGGACCACATCATCATGCGCATGGTCGACATCAGCGAAGCCATCCCCACCATCATTCTCGCGCTGGTGCTTTCAGTGGTGCTCGGCTCAGGCTTCGTCACCGTGATCGTCGTGATCAGCCTCGTCTACTGGAACCGCTATGCGCGCCTCATCCGCGGCGAGGCGCTCGCCATCCGCAATCGCGAATTCGTGGCCCGCGCCAGGATCTCGGGAGTCTCGACACCGCTGATCCTGCTGCGCCACATCCTCCCCAACGTGATGAACACGGTGATCGTGATCGCGACGCTCGAAGTCGGGCAGGTGATCCTGCTCGAGGCGACGATGAGCTTTCTCGGCATCGGCATTCCGCGTCCGACTCCGGCCTGGGGCTTGATGGTGGCGGACGGTCGCGAGCTGATTGTCGAAGCCTGGTGGGTCGCGCTCTTCCCCGGTTTTGCGATCCTGCTCACCGTGCTGTCGATGAATCTGTTCGGCGACTGGCTCCGCGACAGGCTCGATCCGAAGCTGAGGAATCTGTGACGATGCTTGCCACTGCCACGCCCAACGACATCGTTCTGGATGTGAGGGATCTCAGGACCCACATCGAGACCTCGAAGGGTATAGTCAAGGTCGTCGACGGCGTCAGCTTTCAGGTCCGCCGCGGCGAGACGCTGGGCATTGTCGGCGAGTCCGGCTCGGGCAAGACCATGACGTCGCTGTCGCTGATGAAGCTTCTGCCCAGGCCGGCGGCCCGCATTGTCTCCGGCGAAATCGTGCTCAACGGCGTTGATATGGTCGGCAAGAGCGATCGCGAGATGAGCGGCATTCGGGGCCGGCAGATCTCGATGATCCTGCAGGACCCGCAGACCTCCCTCAATCCGGTCTACACCGTCGGCAACCAGCTGATCGAAGCGCTCAAGGTTGGCGGCCACCGCGACAATCTCAAGCAAAAGGCCATCGAGCTGCTGCGGCGCTTCAACGTCGCCGCGCCCGAGAGCCGGCTGAACGACTACCCTCACCAGATGAGTGGCGGCATGAAGCAGCGCGTCGTCGGCGCCATTGCCATTGCCGGCTCGCCGCAACTGGTCATTGCCGACGAACCGACGACGGCCCTCGATGTCACCATCCAGTTGCAGTACCTGAAGCTGCTGCGCGATCTGCAGAAGCAGACCGGTATGGCGATCATTTTCATCACCCACGATTTCGGCGTCGTCGCGCGCATGTGCGATCGTGTGGCGGTCATGTATGCGGGCCGCATTGTGGAACAGGGTTCGGTCCGCGACATCTTCAACCGCCCCGCGCATCCCTACACCCAGGCACTCCTCGCCTCTGTGCCGCGCATCGAGGACAGGGTCGAGCGGCTGGTGTCGATCGAGGGCCAGCCGCCGGCGCTGTCCAATCTCCCGCCGGGCTGCCGCTTCGCGCCGCGCTGCCAATACGCACAGCCGGTGTGCAGCACGCAATATCCGCCATCTTTCGTCATGAACGAGGCGCATGTCGCCGCTTGCTGGAGGCACGATCCGTCTTGGCCGAACCCCTGATCCGCGTCGACAATCTGGTCAAGCACTTCCCGATCGCCAAGGGCGTGCTGCTGATGACCGAAATCGGCCGGGTGCGTGCCGTCGACGGCATCAGCTTCTCCATCAAGCACGGCGAGACGCTGGGGTTGGTCGGCGAGTCGGGCTGCGGCAAGACGACGACCAGCCGCCTGATGCTCCGTCTTGAGCGGCCGACCTCGGGCGCTATCCTCATCGAGGGCGACCAGGACATCAATACGCTGGCGGGCGACGAGTTGAAGGACTTCCGCAGTTCGGTGCAGGCCGTGTTCCAGGACCCGTGGGCCTCGCTCAATCCGCGCATGCGGGTGCGCGACATCATCTGCGAAGCACTGGTCGCCAACCACAAGGTGAGCCGCGCCGAGGTCGATGCGCGGGTGGCCGAAGTGATGAACCAGGTCGGACTCAATCCGGCGATGGGCAACCGCTATCCGCACGAGTTCAGCGGCGGCCAGCGGCAGCGCATCGCGCTGGCCTCGGCCCTGGCCTCGCGGCCGAAACTTATCGTGCTCGACGAGCCGGTATCGGCACTCGATGTATCGGTCCGCGCCCAGGTGATGAATCTGCTCAAGGAACTGCAGGAGGAAACCGGCGTCGCCTATCTGTTGATCGCGCATAATCTGGCGACCGTGCGCTACATGGCACACCAGACGATGGTGATGTATCTGGGGCAGATCGTCGAATATGCTGAGACCGAGGAGCTGTTCGACAAGGCCCTCCATCCCTACACCCAGGCGCTGATGTCAGCGTCGCTTTCGGCCCATCCGGACGCTGTGCAGGAAGAGATTGTGCTCGTCGGCGAAACCCCCTCGCCAATCAATCCGCCGAGCGGCTGCCGCTTCCACACGAGATGTCCGGTGGCCATGCCGCGCTGTTCGACGGAGGCGCCAGCCTACAAGGAAGTGTCACCCAACTATATGGTGCGCTGCCACCTCTATTGACGGCGCTACGACAGGAGCTGCCGCGCGATGATCTCGAGCTGCATCTCGGTCGTGCCGCCGAAGATCGTCTGCGAGCGCGAGTTGAAATAGGCCGCGGCGGCCACCTTGGTGACCTCGTCGGAGTGAGCTTCCTTCGGCAGGTCGTGCAGCGGACGATGCGGCTCCCATCGAAGCGTTGCTGTGCCGAGGCTCGTGGCCGTGAGTTCCGCAATGGCCTGCCTGATCCGGCTCCGCTCGATCTTCATGATCGAGGCCGGAACGGCACCGGGACTTCCCCCGGCCTCCAGCTTCGACATGATGGAGAGTTCGAGGACTTCTATCGCGTCGATGTCTGTACCAATCTCGGCGAGCCGTGCCGCCACGAGCGGATCGTCGATGCGCCTTGAGCCATCGGGACTCGCCATTCGCAGCTGGTCGCACAGCCGTGTCAGCATGCCGCGCAACATCCCGCCGGCAAACGCCGAGCCGCGCTCGAATTCGAGCAGATACTTCGCGATGTCCCAACCTTGGCCCGCATCGCCAATGCGGTTGCCCAGCGGCACGCGCACATTGTCGAAATAGACCTGATTGTACTCGTGCGTACCACAGAACGCCCGGATTGGCCGGACTGTAATTCCCGGCGTCTGCATATCGATGACCAGGAAGGTGATGCCGCGCTGCTTGACCTCCTCGCTGCTGGTCCGCACCAGGGCGAACATCCAGTCGGCCTTGTGCGCGAATGACGTCCACATCTTGCTACCGTTGAGAATGTAGTCATCCCCATCGGCCACCGCCTGCATCGACAGCGAGGCGAGATCCGAGCCGGCCCCGGGTTCCGAATATCCCTGGGCCCAGATGTGCTCCCCAGACAGAATGCGCGGCAAATGGTACGATTGCTGCGCGTCCGTGCCGTAGTGCATGAGCACCGGGGCAAGCATTCTGATGCCTGCGCCGCGAATGTGCGGCTCGCCCGCGCGCTCACACTCCTGGTCGAAGATGTAGCGCTGGCTGATCGTCCAGCCTGTTCCACCAAACTGTTTGGGCCAGCCGGGCGCGACCCAGCCGTTCTCATGGAGCTTGCCCTGCCATCGGCGGGCAATATCGATGTCGCTGAGAAAGCCGGGATGGAGCCGCTCGGCCCGGCGGATATCGGAGTCGAGTGCCTCATCGAGAAACGCGCGCACCGCGTCGCGGAACACCCGATCCTCGTCGCTCAGTGTCATGTCCATCGCGTAACCTTCCAGATCGGTGAAATCAGCGCAGCAGGGAGGCCGACGACTCGCCCGGCTCCTTCATCAACGCGGCGTAGCGGGCGAGGTGCTGCGCGGTCGTTCCGAACAGCGTCTCGAACAAATAGAGGCGCTTGAACCAGGCGCCCACCGGGCTCTCCTCGGACACGCCAAGGGCGCCGTGGATCTGGATCGCCTCCTGCGCCACATGGCGCGAGGCGCGACCGATCTTGGCTTTGGCGCCGGCGATGCCGCGGGTCCGGCGCGCGCCATCCAGCTCCGTGCTCAGTGTCGCCAGCAGCGCACTGGCACGCGCCTCGTGACACTTGACCGCCATCTCGGCCATGCGATGACGCAGCGCCTGAAAACTCGACAGCGGCTTGTCGAACTGGATGCGCGTTTTCGTGTGGCTGACCGTCGCCTCGAGCAGCGCCTCCATCGCCCCCACCGCGTCCGCCGCCAGAGTGGCGATCGCCCGGTCGTAGGCACGCTCGATTTCGGCGCTCGAGGCTGTGACATCGGCAAGCAGATCGCCGGCCGCGACGCGCACATCGACCAGCCGAAGGTCCGATGCCCGGCTCCCATCCACCAGCAAATAGTCCGTCGTAGCCAGTCCCGGAGAGTTCGACGGCACGATGAAGACACCGATAGCGCCGTCGCGGTCGGCTATCCTTGCGGAGACAAGATAGATGTCGGCGCCGGGACCGCCGAGCACGAGCACCTTGTGGCCCGACAGGGTGTAGCTGTCGCCATCGCGCGTCGCGGTAGCTGCCACCACCGGGCTAAGGGCGTCCACCTGTTCGTAATGCGCCAGCGCGGGGCGTGCCGTGCCCGCGATGAGCGGACCAAGGATGCGCAGCCGCTGCGCCTCGTCCCCCAGTCTCTCGGCGAGTCCACCCGCCAGGATGACGCTGCCCACATAGGGCTCGATGACCAGCGCGCGCCCCATCGCTTCGGCCAGCAACGACACCTCGATCTGTCCGCCGCCGTGACCACCGTTCCGCTTTTCGAACGGCAGCGCCAGCCAACCCTGCGCCGCAAAGCTCTTCCAGATCTCGGGGTCGATACCGGTCCCGCTGCTCACCGTCTGCCTGTGGCGGCTGAATGGGTGCGCCGCGGAGAGGAAAGAGTTGGTGGACTCCCGGAGCTCGGTCTGCTGCCTCGAATAGGTGAAGTCCATGCTCTCAGAAGTCCCTGACCGGTATCACGACTGGCTGATCAGCTTGGTCGTCAGGTAGGCATCGAGGCCTTCGCTTCCCCCCTCGCTGCCATAGCCGCTGTGCTTGACGCCGCCGAACGGCGTTTCAGCCATGGCGATCGTGCTGTTGTTGACGCCCACCATGCCGCACTCGAGCGCGTCTGCCGCGTCGTTTGCCGTGCGGCTGCTGGTGGTGAACACATAGGCCGCGAGTCCATAGGGCAGGCGGTTCGCCTGCGTGATGGCTTCGTCGAAGCCGCTGAAGTGCGCCATGGCGGCGATCGGGCCGAAGGGCTCCTGGTTCATCACGAGAGCCGTCGGCGGCACATTGGCGAGCACGGTAGGCTGATAGAAATAGCCGCGATTGCCGCTGCTCTCGCCGCCCGTCCGGAGCTCGGCACCCTGCGCCACCGCATCTTCGACAAAGTGCTGCATCGCGGCAATTCGCCGGCCGCTGACCAGCGGCCCCATGGTGCTGCCCGGATCGAGGCCATCGCCGATCCGGATGGCCGAAGCGGCCTGGGTGAACGCATCGACGAACTGGTCGTAGACGCTCTCCTCGACATAGAAGCGCGTCGGCGAAATGCAGACTTGTCCCGCATTGCGGAATTTTGCCGCCGCGATCGTCTTCGCCGCCATATCGATGTCGGCGTCGGCGAAGACGAGGACGGGCGCGTGCCCGCCGAGCTCCATCGTTACGCGCTTGGCGCCATTCTGTGCGGCGAGAGCTGCAAGCTTCTGGCCGACCGCAGTTGATCCGGTGAAGGTCACCTTGCGGATGCCGTCCGCCGCGATCAAATGCTCGGATACCTCCGACGGTACCCCGTGCACGACGTTGAGCACGCCCTTCGGCAGACCGGCATCCTGCAGCGCGCGGGCAATGGCCAAGACCGTCGCCGGCACTTCTTCCGATGGCTTGATCACCATCGTGCAGCCCGTGGCCAGCGCCGCAGAAATCTTGCGCGTCGGGATCAGGGCAGGGAAATTTCCAGGGCGAGAAACCGGCGACAGGACCCACCGGCTCGCGGGTCACCAGCCAGCGCATGCCGGGCGACCGCGACGGGACGATACGGCCATAGGAGCGGCGGCCCTCGTCGGCGGTCCAATCGATGATATCGGCAGCCGACAAGAGTTCGATCCGTGACTCGGCGAGGGGCTTGCCCTGTTCGATGGTCATCTGCACGGCCATCGCCTCGATGCGCTCGCGGATGAGGTCGGCGCCACGGCGTAGGATCTTCGCCCGGTCATAGGCCGAGACCGCGCGCCAGGTCTTGAAGGCGCGATTGGCCGCCGCCACGGCGCGATCGAGGTCGGCCTGACTCGCATGCGGCAGCGCACCGACCGCTTCGCCGGTCGCCGGGTTGATCACATCCTCGGTGACCCGTCCCTCGGCGCCCAGCCAGTCGCCATCGACGAGAAGTTCCAGCTTGTCGTATGCACGGACTTGGGTCACCGCCCGTCTCCTCCGATGAACAAAGCATCGAGGGCCACCGCTCCGGCCCCGGTCTCGCGGACCAGCAGCGGGTTGATCTCCACTTCGCTGACTGCCGGGTTCGAGC
>JBKJTB010000126.1:0-5109 GCA_046594305.1 Devosia sp. | reverse complement strand
ACGAGCGCCTGCCGCATCCGCGCCGCGTGTTCCTCATCGACGCAGAACACGATGGTCTTCTGGAAGCGGTCGCCACTTTCCTTCAGGAACTCGGTGATCTTTTTCGCGGTCAGCACCGTCCGGTCGTCGAGCACGGTGTGCCGGTCGAAATCCTTGGCGTTGTAGATGCGGTCCTCGACCTCGTTGCCATCGCGGTCGAGCTGGCCTAGTTCCGGGCGATAGCCTTCCACGTCCCGGTCGATATGAACCTTGATGACCTTGTAAGGTGCCAGGAAGCCGTCGCTGATCCCCTGCTTCAGCGAATAGGTGAAAACTGGCTTGCCGAAATAGTCGGTGTTGGAGACGTATTCGGTTTCCTTCGGCGTGGCTGTCATGCCGATCTGCGTCGCGCTCGAGAAATGGGCGAGGATTTCCCGCCAGGCCGAATCCTCGGCCGCGCTGCCGCGATGGCATTCGTCGATCACGATCAGGTCGAAGAAGCCGGGCGAGAACTCCTTGAACAGCTTCTGCCGCTCCTCCGGACCGGTGATTGCCTGATAGAGCCCGAGATAGACTTCGAAGGCGGTGTCGACCCGCCGCTTCTTGTCGAGAGCCAGTGCCAAGTCGACCGTGGTGCCGTCCTGTCGCTCGATGGTTTTCGCGTTGGTCGATAGTTTCGCCATCGCCGCTCCGAAGGGGCGAAAGTCGTTCACCATTGTCTGGTCGATCAGCACGTTGCGATCGGCGAGGAACAATATGCGTTTCTTGCGGCCCGCCTTCCATAGGCGCCAGATAATCTGAAAGGCCGTGTAGGTCTTGCCAGTGCCGGTCGCCATGACCAACAGCACGCGGTCGCGCCCTTTGGCGATCGCCTCGATCGCGGCGTTGACGGCGTTCACCTGATAGTAACGAGGGGCCTTGCCGCTGCCGTCGTCGAAATAGTCCTGAAGCAGGATCTGTTCGGCCTCGGCGTCGAGTCCCTTCCAAAGGCGATAGCGCGCCCAGAGGTCGGCCGGCGACGGAAAGGAGTCGAGTCCGAGGTTCGTCTCGATGGGGACGCTCTGGCCGGTGCGGTCGTGGAAGACGAACGCGTCACCGTTCGAGGAGAATACGAAGGGAATATCCAAAGTCTCGGCATAGCCGAGGCCCTGCTGCATTCCGTCGCCGACAGAGTGATGGTTGTCCTTGGCCTCGATGATCGCGATAGGGATGTTTGGTTTGTAATAGAGAACGAAGTCGGCCCTTTTCCGCTTGCCGCGCGTGACCAGCTTCCCGCGAACGATGATGCGCCCGTTGGTGAAATAGACCTCCTCGCGAACCTGCACCATCTCGTCCCAGCCGGCGCGCTTGACGGCCGGCAGGATGAACTTCGTGCAGATATCGCGCTCGTTGAGGCTTCGCTTATCCATTTGGCCGGGTGAATCCCTCAATTAAAGTCCAAAGCATTATCGGCGGTGACGCCTTGGCCAGACCCATTTAAGTATCCGTGCATACGTGTTTGTGTGAACTCGCATGCTCGGTGAACTCAGTACGTTGCAGGAGATTAGATGAGCGCGCTTGAACGCGCCATTGCCATCGCTGTCGAGGCACATGCCGGCCACCCTGACAAAGGTGGCAATCCCTACATCCTCCACCCGCTGCGCGTTATGCTGGCTTTGCGCACCGAAGAGGAGCGGATGGTCGGCGTGCTGCACGATGTCTGCGAAGATTGCGCCGGGTGGGATTTTGAGCGCCTACGCAGTGAGGGTTTCTCGGAAAGCGCCGTCGTCGCGCTGGCTTCGGCCACGAAGGTCGAAGGAGAGTCCTACGAGGACTTTGTGCTCCGGGCTGCCGGCAACACAATCGGCCGAAACATCAAGAAGGCTGACCTAATAGACAATGGCGACATTTCTCGGATAGCCGAGCCGACTAAGGGCGATCTCGAACGATTGGCTAGATATGCGCGGGCCCTTGAACTCCTCCATCCGCCAGGTCAATCCTCACCCCCCTCTACCTCGTCGATGAAGCCCCTCATCTCGCGCAGCAATTCCGCGAAGTGACGACGTTCGGCGCTGTGCTCCGCGGTAAAGCGGCCGTGCTTGAAAGCGAAGCTATTGCCCTTCGGTGCGCCGGGGGCCCTGCCGCCGTGCATCCGGCAGCGCCCGTTCCGCATCGCGGGCGACTGGCACGGCGTCCCCGCCCGCGTCCGGGCTTGGCAGCGCGGGCTTAAGTGCATGGGCAATTTGCTTTGCATGGGGTTGTTCCTCGATTTTGCTGACGTCCCCACCCCCCGGTTGACCGGGTGCGGCGACCATGCCGACCACCGCCTGCCCTCCCGCATGGACGTGAACGTGTTCGACTGTGACCTTCTGCTGGCCCTTGCCGCGATAGCGGTTGAGGGCTTCGAGCAGCGCCGCATAAGTGCGCGACAGCTTGTTAGCCTGAGCAAGGTTCTCGCGCCGCCCCTCAAACGTCTGTTCGCCGATCATGGCGCGGCGATAGCATTCCATCGCGGCGTTGTGGGCGGCGATCAGTTGCGCCGCCATCATGCCTTCCAGCTCGTCCTTCGGCGCGATGCCTACCAGAGCGGCGACCGTGGCGCTCATCTGCTTGTCGCACTCCTCCGGTCTTGAGTTCTTCAGCCACAACGCCTGCACTGCCTGGTTGGCGAGAATGTTGTTCCAGTGGTCCGATTGCGATCCGCCGATGTTCTTCAGCCGGCCCTTGCGATCGTCGGGATCGTCGGCGACCACGGTTTTCGGCGCATTGGCGGCGGGCTTCTTGGTGCTCATGGCGATGTCCTCAAACAGATTCCAAAGGGCGAGAGGGCGGCGACCGCTTCGGCCTTCCGACCTGCGTGCCAGGCGTCCCAGCAGCGCGAATGCAGCAACGCATGGTCGGTCTGTTCCGTGCGGAACAACAGGAGCGCGTCGTGGGCATGGTCGCCTCCACCGCAGCCGAGGCAGCGGTCGGGCGGTGAGCGCACCGGATTACGGTTGAGCCATTCGGCGACGCAGCAGGCGACGGCGCGGGCTTCCGCTTGATCTCGTGGCAAGCCGCCGTCGAACTCGGCAATCCCCGCCCGTTCATCGAAGAAGGCCCGCCAGTCTTCGCCCGACCAGCCGTCGCCGCCGGTGCGCAGCAGCGCGACCACGCTCGCCTTGTGAAGCCCCAGAAGGTCCAGCACGGCCGCAGACGGCGCGGCATCGGCGTCCAGCGCGAGAGTATCGCCATCGAGGCCGATCCGAACGCCGGCATCTCGTGCCGCCTTCAGGGCTAGGAAGGCGCTCATAGCCTCGCCCTCCAGCCCGCATTCTCCGCCGCGGATTGGCGAGGGTGCTTTGCGTCCGCACCGTCCGCAATGGCCTCGGCCTTGGTAATCAGCGGGTTGGCGCGGACGGTGGCGCCGGTCTGGCCTGCTGATCCGTCCGCGAACTCGCCGATCGTCCGCCAGCCCGGCGATGCAGAGTCATTGCTCGAGCTGGCCTTCGACCGATCGGTGGGCGGTGCGGACGATGCGGACGGTTGCGCCCCTCGGGTTTCTGGTGAGGCGGGTTCGCGGGCTGTGGTGATGCGGATCATTCGCGTTCGCGCCCGCCCCTCGCGCTCGAAACCGATGTCGATCCCGATCTTGCGCAGAAAGGTCGCCGCCCGGCGCAAGCGGCCCGCCAGCGCCCGAGGGCTGTCGGGCCACGTCTTTGTCTTGGACACGCGCTCACCCGCCAATCCGGCGAGGGCGCCCAGAAGGTCCGAGGCGGTTCCCGTCCACTCCGTCCGTGTGGTCATCACGGCGCGCACGGTGGCGGCGATCGGATCGGCGTCGATCACGCCGTCCACCGCCTCGTCACGGTTGCCGCAATAGGCCGACCAGAACGTGCCCGAGGGCCAGAGCGCGGTTTCGCAGGCCGTTGCCCAGAGGGCGAAGTCGGCCATGCGCGGCAGCTTGTCGAGCTTTGTGCGCGGCAATTCGGCCAGGCCCTTCGCCACCGCGTCGAGCAGCACACCGAGGATGCGCGGACGTTCGGCTTCGAATGCCGACCACAATTCCTGTTCGGGGCGGCGGCGGTCCTCGGGGATCGGTTCAAGAGTGAGGAACATAGCGCGATCGGCGAGGTCTGGCCGCGTGACGATATCCTCGATCCCGTTCAGGATCACCGGCCGGGCGGCGTCGAACAGCACTTCGTCCTGATCGGAATAGAGCTGGCGCACCGCGAAGCCGCCGCCCGTGGCAAGGCGGCAGAGCGTGTCCGAAATCCACGCCGGCAGGCCCGACACGTTGTCGAAGACGAGCACGTGGCCATTGCTCGCGGCGATGAACAGGTCGCGATCTTCGCGTGGCAAAGCCCGAAGCGGTGCGGTGTTCGGATCGAGCAGCGCCCGAAGGATCGCCGAGAAGGTGGACTTCGCCGATCCCTGTTCGCCCGACAGCACGATCACCGGATAGGGACCGCGATTGCGCAGGCAGGCCAGCGCCCAGGCAACCACCAGCACGAAATCGGCATCGGTCTGCACATTGAGGAACGCGCGCAGGGCTTTGATCGTGCCACCGCCCACCGGGATCGGCATCGGCTTCATGCCGGCCGCGCGTCGAAAGCGAACGGGCGGATTCTCAGCGATGCGCCAGCCGGTGGCGTCGATCTCTACCGCGCGCCATTTTTCATCGCAGAGGTCGAGATAGAGTCGCCCGTCGAGCCCGCCAACGCGGATGTGGACCTGCCGCTCCGGTGCATCGAAGTGCGCTTTCGCCTCGACCACGTTCAGCGCCGATTGCAGGGCCTCCGAACTCGGTGCGCCGCCGGTCTCCTCGAAGAAGCGGCGAGCGAGCCAACGACGAAAGCCCTTGGCGCGGATCGGCCACGTCTCGCGATGGCCGTTGATATCGAGGTCCGCGAAGGCGGAGCCGTCCGCCGTGTGGAACAGTTCGGCGGCTTGGGTGAGGCCGATCAGGATATCGGCCTGCGTCGGCCCGCGCCCGCCAGTGTCTCCGTTTTCCTCGGCGATGGCGTCATCGAGCGCCGTCACCCGGCAACCGGCTTTCTTCAATTGCGCGCGCAGCGCCTCGAAGGCAGCGCGGTTGTCAGACTTGAGCGCCGCAAGCGCCTCCAGCATTTCGGGCATGAACGGCGCGCCCGGATCGACGGCGGCCCTTTC
>JBKJTB010000303.1:0-3370 GCA_046594305.1 Devosia sp. | reverse complement strand
CTCGTTCATCTGGCCATAGACCAGCGCCACCTTGGAACCTTCGGTGTTGCCGTCGTTCAGCTTGATGACGCCCGCATCGACCATCTCGTGGTAGAGGTCGTTGCCCTCGCGGGTCCGCTCGCCGACGCCGGCGAACACCGAATAACCGCCATGCGCCTTGGCGACGTTGTTGATCAGTTCCTGGATCAGCACCGTCTTGCCCACGCCGGCGCCGCCGAACAGGCCAATCTTGCCGCCGCGTGCGTAGGGGGCGATGAGGTCGACGACCTTGATGCCGGTGACGAGGATCTGCGCTTCCGACGACTGCTCGGTGAAGCTGGGCGCGTCCTGGTGGATAGCGCGGCGCGTCGCGGTATTGACCGGGCCGGCTTCGTCCACCGGCTCGCCGATGACGTTCATGATGCGGCCCAGCGTCTCGTCGCCCACCGGCACCGAGATCGGCGCGCCGGTGTCGATCACTTCCGCACCGCGCACGAGGCCTTCGGTCGTATCCATCGCGATGGTACGAACGGCGTTCTCGCCGAGGTGCTGGGCAACTTCGAGCACCAGCCGGCTGCCATTGTTGACCGTCTCGAGGGCATTGAGAATGGCCGGGAGGTCACCGTCGAAGGTGACGTCCACGACGGCGCCGATGACCTGGCTGACACGGCCCGCGGTCTTGGTGCTCACCGCTGCGGTTGCTGCCTTTGCCATTTTCCTACCTCGTTCCTTCTCGGGCATCTCGCCCGCATCTGATGGGACCGGCGCGATAGTTCGCGCCAAGAGTGTGCGACGCTAGAGCGCTTCCGCGCCCGAAATGATTTCGATGAGCTCTTTGGTAATCTGCGCCTGACGCTGCCGGTTGTAGACGAGCTGCAGCTTGCGGATCATATCGCCGGCGTTGCGCGTGGCATTGTCCATGGCGCTCATCTGCGCGCCGTAGAACGACGCCGAATTTTCGAGCAGCGCCCGGAACACCTGCACCGAGATATTGCGCGGCAGAAGATCGGCGAGGATTGCTTCCTCGTCCGGCTCGTAGTCATAGGTGACGCTGGAGGCGCCCTCGGCAGCGGCCTCGAATTTCGCCGGGATCAGCTGCAGCGCCGTCGGGATCTGGCTGATGACGGATTTGAAGGTCGCAAAGAACAGCGTCGCGACATCGAATTCGCCGGCCGCATACATCGCGAGGATCTTCTCGCCGACCTGTGCCGCGTTGACGTAGCCGAGTTGGCGGACGTCGCGGAAGGTGATGCTCTCGACGATCTTTTCGGCAAAGCCGCGCTTCAGGATATCGTTGCCCTTGCGGCCGACGGTCAGGATCTTGACCGTCTTGCCGTCCTTGAGCAGCCGGTTGGCTTCGTCGCGCGCCAGACGCGCGATCGACGAGTTGAAGCCGCCGGCCAGGCCGCGCTCGCCCGTCGCGACGACGAGCAGATGCACCTGGTCCTTGCCCGTGCCGCCCAGCAGACGCGGCGCGTCGGCCCGGCCGGCATAGGCGGAGCCCAGCGACGACAGAACCTGCGTCATGCGCTCGGCATAGGGCCGCGCGGCAATGGCAGCTTCCTGCGCGCGGCGCAGCTTCGCCGCCGCCACCATCTGCATGGCCTTGGTGATCTTCTGGGTCGATTTGACCGAGGCGATCCGGTTCTTGAGGTCCTTTAGCGAAGCCATAGGGCCGAACTACTCCAAGCATGGCCTGGCGGGTTTGCCGCCGGGCGTTCTTCTAAATGGTTTTAGACCGTGAACGTCTTCTTGAAGCCTTCGATCGCCGCCTTGAGCTGGGCGCGCAGCTCGTCGCTCAGCGCCTTCTCGGTGGCGATCTTGGTGAGGATGTCGGCGTGCTTGCCGCGCAGCGCGCCAAGCAGACCCTTCTCGAACGCACCGACCTGGTTGACCGGCAGATCGTCGAGATAGCCCTGGCCGCCGGCGAAGATCACCGCGACTTCTTCTTCCGGCTTCAGCGGCGCGAACTGCGGCTGCTTCAAAAGCTCGGTGAGGCGGGCGCCGCGGTTGAGCAAGCGCTGCGTCGCGGCGTCGAGGTCGGAACCGAACTGCGCGAAGGCCGCCATTTCGCGGTACTGCGACAGCTCGCCCTTGAGCGAACCCGCCACCTGCTTCATCGCCTTGATCTGGGCGTTACCACCCACGCGCGACACCGAAATACCGACGTTCACCGCCGGACGGATGCCCTGGAAGAAGAGGTTGGTCTCGAGGAAGATCTGGCCGTCGGTGATCGAAATCACGTTGGTCGGAATGTAGGCCGACACGTCGTTGGCCTGCGTCTCGATCACGGGCAACGCCGTGAGCGAGCCCGAGCCGTGCTCTTCGTTGAGCTTGGCGGCGCGTTCCAGCAGGCGCGAGTGCAGATAGAACACGTCGCCCGGATAGGCTTCGCGGCCCGGCGGACGGCGCAACAGCAGCGACATCTGGCGGTACGCGACGGCCTGCTTGGTGAGATCGTCAAAGGCGATAACGGCGTGCATGCCATTGTCGCGGAAGAATTCGCCGATGGCGGCGCCGGTCATCGGCGCGAGGAACTGCATCGGCGCCGGATCGGAAGCGGTGGCGGCGACGACGATCGAGTATTCCATCGCACCGGCGTCTTCGAGGATCTTGACGAACTGCGCGACGGTCGAGCGCTTCTGACCCACGGCCACGTAGATGCAGTAGAGCTTCTCGCTCTCGGACGCGTTGGCGGCATGTGCCGGCTTCTGGTTGAGGAAGGTGTCGAGGATCACCGCGGTCTTGCCGGTCTGGCGATCGCCGATGACCAGCTCGCGCTGGCCGCGGCCGACCGGGATGAGCGCATCGATGGCCTTGAGGCCGGTCGACATCGGCTCATGCACCGACTTGCGCGGAATGATGCCGGGAGCTTTGACGTCGACGCGCGAACGGCGCGTCGCATTGATCGGGCCCTTGCCGTCGATGGGGTTGCCGAGCGCGTCGACGACGCGGCCAAGCAGGCCCATGCCGACCGGCACGTCGACGATCGAGCCGGTGCGCTTGACGATGTCGCCTTCCTTGATGTCGCGGTCGGCGCCGAAGATGACGACGCCGACATTGTCGGTTTCGAGGTTCAGCGCCATGCCGCGGATGCCGCCGGGGAACTCGACCATCTCGCCGGCCTGGACATTGTCGAGGCCGTAGACGCGGGCGATGCCGTCACCGACGGAAAGAACCTGACCGACCTCGGAAACTTCGGCTTCCTTGCCGAAATTCTTGATCTGGTCCTTGAGAATTGCGGAAATTTCCGCGGCGCGGATGTCCATCAGCCGACCTCTTTCAGTGCAAGCTTGAGCGAATTGAGTTTTGTCTTGAGCGATGTGTCGATCTGGCGCGAGCCGATCTTGACGACGAGTCCGCCAAGCAGGGTGGGATCGACCGTGACGGT
>JBKJTB010000301.1:0-17448 GCA_046594305.1 Devosia sp. | reverse complement strand
CGCCGGGATAATGCTTGCGGATGGCGGCCGATTTGACCGAGGGGATAGCCTTGATACGCGCCAACGCGGCGTCGGCGTCGAACGAGACGGTCGAGGTTCCGGTCTGCAATCCGAGCGCCGCGAGGATCGTGCTTTCGCTGGTCAGCGACTGGCCGCTGATGCTGATTTCATCGATGCCGAAGCCGGCGCGCGCGAATTCGCCCTGCGCGATGCCGAAGACATTCATCGCACCAGCGACGAAGAACTCCCTGGCCTCGTAAGCTCCAACGACGCCTGCCGCGACGATGCCCGCCGCAGCCAGCCGCAGCATCAGCTTGCGGTGGAGGATCCAGGCGTGGCCGAAATTGATCCGCGCATTGCGCGAAAAATCGGAGATCGGGACCGGGAGCTGGCGCGGATCGACAAGCTGGGCGTCGGCAAAACCCTTGGCGCCTACCTGTTGCAACTCGCGTCCTCCACCATCCAGCTGACCAGGTCCTCGAACGAATGACCCGCGTGGAGTGCCTGCTCAGGGACCAGTGACGTCTGTGTCATGCCAGGTTGGGTGTTGATCTCGAGGCAGACGAGTTCGCCGTCCTCACCTGCCCGATCGTTGAAGCGGAAATCGCTCCGCGAGACGCCTCGGCACCCAAGCGCAGCATGCGCCTTCAGCGCCATCTTCTGCACTTTGTCGTAAATTTTCGGTTTCACATCCGCCGGAACGATGTGCCGTGAGCCGCCTTCGCTGTACTTCGCCTCGTAGTTGTAGAATTGGAGGTCGGTGACAATCTCGGTGACGCCCAGCGCCACGTCGCCCATGACCGCACAGGTCAATTCGCGGCCGGGGATGTAGCGCTCCACCATGATCAGGTCGCCGCCATTCCAATCCTCGCGCAAGATTTCCTGCGGCGGGTGGGAATGGTCGGCCTTGACGATGAACACGCCGAAGCTGGACCCGTCCGCGATCGGCTTGATCACATAGGGCGGTGGCATGGCATGCGCCCGCGCCACGTCCTGCCGAAGCATGAGCAGGTGATCGGTCACCGGCACCCCCGCCGCCTTGAGCATGATCTTGGCCTGGTGCTTGTCCATGGCCAGCGCCGAAGCAAGCACACCCGAGTGCGTGTAGGGGAGCTGCAGCAGTTCCAGCAGTCCCTGGATCATTCCGCTCTCCCCGAACGGACCGTGGAGTGCGTTGAACACAGCGTCAGGCTTCAGTTCTGTCAGGACTTGAGCGATATCGCGTCCGACATCGATCTCCGTAACGGTGTAGCCGGCGTTGCGCAGCGCCTGCGCACACTCCTTGCCCGATGCGAGAGAAACCTGCCGTTCGTTCGACCAACCACCCTTGAGAAGTGCGACGTGCTTGCTCATCACACCTGCCCTGTGAACGGTTCGCCATCGATGAATTCGCGCACTTCGCGGCCCGACACGAAATGGCCGATGCGCCGGACTTCCCAGCGCAGCTCCAGACCGTGCGTGTCGCGCACCTTCTGCCGGATCGTCTCGCCGACGGTCTCGACCTCGAAGGCATCCGCCTCCCCCATGTTGATGAGGAAATTGGAGTGCATCTCCGACATCTGGGCGCGACCGAATGTGAAGCCGCGGCCCCCGGCGGCGTCGATCAGCTTCCAGCTGGAATGCCCGTCCGGGTTCTTGAAGGTCGAGCCTGCGGTCTTGGCACGCGTCGGCTGCGTGCTCTCGCGCCGCTCGGTGACAGTTCGCATTTCCTCAAGGATCGTCGCCGCGTCGCCGGGGAACCCTTGATAGGTCGCCGAGACGAACACAGCACCGCGCGGTCCGTTCGACTTGCGGTAGCGGTAGCCCATGTCGGCATTGGTGAGCGTGATGATCTCGCCCTCGCGCGTCACTGCGCGCAGCTCGACCATGCGGTCCATCGTTTCGGTCTTGTAGCAGCCGGCATTCATATAGAGCGCGCCACCGATGCCGCCGGGGATACCACGGTAGAACCAGAGTCCATCGATGCCGGCCTCGGCCGCCGCCGTTGCGACCTTGACGTCCGGGACGGCCGTGCCGACGCGAACGCGGTGGCCGTCGAGAATCTCGATCTCGCCAAACCCCTTCGCCGGCAGCCGGATCACCACACCATCGAGTCCGCCGTCGCGCACCAGGAGGTTCGAGCCCAGCCCGACGACGGTGACCTTGATCTCGCGGGGCAAATTCTTGAGGAAGGACGCGAGGTCCGCCTCATCGACCGGGCGGAAGAACAGCTGCGCCGGGCCGCCGACGCGCAGCGTGGTCATCTCGGCCAGCGACTGGTTCGGGATCAGTTGTCCGCGAACGTCGCCGATCCAGGGCAGCAAGCCGGGGAGGAGGTCTGGCCACTCGGTCATGGCAGCTCCGGCTCCTTGCCGATGATCGCGCCGATTTCGGCGGGAAGTGCTGCCGCCCATTGCGTGATGTTGCCGGCGCCGAGGCAGACGACGTAGTCGCCGTCGGCAGCGCGGCTGGCGATCAGCGGGGCCAGTGCCTCGGGACGATCGATCACCCGCGCATCGCGATGCCCGCGGGCGCGGATGCGGGCGACGAGCTCCTCGTGAGTAACCCCCTCGATCGGCTGTTCGCCCGCCGCGTAGACGGGCGCGACGATCACCGTGTCGGCATCGTTGAAGCAGGTCGCGAACTGGTCGAACAGATCCTGCAGGCGCGAGTAGCGATGCGGCTGCATGACGGCAATGACGTCCCGACGTGCCGACTGACGCGCGGCCCTCAGCACGGCGGAAATCTCAACGGGGTGATGGCCATAGTCGTCGATGACCGTGATGCCGCCCACTGTGCCGGTTTTGGTGAAGCGGCGTTTGACGCCGGAGAAGTTGAGGAGGCCCTTGCGGATCGCCTCGGCCGGCACCTTGAGCTGATCGGCGACGGCGATAGCCGCCGTTGCATTGAGCGCGTTGTGCTCGCCCGGCATCGGCAGCACCAGACCCTCGATGCGCAGATGCGTCATCCGGATGCGATCACGGATTTCGACAGCGAAGTGGCTCTGACCATCCTTGATCTCGAGATCGACGAGGCGGACATCGGCCTGCGGATTGCGGCCATAGGTGATGACGCGGCGATCGCGGATTTCGCCGACCATCGACTGGACGACAGGGTGATCGATGCACATCACGGCAAATCCGTAGAACGGCACATTCTCGACGAAGGTGAGGAAGGCCTGCTTGACGTGATCGAAGTCGTGATAGTGGTCGAGATGTTCCGGATCGATGTTGGTGACGACCGCGACGTCAGCCGGCAGCTTGACGAATGTACCATCGCTCTCGTCGGCCTCGACGACCATCCAGTCGCCCTGCCCCAGACGTGCGTTGGTCCCGTAAGCATTGATGATGCCGCCATTGATGACGGTCGGATCGACACCACCGGCGTCGAGCAGCGTCGCCACAAGCGTGGTAGTTGTCGTCTTGCCGTGCGTGCCGCCGATTGCAATGGCGTTCTTGAATCGCATAATCTCGGCGAGCATTTCGGCGCGCCGCACCACCGGCAGTCCGCGCGAGCGCGCCGCGGCGAGCTCCGGGTTGCCCTTCTTGATCGCCGAGGAAATGACGACGACGGCCGCGTCCTTGAGATTTTCCGCGCGCTGGCCGATCTCGACTTCGATGCCCATGCTGCGCAGGCGCTGCACGTTCGGGTTTTCCGCACTGTCGGAGCCGCGGACTTTGTAGCCCTGATCGTGCAGGATTTCGGCGATGCCACTCATGCCGATGCCGCCGATGCCGACGAAGTGCACGGGGCCGATGTTGCGCGGCATCTTCATGTGGTGTTCCCCCTGCCCGTCGCCTCGACGAGGTCGGCGAGCCGTTCGACTGCAAATGGTTGTCCCAGAGACTTGGCCGCTGCCGCCGCAGAGTTGAGAGTCGCCGGATCACCGAAAAGTGAGGCCAAGCGATTGGCCAGCGAAGGTGGCGAAATGGTGGCTTGCTCCATAATCCAGCCGCCCCCGGCGGCTTCGACCACAAGCGCGTTGTTTTTCTGGTCGGCATCGATCGCGCCGGGGAGCGGCACGAGGATCGCGGGGCGGCCGAGCACCGTGAGTTCGGCGATGGTGGAAGCGCCCGAGCGGCCGATCACCAGATGCGCAGCGGCAATCCGCTCCGGCAGGTCTGTGAAGAAGGGCTGCAGCTCAACGTTCACATGCGCCTGACGGTAGGCCTCGGTGACCCGATCTAGGTCTTCGGGCCGGCATTGCTGGACGATGCGCAGGCGATGCCGCAGCCCCTCGGGCAGTTGCGCGATGGCAGGCGGCACGAATTCCGAGAACGCCCGCGCGCCCTGACTGCCACCAAAAACCACGAGCCGGATTGGCGATGCCTCGTCGAGCGCCGGATACGGCGTGTTGGCCACTGCTCGCACCCGGTCGCGTACCGGGTTGCCGGTCAACGTGCTCTTGGCCGCGAAGGCTTCGGCATATCTGGTTTTGGCAAAGCTCAGCGCGATCTTCGACGCGCGGCTTGCCAGCGCCCGGTTGGCGCGTCCCATCACCGCATTCTGCTCGTGCAGGATGCCGGGGATATCCAGCATGCGCGCCGCGACGAACGGTGGAAAGATCGGATAGCCGCCGAACCCGACGACGGCCTGCGGAGCGATTTTGCGCAGTTTCCCGCGCGCCGTGGCGACGCCGCCGAGGATCGTAAACGCAGCGGCCGCGAGCTTGAAAGGGTTGCGCACCGATGGGGTCGCCGAGGGGACGATGTGCGTCTCCCGTGCCGGAAACTGGTCGCCATAGGCGGCGACGCGGTGGTCGGTCATCAGATGGATCTCGTGACCACGGCGACGCAATTCCTGCGCCAGCGCCATGGCCGGGAAGAGATGCCCCCCGGTGCCGCCTGCCATCAGAACGAAGACGCTCATTCGGCCGGCACGATCGCGCCGGTGCCGCGATAGGCCGGAATGCCCGTGGCCATGCGCTCTTCGGGCCTTGTGCGGGTGAGCGCCAGCATCAACCCCATGCCGAAGGCGATCGCGATGGTCGACGTACCGCCATAGCTGACGAACGGCAGCGTCATGCCCTTGGGTGGAATGAGGTTCAAATTCACCGCGAGGTTGATCGCGCACTGGAGACCGAACTGAATGGCAATGGTCGACACCGCGAGGCGGGCATAGAGCGACTGCTGCTGCTGCGCCGCGGCCAAGGCACGCAGTACGATGAAGCTGATCAGCGCCACGAGGCAGAGGCAGAACAGGATACCGAACTCGCCCGCCGCAGCAGAGAAGACGTAGTCCGCGTGGGCATCGGGGATGACTTTCTTGGCGAGCGACTCGCCGGGACCACGGCCGAACCAGCCGCCTTCGAGTAGCGAGTTCAGCGCCTTGTCGACCTGGTAGGTGTTGCCGCCGCCCTCCGGATTGAGGAACGTGTCGATGCGCTTGGCGAAGTGCGGGAAGATGTAATAGGCGCCGAACAGCAGGCCGACGCCCGCCCCGGCGAGACCGAAGATCAGGAACCACGAGATGCCCGAGAGGAAGAGCAGCGCCGCCCAGGTCGAGAGGATCAGCGCCGTCTGACCGATATCGGGCTGCAACAGCAGGCCCGCGACGATCACCAGCATCAGCAAGGTGCCCATGCTGCGGGCGAAAACGCCCTTGCCTTGCATGGCCTCCGAGAACAGCCACGCGCCGATCACGGCGAACGCTGGCTTCACGAACTCGCTGGGCTGCACCGTGTTACCGGCAAACGACACCCAGCGGCGGGCGCCCTTGACCTCGACGCCGACCTTCAGGGTCAGCCACAGCAGCACGACACTGCCCATCAGCACGAGCAGCGCGATAAATCGCGCTTGGCGGTGACTGAAGAAAGACACGCCGATCAGCACCGGGATCGCGAGCAGGTCGAACACCGCGTGGCGGATGATGAAATGCCAGGGGCTGAGGCCGAGGCGCTCGGCCACCGGGGGGCTGGCGGCAAAGCTCAGCAGCATGCCGACGGCCATCAGCAGGATCAAAGCCGACAGCAATTGCTTGTCGATTGTCCACCACCACTCGGCGATGGGTGTCTTGCGATCCCGTGCGAACATCTTATCAGCCGCCCGGCCCGGCGGCTCCCTAACGCAAACTCACGCGCATCCTAGCGCCGGCTTGGTTAGCAAGATGTGAGCGTCGTTGCGATTTGCGAGTCAGCGCAGCTTCAGCGAGCTGAGGCCGATCAGCGCGAGGACGAACGAGATGATCCAGAAGCGGATTACCACCTGGCTTTCGGTCCAGCCCATCATCTCGAAATGATGATGGATGGGCGCCATCTTGAACACCCGCTTGCCGGTGAGCTTGAACGACACGACCTGGACGATCACCGAGACAGTCTCAAGCACGAACAGGCCGCCGATGATGGCGAGCACCAGCTCGTGCTTGGTGGCAACGGCGATGGTGCCGAGTGCGCCGCCAAGGGCCAGCGAGCCGGTGTCGCCCATGAAAATCTGGGCCGGCGGGGCGTTGAACCACAGGAAGCCGAGGCCGGCGCCAATCAGGGCGCCACAGACGACCGACAGTTCGGCCGTGCCCGGCACATTGTTGATGAGCAGATATTCGGAGAAGTTCGCGTTGCCGACGAGGTAGGCGATGAGGCCGAAGCAGGCGGCGGCGACCATGACCGGGACGATGGCGAGGCCATCGAGCCCATCGGTGAAGTTCACCGAGTTGCCGGCACCCACGATAATGAAGGCGGCGAAGATGTAGAAGCCGTAGGACAGCGGGACGCCGGACCCCTTGATGAAGGGGAACATCAACTGATTGGCAATCGCCGGGTCGGTGATCGAGGCGATGATGTAGCCTGCGATCAGGGCGATCAGCGCCTCGATCAAGAGGCGCTGCCAGCCCGAAAAGCCCTTGTGCGACATCCTCGTGACCTTGAGGTAGTCGTCGTAGAGGCCGATGGCGCCGAACGCGATCGTGACGAACAGGACGGCCCAGACGTAGACGTTGCTGAGGTTCGACCACAGCAGGATCGAGATCACCGCACCGGCGAGTATCATCAGCCCGCCCATGGTGGGCGTGCCCTTCTTGGTCAGCAAATGGCCGGCCGGTCCATCTTCGCGGATCGGCTGGCCCTTGCCCTGCCTGATCCTGAGCGCGGTAATCATGCCCGGACCGAACAGGAACACAAAGAACAGCGCCGTGACGACGGAGCCCGCGGTTCTGAACGTGATGTAGCGGAAGACGTTGAACGCTGGCAGGCTCTCGCCCAACTGGCCGAGGAAATAGAGCATACGCGACGTGTCTCCGTCCTAGGCGTCTGCCGAGAAGCGATGCTTGATCTCTGCGACCAGCGACGCAAGGCGGACACCTTTGGACCCTTTGACCATAACAGCGTCGCCGAACGCAAGGCTCGACAGGATAGGTTCCAGCAGGTCTTCGATGCGGCGGGCCCGTCCGGCGACGAGGCTTTCGTCGAGGTCGTCCGCCAGCGGCTCGATGGCCCGGCCCACAAGGAAAACCTGTGATGCACCAGTGGCAAGCACCGCATGCTTAAGCGATCGGTGAAGCTCGGCACCTTGTTCGCCCAGTTCGAGCATATCACCCAGAACCAGCACCTTCTTGCCGCCGAGGGGTGGAGTCATCGCAAAAGCTTCCATTGCGGCATTCATCGAGGCGACGTTGGCGTTGTAGCTTTCGTCGATCAGGAGGAGCGGTTTCTCTCGCGGCCCGATCCGGGTCGCCTGCCCCCTGCCCTCGGCCGCTCCAAAATCGGCCAGAGCGCGCAAAGCCGCGTAGCGGTCCATCCCCGCAATTTGCGAGACCACCAAGGCGGCGGCGGCGTTTGCAACCATGTGCCTGCCGCGGACCTGGAGGTTCAGGTCAAACGCCTCATCACCCCGGGTGACGCGGGCATAGGTCCGCGGACCGGCAATCTCGGGCGCGGCGATGTGGTAATCCGCGTCCTCGTCGTAGCCATAGGTGACGATGCGGCCGACGCCCAATTCGCGGGCCCGTTCAAACAGGATGTGCAGATAGTCGTGGTCGGTGTTGAGGACGATGGTTCCCCCCTCCTCCAGCCCCTCGAAGATCTCTGCCTTGGCGCGGGCGATGTCCGAGATCGAGGGGAAGAATTCGAGGTGAGCCGCAGCGACGGTCGTCACGACGGCCACGTGTGGGCGCACGAGCCTGGTCAGAGGCGCAATTTCGCCGGCGTGGTTCATGCCGATCTCGAACACGCCGAACTGCGCTTCGCGCGGCAGGCGGGCGAGCATAAGCGGCACGCCCCAATGGTTGTTGAACGACTTGATTGAGTAGTGGGTCTTCCCGGCCGCCTCGAGGACGGTGCGGATCGCTTCCTTGGTCGTGGTCTTGCCGGCGCTGCCGGTCACCGCGACAATCAGCGCCTTGCTGCGGGATCGGGCGGCGCGACCGAGGGCCCGCAGTGCCTCGAGCGGGTCGGGCACGACGATCAGCCTCTCGCTGGAATGGGTCTTGTGCCACTCCTCCGACACCAGCGCGGCAGACGCGCCCGCGGCCAGCGCTGCTTCAACGTAGTCGTGGCCATCGAGCGTATCGCCCTTGATCGCGACGAACAGGGCCTCGTGGGCGATCTCGCGGGAGTCGATCGAGACGCCCGATAGTGGACCATCGGAAAGTCTTTCGGGCCGTCCCCCGGTTGCGGCGACAGCTTCGGCGACAGTCCACAGCGGTTGCATCAGCGGTCCTTCAACGTCTCCGCGACCACTTCGTGGTCGGAGAAGTGGTGCTTGGTGGTGCCGACGATCTGATAGTCCTCGTGGCCCTTGCCCGCAATCAGCAGGACATCGCCCGGCTTCAGCGATTTCACTGCATGCTCGATCGCCTTGCGACGGTCGCCGATTTCCTCGGCGCCGGTGGCAGCGGCCATGATCTCGGCGCGGATGGTGGTCGCGTCCTCGGTGCGCGGATTGTCGTCGGTGACGATCACCTTGTCGGCGAGGCGTCCGGCGATCTCGCCCATCATCGGGCGCTTGCCCTTGTCGCGGTCACCGCCGGCGCCGAAAACGACGCGGAGGCTATTGGCGGCGTAGGGCCGGAGCGCGGTCAGCGCGGTCTCCAATGCAACAGGCTTGTGGGCATAGTCGACGAAGATCGCCGCGCCATTGTGCTCGGCCACCAGTTCGAGGCGGCCACGCGCGCCCTTCAGCTTACCGAGCGACTCGATGGCGCCCTTCTTGGACGCCCCCGTGGCCATCGCAAGTCCCAACGCCACGATGGCATTGCTGGCCTGGAATGCCCCGGTCAGCGGCAGGTGGAATTCCTCCGGCTCGCCGACGAGGCGTCCCTTCACACGCTGGCCGTACCCCTCATTGGTCACGGACTCGACCTGGAACCATGCGCCTTCGCGGCCCACGGTCATCACGGTCACGCCGCGTCCGAGCGCGGCGAACAGGAAGGGCTCGTGCTCGGCATCATCGACGTTGACGATGGCGGCGCCGTTGTCGGCGATGAGGTCGGTGAACAGACGGACTTTTGCGTCGCGATAGGCCGCCATGTCGGCGTGGTAATCGAGATGGTCGCGACTGAGATTGGTGAAGGCCACGGCGCTGAAGCGCACACCGTCGACGCGGCGCTGATCAAGCCCCTGGCTCGACGCCTCCATGGCCACGTGATCGATCCCCTTCGCCCGAAGCTGGCCGAGGTCGCGATGCAGCGACAGCGCATCGGGCGTCGTCAACTCGCCAGGGATCAGCCCCTCGGCTGTCTCGATGCCGACGGTGCCAACGCTCGCAGCGTGGAGGCCGCAGGCGGTCCAGATCTGGCGCACGAAGGCGACGATCGACGACTTGCCGTTGGTGCCGGTCACGCCGACGATCGTTTCGGGTTGCGGCGCATATTGCGCGGCCGCGGCGCGGGCGTAGGCGGCGCGCACATCGTTCACGACGACCACGGGCATGCCCGGATCGGTGCTCGGTTGCCGATCGGTGATCATCGCCCGCGCACCATTGGCCTTCGCCTGCGCAGCGAAGGCGTCGCCATGCGTCCGCAGGCCCGGGGTCGCGAAGAAGGCCTCGCCGGTCCGGATGGCGCGGCTGTCGGCATTGACACCTTCGACGCTCAATGTCGGTGGCGTTGTACCGGCACCTTTCAGCAGCTCTGCGAGTGCGAATGACACGGCCGGCTGTTCCTCGATGACGGCGCTAGCGGAGTTCGGCAGGGACAAGCTGTTGATCCAACATATCGTTGAAGTCTGGGCTGATTCCAAGCATCGGCGCGACTCGCTGCACAATTCGGCCGGTCGCCTCGCCGGCATTCCAGCCGGCGGTGTGGCCCGACTGGGCGTTCTCGTTCTGCGGCTCGTCGACGAGGATCACCATGGCGTAGCGCGGATTGTCCAGCGGGAAGGCCGAGGCGAACACGGCCAGCGTTTTCGAGGAATCGTAGCGTCCCTTGACCACCTTCTCGGCCGTTCCGGTCTTGCCGCCCGCCCGGTAACCGCCGGCGAACTTGTTCATGCGCGTGCCGGAACCTTCGAGGGCATTGAGGCGCATCAAATAGCGGATACGCTCGCTCGTCTCTTCCGAAATGACCCGCTTGTAGGTCTTGGTCGAATCCTCGAGCGACCGGCGATAAAGCGTCGGAACCGCCATGTTGCCGCCGTTGACGAAGGCCGCCACGGCACGGACCATGTGGAGCGGTGAAATCGACAGGCCGTGGCCGAAGCTGGCGGTCGCTGCCACGATCTCCGAGAACTTCGCCGGAACCGTCGGCTGCCGGCGTTCCGGCAACTCCAGCGGCACCGGCTTGTCGAACTCGATCTTGGTCAGGAACGCGCGGAAGTCGTCCTTGCCGAGCTGCTGCATGGTTTTGATCGTGCCGATATTCGACGAGTATTTGTAGATCTCGGGCACCGTCAGGATGCGGTGTTTGCCGTGGAAATCGTCGATGGTGAAGCGGCCGAAGCGCACCCCGAAGCGCGCGTCGAAACTATCCGTCAGCCGCACTTTGCCGCTGTCGAGCGCGGCCGCCATCGTCACGGTTTTGAAGGTCGAACCGAGTTCGTAGATGCCCGACGTGATGCGGTTGAACACGTCTTTTTCGAGCGCTGTGACCGGATAGTTGGGATCGAAATCGGGCAGCGAGACGAGGCTCAGGATTTCGCCGGTATGCACATCCATCATCACGCCGGCCGCCGCGATTGCCTTGTAGCGCGTCATCGCATCGGTGAGCACGTCGTGCATCACATGCTGCACCCGCAGATCGATCGACAAGTTCACCGGCTGCAGCTCGTTGCCACGGGCGAGGCCGATGGACTGGAGGAGCGCGACGCCCTCGTCGTCCATATCCTTTTCCATGCCGGCAATGCCCTGGTTGTCGATATTGACGGCGCCAAGGATGTGGGAGGATTCCGTACCGCCCGGATAGAAGCGCTTGCTCTCGGTGACGAATTCCAGCCCGGGGATGCCGAGCTGCATGATCCGCTCCTGGATCGCCGGCGTCAGCTCGCGCTTGACCCAGACGAAGCCCTTGTCGCCGGTCAGGCGCTGGCGGAGCCAGTCGATGTTGATGTCGGGCAGCACCGAGTGAACGGCCTGCGCGGCCTCCTCGACGTCGATGATCCGGCGCGGCTCGGCGAACAGCGAGGGGACGCGGATGTCCACGGCGAGTTCGAGCCCGTTGCGGTCGAGAATGGCCGGACGCGACGCAGTGATGAGATCGCGCGTCTGGCCTTCGATCGTGTTGTCCTGGACCACCATGCCGAGCTGGACCAGTCGCCCGGCTACGGCGCCGAAAATCAGGATGAGCGCCGCGATCACCCAGCGGATGCGCGCCTTGGTCAGGCTGCGGCGGGTCTTCCGCGCGCCTTCAAGGGCAATCGCTGCACCGGCTTCGGTAAGGGCTGCCATCACTGGGCCTCCGTGATGAGCTGCTGGATCGGATCGACGCCGGCATCGAGCGCCTCGAACAAGCCGTCGAGGGCTGACATGTCGGGCGCCTTCATCCGCATCGGGAGCGTGTCGAAGCGGCCGAACTGATCCTGTGCGAGCGACTGCAGATTGAGTTCGGCGACGTGTCGCGTGACGATCGGCCCGACATTGGCCGGCTGGTTGAGGAACGCCCAGTCGGCCTTGAGCAGTGACAAATCTGCCTGCTGGCGCTCGATCTGGCGTTGGATGGCGACTTTCTCGGTGGCCGTCTCCCCTACCGAATATTTCAGCGCGTAAACGCCCACCAGGGCGCAGATGCTGGTGACGACGAGGATGAAATTGATGGTCCGGATCATGCGGCGCCCTTGAAGCGGGGGACGCCGAGGCCGGCGTAGGTGACAATTCGTGCCGGGGCGGCCGAGCGGCGGGCGCTGCGCAGTATCGCCGAGCGCGACCGCGGATTGCGCGCCAGTTCCGCAGCCCCGGCCTTCCCGGCTTTCGCGACATCGATCCAGCGGCGATCTTCGGCCACCGCTTGGGGCAGATGACGGGACTGGGTGGGACCGCCCTTGTCGGGGTCGAAGAACCGCTTGGCGATCCGGTCTTCGAGCGAATGGAAGGTGACGATGGCGAGACGTCCGCCCTCGACCAGCAGCCGCTCGCTGGCGAACAGGCCCTCAACCAATTGGCCGAATTCATCGTTCACCGCGATGCGGAGCGCCTGGAAGCTGCGGGTTGCGGGGTGCGCGTCGCCGGGCTTGCGGCCGATGGCCTTTTCGATCAGCCGCGCGAGTTCTGCAGTGGTCGCGATCGGCTGCGTGGCGCGCGCCGCGACGATCGAGTGAGCGATGCGTCGCGATTTGCGCTCTTCGCCGTAAGCGAACAGCAGATTGGCAAGGTCGGTTTCATCGAGGCCGTTGACGAGGTCGGCGGCAGTCTCGCCCTCCCCGGCCATGCGCATGTCGAGGGGACCGTCGCGCATGAACGAGAAGCCGCGCCCGGCCTCATCGAGCTGCATCGAGGAGACGCCGATATCGAGCACAACGCCGTCGACCGGCCGGGTCACGAGCTGATCCAGTTCGGCAAAGGCGCCGGCTACGAAGTTGAAGCGACTCGGGAATTCGGAGGTCAGCGCACCGGCAAACGGGCGAACATTGGGGTCGCGGTCGATCGCCGTGACCGAGGCGCCCGCCTCAAGCAGCGCCCGCGAATAACCGCCGGCGCCAAAGGTGCCGTCGACGATGTGGCTGCCTGGCAAGGGGGCAAGCGCTTCCAGCACCTCGGCTAAAAGCACCGGCACATGCGGCACGTTCTGCTCGCTCGCGTCCGGCTTGGGCATTCCCCGTAACAACTCCCACCCGGCCGAAAGGGCCAGTACGCAAATATGGAGTGACTTTGTCGGAGGCCGGTTGAGATTCCATTAAGCAAACGCGGCGGAAGGAAGGTGCCAGTTGACCTGTAAGCCGGGTTCTGTAGGGCCGGCTTGCGCCGACGTGATGGCCATTCCTCTAAGGGCCGTATTGCTACGGCCTTTGAGCAACCAACCCGGATGACAGGCCTCGAAAACCGGCTGGGTTACCCCGCGTCATCCCTATTTGGTCTTGCTCCCGGTGGGGTTTGCAATGCCGGTTCCGTTGCCGGTCCCGCGGTGCGCTCTTACCGCACCCTTTCACCCTTACCCATCCGAGGATGGGCGGTCTGCTCTCTGTTGCACTTTCCCTAGGGTCGCCCCCGGCGGCTGTTAGCCGTCACCGTATTTCGATGGAGCCCGGACTTTCCTCGCCTTGCGGCGCGGCCACCCGGTCAACTGGCGGCGTCTGTGTGCGGGTCAAACGCCCCCACGTCAAGCCGCAGCCTTCGGTGGGGGCAGCTTGGTGATCTTGTTGTAGGCCTGGTTGATGGCCTGCATGCGGGCAGTTGCGACGTCGATCAGTTCCTCCGGCACGCCTTTGGCGATCAGCCGGTCGGGGTGGTGCTCGGAGACAAGCAGCCGGTAGACGCGCTTGACCTCGGCGCGATCCGCATCGGGCGTGAGGCCGAGCACGACGTAGGGATCGAGGCCCTGGTCGAGATAGACGTGCTGGCTGGCGATCTGCTCGAAGCGGGCATCGTCGAAGCCGAAAATGTCGCTGACGTTCTTGAGATAGTCGAGCTCGGCTTCATGCACGAGGCCATCCGCCGACGCGATGAAGAACAGGCTGTCGAGG
The DNA here is from genome assembly GCA_046594305.1 of Devosia sp. Taxonomy (GTDB): domain Bacteria; phylum Pseudomonadota; class Alphaproteobacteria; order Rhizobiales; family Devosiaceae; genus Devosia_A. The sequence continues at coordinate 3,428 of JBKJTB010000301.1, read as the reverse complement.
ACGTGCTCGAGCGTATCGGGCTCGCGGGCGAAGAAGCGGCCGATCTTTCTGGCATAGGCCTCGTAGCCTGCGACGTCCTGCTTGGCGAGATCGAAGACCCGGTCGACCTGCCGCTCGATGGCGGGCGGGATTTCGACGGTGCGCTTGAAGGCGCGCGTTTCGGACGCCGTGGCGACGCCATCGGCGACGGCCATCTTGGCGGAAAGGGCGATGAGCGCGAGCGTAAAGGCCGCGTCCTTGCCGCCGGGCAGCCAGTTATCCGGGTCGAGCAGATTCGCGAGCGAGCCCGCCACGCCAGTGCGGTCGCCTACCGATCCAACGATGTCAGCAAGACGCTGCCAAACCGACGGCATGGCCCCCGCTCCATTTCGCGGCGGACCATAGTCGGACCGCCCCGGCAGGTCAAAACAGGGTGAAGCTCTGAGGCGCGTCGCCGCTCTCCTCGAACAGCCGATCGAGGCGCTGACGGCGCGTCTCGCGGGTCGTCCGGTCGTCATTGGGGCCATCGGCGAGGTAGAATCCGTTGGGATCGTAGGTGGTCGAGCGTTCGGTGACCGTCGCCGTGCTGCGGGCGTCGCCGCCATCGAGGATGCCGCGGCGCTCAAGATAATTGCGCAGGGTCTCTTCGTCCCAGTTCGCCGAATCATCGACGATCGGATCGGGCGGCACGGGGCCGGTGGCAGTTGGCGCGGCGGCGATCGGCGCAGCGGCAGTCGGCGCGGCGATCGAACCGGTGACGGTTCTGTCTTCGATGATGAGGGCGGGCTCAGGCGCCGTAGCCGGCGCATTGAGCGACGGGGCAGAAGCAGCCGGCTTGGCGGGTCGCGCCCAAAATGGAAACGGCGTCGGCGGCGTCGGATCGATCGAGGCGATTTGCGTCTCGGTCGCCGTCGGCTTGTCGCCGGAAATGTAGTCGGGCAGCGGCTTGCCCGAGCCCAGCACCTTGTCCACCGCATCGGCGGTGGGCGGCGTGCTGCCGGCAGGCACGATGCTGATGCCGTTCTTGGTCTTGACGGTGGTGACGGTCTTGGCCGGCAGCGGGGCGGCGGGCGCGATCGAGGCGGTTTTCACCGGCTGGATGTCGGAGGTAAGCACAGCGGCCGCGTCAGCCTTGCCGCCCATGCGGCCGGTGAGGAAGTCGGCCGAGGGGACGGCGAGAACCACGGCGAGGCCAGTCCACGCGAGGCCCCAAGTCACTTTCGAATTCAGTCGCATCTGCTGTTCCGCTCACTCAGCGCCCCCGCGCCAGGCGCGCCTTGGAGGCGAAAAACATGGCCATACTGTGAAGCCAGTGCCGAGGATGCTGAACCGTGGCTGAACGTCGGCTGAACGGTCATGCCTCAATCCGGCCTCACTCCGAGCAGGCGGGCCAGGGCGAGGACGAAATTGGAGCGGTTGAGCGTGAAGAAATGGAACTCGGTGATGCCTTCGTCGACCAATTCCAGCACCTGCTCGGCGGCGACGGCGGAGGCGACGAGCGCATGCGTCTCGGGGTCTTCCTCGAGGCCGTCGAAGCGTTCCGCGAGCCAACTGGGGATCGACGCACCGCAGCGGGCAGCGAAGCCCGAGATCTGCTTGAACGAATGGATCGGCTGGATGCCGGGGACGATCGGCTGCGTGATGCCAGCTTTCTGGGCGCGGTCGACGAGGCGGAAATAATCGTCGTTGTCGAAGAACATCTGCGTGATGGCGCGCGTCGCGCCGAAGTCGAATTTGCGCTTCAGATTGTCGATCTCGACGTCCCAGCTCGGCGCTTGCGGATGCTTCTCTGGAAAGGCCGACACCGAAATATCGAAGTCGCCGATCTTTCGGATGCCCGCGACAAGTTCGGCCGCCGATTTGTAGCCGTCAGGATGCGCGACGAAAGGCCTACCCACGCCCTCCGGCGGATCGCCGCGCACCGCTACGATCCGGGTGATGCCGGCGTCCTTGTAGCCGCGGACCACGGCATCGACTTCGGCCTTGGTCGCGCCGACGCAGGTGAGATGCGCTGCTGCGTTGACACCAGTGGTCGACTGGATCTGGCTGACCATGCGCAACGTACGCTCGCGCGTCGAGCCGCCGGCACCATAGGTGACCGAGACGAAGCGCGGATGGAGCGGCGCGAGCTTATGGACGGAATCCCAGAAGCGCTCCTCCATCGCGTCGGTTTTCGGCGGGAAGAACTCGAACGACACCTGGTGCGGCGGGCGGCTGTCGCCGAACTGGCGGCTGGCGCGGAGATCGCTCGGGACGTTCATCTGGAATCCTGTTCGTCTTTGAGGCGCCACAGGCATACGGTGAGGCCTTCGGCATTGGTGGGTGGAAAATTCGTGAGCGCTGCGACGCCGAGTCCGGCGGCACGCGCCCAGCCCTGCATCTGGCCCTCGCCGATACCGAGACGGCGATGCGCGTGCTCGGCACGGAGGAACTCGAGTTCGTGCGGCGCGAAATCGACGATCAGTATTTCGCCGCCGAGCTTCAGGGCGCGGCGGGCCTGCGCGATGGCGCGGCCGGGGTCGTCGAAATAGTGCAGCACCTGGTGAATGACGATGACGTCGGCGCGGCCGGCGGTGCCGTCGAGATCGGCGATGTCACCGAGCCGGACCTGCGCGTGCGAAATGTTGGTGGCCGTAAGCTTGGCGCGCGCCACCGCGATCATCTCGCGGCTCGCATCGATGCCGATGGCGCGCCGGTAATGGTCCTTGAGCAGTTCGAGCATGCGGCCGGTGCCGGTGCCGAGGTCGATGAGGAGGTCGACCACCCTGCCCTCGACGACGCCGAGGATCGCGGCCTCGACGGCCTCCTCGGGCACGTGCAGCTGGCGGAGTTCATCCCAGCGGTCGGCGACTTTCGCGAAATAGGCGGCAGCCTGAGCCTGCTGCGCGGACAGGACGGCCTCGAGCCGCACGCGGTCGCGGGCACGGCCCGGATCCTCGGCATCGAGCCGGGCGACGAGCCAGCGGCCAAGATCGGCGGCGGCGTCGGACTCGGCGAGCCGGTAATAGGCCCAGGCGCCCTCGGCATTGCGCGTAACGAGCCCGGCATCGGCGAGCAGCTTCAGATGCCGGGACACGCGGGGCTGGCTTTGGCCGAGGATTTCGGTCAAATCCTTGACCGTGTGCTCGCCCTCGGCAAGCAGCGCCAGCAGCCGCAGCCGGGTCGTTTCCCCCGCCGCCCGCAACGCTCCCACCAATGTCGCCGCATCCGCCAAATCGGCCTCCGTTCATATAAAGATATCTTTATATCCCCTGCGATGCAAAGGGTTTTGGGCATAACAAAGCGACCGGCAGCCGCACGGCTTCGGGGTGTGGTCTTCGGTGGCCACGACTGGGCCACGGACGGAGAGCGCAGGACGCCTCCGAGAATTGTTTTGCAGAGCGAGACGCCCTGCGCTCATCCGCGATGGGTGTGTCGGGCACCAGCGGTGAGCGCCGTGGTCATTTCTG
>JBKJTB010000069.1:0-5575 GCA_046594305.1 Devosia sp. | reverse complement strand
GTCGCCGAGCGCCGTGCCCGGATAGTTCCGCCGCGTCCAGGCGCTGAGCGTCACCTTGCCCGCTAGCGACGCATCGTAGAGGTCGTTGCAATTGCCGGCGTAGAGCAGGGCGCCGGGCTCGGTGAAGACGGCCGGGCGCGCGACCGCGCGCTGCTTCAGATCAGGGGTCATACAAGTTTGCCTTGTTCGAATTTTACCACTGTGTCGATTTGAACGCCGCGGACTGCTTCCTTCAGCGATCATCTCTGCGTCGGCTCGCACTCTGAACGTAAAGAGTCGATCCCGGCAGAGTCAATAATTCCAAGGGTGTGAGGAGGAGGTTCGGCAGGACGCACTGGATCGGGCTGGCAGGAAACGGCGATGAACAGGCCGTGCAAAATCCGCTCGAGCGCTGGGCCCAGACAGATTTCGTGGCCCAGGCTCGTGCGGAATGTCCCAAATGTCGGACTGCCGGGTAAGTTTCCGCATTGAACGGCCACAGGCGTTGCCGAATACTGATCGTCAAGAACGGCCCCGGAAGGCCGGCAGCCTGAGCTGCCAGGGAGGCGCCGCCTGAATCGGGCGCCAGGGGAGAGGCATGAAGCTCGGCATCGATCCGCTGTGCTTGACCGATTTTGTCACCGACGCGCACCTGCCGGCCCTTCGGCGGGCGATGGCGCGCGGCTGTGCGGTGGCCGCATGACCGACACCCCCGTGATCGAGATGCGCAACATCTCGAAATCCTTCCCCGGCGTGCGTGCGCTGCACGATGTGAGCTTCGCTTGCGCCAAGGGCGAGGTGCATGCGCTGGTCGGCGAGAACGGCGCGGGCAAGTCGACGCTGATCAAGATCCTGTCGGGCGTCTATCATCCCGATAGCGGCACCGTGCTGATCGACGGCAAGGAGCAGCATTTCAAGCACCCGCAGGACTCGCTGCTGTCAGGCATTTCGGTGATCTACCAGGAGTTCTCGCTGCTGCCCGAACGCACCGTGGCGCAGAACCTCTTCCTCGGCCGCGAGCCGGTGAAAGGGGGCATGATCGATGGCCGCGCCATGGCGGCGGAAACGCGCCGCGTCCTCGCCTTGTTCGGCGCGCGCCACCACATCGAGCCCGACACCATCGTCGCCGACCTCGATGTGGCGAGCCAGCAGCTGGTCGAGATCGCCAAGGCCATCTCGCTGAGCTCGAAAGTCATCGTGATGGACGAGCCGACCGCGGCGCTCAACGAAGCCGAATGCGAGGTGCTGTTCTCGCTGATCGATCAACTGCGCGCCGGTGGCACGTCGATCATCTACATCACCCACCGCATGCGCGAGGTGACCCGCCTCGCCGACCGTGTCACCGTCATCAAGGACGGCGAGGTCGCGGCGAAATTAGACCACGTCGCGGCGCCGGAAACGATCGTCCACGCCATGGTGGGCCGCGATATCGCCGACTATTACCCGTCCGCCGCGACGCCCGAGGAAATCGGCAAGCCTGTGCTCACCGTGCGCGGCGCCGGCAACGGCCTGCTGCGCGATATCAGCTTCGATCTACGCGCCGGTGAGATCACCGGCTTTGCTGGCCTCCAGGGTGCCGGTCGTTCGGCTTTGGCGATGGCGCTGTTCGGGTCGGTTCCGTTCACCAGCGGCACCGTGACGCTCGAGGGCAGGGAGGTCCGCTTCACCCATCCGCGCGACGCCATTCGCGCCGGCATCGGCGTCCTCCCCGGCGACCGCAAGGCCGAGGGCCTGCTGCTGATGCAGTCGGTGCGCGACAACGGCATGGTGACGGCGCGCAGCTTTGCGAGCCTGTTCACGACGCACCGCGCCAACCGCCACACGGACCTCCCTGGCATGGACAAGCTGTTCGACCGCATGGATGTGCGTGCGCCATCGTACGAGCAGGAGATGCGGTTCCTGTCGGGCGGCAACCAGCAGAAGGCGATCGTCGCGCGCTGGCTGGCGCTGAAGCCGAAGGTGCTGATTTTCATCGAGCCGACCCGCGGCATCGACGTCAACGCCAAGGCCGGCATCTATCATCTGATGCGCGACCTGGCGCGCAGCGGTACGGCGGTGATGATGATCTCGTCCGACCTGCCCGAAATCCTCGGCGCCGCCGACCGCATCATCGTCATGCGCGAAGGCCGCATTGCCGGCGAGTTTGCGCGCGGCGCGACCGAAGCCGAGATCATGCTGACGGCCACCGGCGAGACGCGGCTCGCAGGGGAGGCGGCATGACCGACACTTCGCTCGCCGCCCCGCGCCGCTCCGGCTTCAAGTTCGAGCGCTATGCCTCGGCCTTTCTGCTGCTGGCTTCGGTCGCGCTCTATATCGCGCTGGTCATCGCCAGCGGGCAGACGCGCTACCTCAGCGTCGACAATCTGGTCTCGATCCTCGGCCGCTCGATTACGCTGGGCATCACAGCCATCGGCCAGACCTTTGCCATTCTCGTCGCCTCGATCGATCTGTCGGTGGCGAGCCTGATCTCCGCATCCGCGGTCCTCACCTCGGTGGTGATGAACGGCGAGCCCTCAATGATGCTGCCGGCAATCGCCGCCGTGCTGGCACTCGGCGTGGTGGTCGGGTTGATCAATGGCCTTGTTATCTCCAAGCTCGAGGTGAACCCGTTGATCGCGACGCTGGGCATGTCGCTCATCATCCAGGGGGTGCTGTCGGCCCTCTACAACAACTTCGCCGGCAAGGTGCCGCTCGAGTTCCAGATCTTCGCCTATGGCGCCGTTGGCATCGTGCCCTATTCGCTGCTCTTCATGTTCGCGCTCGCCGGCCTCGCCTGGTTCGTGCTGCGCTTCACGCGCTTTGGCTCCGACGTCTATGCCGTGGGCGGCAACAAGGACGCGGCGCGCAATGCCGGCATCAAGACCTCGGGTACCATCATCGGCGCCCATGTCATCTGCTCGCTCTGCGCCGCGATCGCCGGGCTCTACCTCGCCTCGCGCCTCCGCTCGGGTGCGCCGTGGATCGGCGCCGAGGGTGTGTACGATCTTGAATCGATCGCCGTCGTCGTCATCGGTGGCACCATCCTCGCGGGCGGCCGCGGCGGCATCTGGGGCACCATGGCGGGCGTCATCATCTTCTCGCTCATCGACTCGATCTTCAACGTCATCGGCATGGATGCGTTCGTCAAGCAGGTGGTGCGCGGCATCATCATCGTCGCCGCGGTCGCCTTCTACGCGGTTCGTTCGAGGAGGCCCGTGTCATGACCGAGCAAGCCATGATTTCGCCGGGCTCGGCCAAGCGCCGGCTGCCGCAGATCAACCCGGTCTATGTGCTGCTGATCGCGCTGCTGATCGCCATCGCCCTGCTCAATCCGGCGTTCATCGAGCCCACCGGCTACATGAACTATCTGAAGCGCGCCACGGCGCTCGCGATCCTGTCGGGCGGGGCGCTCTATGTCATCGTCGCCGGCGGCTTCGATCTGAGCGTCGGCGCCACCATGACGCTCACCGTCATCGGTTCCTCGATGCTGGCGAGCAACGATCCCAATTCGACCTACTGGATCATCCCGCTGATGCTGGGCATCGGGGCGCTCATCGGCCTCATCAACGGCCTCGTCGTCAGCTATCTGCGCGTCCCCTCGCTGATCGCGACGCTGGGCATGATGATCTCGATCACCGGCGTTGCCTTCGTCTGGTCGGGCGGCGCGCCGCGCGGCTACCTGCCCGATACGTTCCGCTTCTTCGGCCGCTTCAATTTCACCGGCGTGCCGCTGGTCAATGTCTTCCCCGTGGCGATCATCTGCCTCGTGGCGTTCGGCTTCATCCTCTGGTGGGGCATGCACCGCACCAATCTCGGCCGCATGATCCACGCCATCGGCGACAATCAGCGCGCCGCGCGCCTCGCCGGCGTGCCGGTGGAGCGCGTGCGCATCAGCGCCTTCGTCGTCTCCTCGATGAGCGCGGTGCTGGCGGGCGTGATCCTGGGCGGTCGCGCCGGCGTGTCGGTCGACATTGGCTCAGGCTTCGAGCTCCAGGCGATCACCGCCGCGGTGCTCGGTGGCGCGCAACTGCTCGGCGGCCGCGGCTCGGTGCCGGCGGCGATGGCGGGCGCACTGGCGCTCGAAGCGATTTTCACCCTGCTCAATCTGCTCGGGCTGCCACAGCCCGTCCGGCAGGTGGTGCAGGGACTCATTCTCATCGGAGCGGTGGCGCTCGCCATGTATCGGCGCAAGCGGACGGGACGATGAGTGTCGGGCGGTGACGCCCAAGACTGCAGGCGGGAGAGAACCCGCCTGGACATGACGATACGGGAAACCTCGAAAGGGAGAGATGCAGTGAAGAAACTCGTAATGGCGGTGGCCGGCATGGCCATGCTGTTCGCGGGGGCGGCGCAGGCCCAGGCCCCCAATTTTGACGATCCGGTCGAATTCGCCAAGCAGAAGGCTCAGCTCACCGGCGCGTTCAACGGCCCCGCCGACAGCCCCTGGCTGCAGTACGCCGGCGACGCGATGGCCGACACCGCCAAGTTCAAGAAGGATGGTCCGTGGACCGTCTGCTTCTCGAACGCCGGTGTGAACAATCCGTGGCGCGTCGTCGGCTACACCGACATGACCGAAGAAGTGAAGGCGCATCCGGAAATCGGCACCTTCACCCATGTCGACGCCGAAGGCTCTGACGACAAGCAGATCGCCGACATCGACGATCTGCTCGCCGGCGGCACCTGCTCGGCCCTGATCGTGTCGCCGAACTCGACTGCCGCGCTGACGCCGGCCGTCGAGAAGGCCTGCGCTTCAGGCCTGCCGGTCATCGTCTTCGACCGCGGTGTGACCACGCCGTGCCCGGTGACCTTCGTTCACCCGGTGGGCGGCTACGGCTACGGCATCGCCGCCGCCGAGCACATCATCGCCAACACTCCGGCCGGCGGCAAAGTGCTGATGCTGCGCATCCTGCCGGGCGTCGACGTGCTCGAGACGCGTGCCTCGGGTGCCCGCAACATGTTCAAGGAAGCGGGCCTCACCATCCTCGGTGAAGAATTCACCGATGGCGACAACGCCAAGACCAAGTCGATCGTCGAAGACTACATCCAGCGCGGCACCGTTGACGCCGTCTGGATGGACGCCGGCGCCACTGCCGTGGCCGCCGTCGAAGCCTTCGAAGACCAGGGCCTCCCGGTCCCGCCGATCACCGGCGAAGACCAGCAGGATTATCTGCAGAAGTGGAAGGCCGTTGGCTTCAAGGGCCTCGCTCCGACCTACCCGACCTACCAGTGGCGCACGGCGATCATCGCGACGGTCGCAACGCTGAAGGGCGAGCCGGTCCCGGGTCCGGAATGGGTGCTGCCGCAGCCGACCATCAATGCCGACAATCTCGACCAGTTCATCAACGAGAAAATGCCCCCGCTGCACTACGCCATGTGCGGCTGCGAAGGCATGCCCGGCTACCCCGAAGCCTGGGGCGGCACGAAGTAAGGGTCATTTGGATCGCGAATTTGGAACGGGCGCTCGCGAGGGCGCCCGTTTTCATTTGGGTTGGCGCAAGCGGCCAGCCCCCACCCACCACGCTACGCGTGGTCCCCCCTCCCCGATGGGAGGGATGGGCTCCACTCAGCGGAATAATCTGGCGTATCCCTCCCATCGGGGAGGGGGGACCGGCGAAGC
>JBKJTB010000429.1:0-11494 GCA_046594305.1 Devosia sp. | reverse complement strand
CGCGATCTGTTCACGCTCGTACCCGAGGCGATGCGCCAGGTGCGCGGCCGCGAAATCGGCATGATCTTCCAGGAGCCGATGACCTCGCTCAACCCGGTGCACACCATTGGCGCGCAGATCGAGGAGGCCTTCCGGCTCAATCGCGGTCTCACCGGCGCCACTGCCACCCGCGCGGCCCGCGATGCGCTCGACCGCGTCCGCATTCCCGATGCGGCGCAACGGCTAAAATACTATCCGCACCAGCTGTCGGGCGGCATGCGGCAGCGCGTGATGATCGCGATGGTGCTTGCCAGCAATCCGCGGTTGCTGATCGCGGACGAGCCGACGACGGCGCTCGACGTGACCGTGCAGGCGCAGATCATGGCGCTGCTCGCGGAACTCCGCGAAGAACTCGGCATGGCGATGATCTTCATCACCCACGACATCGGCCTCGTCGCCGGCATCGCCGACGAGATCATGGTGATGCAGAACGGCGTCGCCGTGGAGCAGGGGCCGCTCGATGCCGTGCTCGACAACCCGCAGCACGACTACACGAAGCACCTGCTCAACGCCGTGCCGCACTTCACCTTCGGCAATACGGTCCGCAGCGACGGCAAGCGCATCGGTGCTCCGCCGATCGTCACTGTCGACAACCTCGCGGTTCGCTTCCCGGTCGTTAAGGGCCTGTTCCGCACCAAGGCCGGGGCCGTGCATGCAGTAGATGGCGTCGACTTCGACCTCGTGCCCAGCGAAACACTGGCGATCGTCGGCGAGAGCGGTTCAGGCAAGTCGACCACCGCGTGCGCCATTCTCGGCCTCGTCGAGGCGACCCGTGGGCGGATTCAGACGAAGACAGGGCGCAGCGGGCGGCCGGTGCAGATGGTGTTCCAGGATCCCTATGCCTCGCTCAACCCGCGACTCAACGTCGAGGGCCTGCTCGCCGAGCCCGCCATCGCGGCGGGACAGCGTGTCGATGCAAAACTGCGCGAACGGATGGTGTTCCTGCTCGAGCGCGTCGAGCTCACCAGGGACGCCCTCACCCGCTACCCGCATCAATTCTCCGGCGGCCAACGCCAGCGCCTCTGCATCGCGCGGGCGCTGATGCTGAACCCCGACGTCGTCGTGCTCGACGAAGCCGTCTCGGCGCTCGACGTGAGTGTGCAGGCGCGTGTCCTCGACCTGCTGATCGATCTGCAGCACGAGTTCGGCCTCGCTTATCTCTTCATCTCGCACGACATGGCGGTGGTCGAGCGCATCGCCCACCGGATCGCGGTGATGTATGCGGGGCAGATCGTTGAGATCGGTAACGCTGGCGCCGTGCTTGCCTCGCCGCAGCACAGCTACACCAAGCGGCTGATCGCGGCAGTGCCCGCCATCGAACGCCGTCGCCAGCACTTTGCGGTGGACGCGACACAGGTGCCGTCGCTGGTCAGGCCCGAAGGCTTCGAGCCGCCACCCGCAGTGTGGCGCGATGCGGGCGAAGATCATCGCGTGCGCGCGGAGGAAGTTGCATGAGCGTCGACACCGTTCTCGATCGCGCCTTTGCGCCCCTGCAAGCAGCGGTGGAGGGCAAGTGCATCCCCGGCGGCGTCCTGGGTGTCGTCGATGCCGATGGTCATCGCGCCATCCGCTCGATCGGCTCGGCGCAGCTGATCCCGACCCAGAGGCCGATGACCGACAACACATGGTTCGATCTCGCATCGCTGACCAAGGTGATCTTCACGACGCCGCGCATCCTCGCGCTGGCGGCGGCCGGCACCATCGATCTCGACGCGCCGCTGATCTCGGTGCTGCCCGACTTCCGGCAGTACAACCCCGACAATTGGGAGCGGAAGGTGACCTTCCGCCAATGCCTCGGTCACCAGACGCCATTCCCGGGCGTGGTTCCGATCTACACCTACGGCACCGATCCGAGCCTGCTGCGGGCCTGGGTGCTGCAGCATGAGTGGACGGCTGGACCGGCGGTCTACTCCGACATCAATTTCATCCTGCTTGGGATCGTCCTCGAGCGCCTCACGGGCAAGCTGATCCGCCAGCAGGACCCCGGCCCCGGCTTCGCCTGGTCGGCCGATCCGATACACGCGGCGGCGACGGAGCAAGACCCCTGGCGCGGTCGCGTCATCGTCGGCGAGGTGCACGACGAGAACTGTTTCGCACTGCAAGGCTCCGGCCACGCCGGCCTGTTCGGCACCGCGGGCTCGGTGCTCGACTTCGCGCAGCGGCTGCTGGCTGGCGCACCCGAGACGGAGCTGATCCGCACACCACTGTCTGCCAAGCGCACGCATGGCTGGGAGCGGCCAAACGGCGGCTGGTCGGGCGGCGACCATTGCTCGCCCGAAACCATCGGCCACACCGGCTTCACCGGCACCGGTCTGTGGATCGACTTCGCCGAGGGCCGCGCCTGGACGCTGCTCACCAACCGCGTGCACCCAACACGCCATTTCGACAGCGGCATCCTCGCGCTGCGCCGCGAAGTCAGCGATCTGATCAACGGAGATTGAACATGGACCCGATCTGGGCCGTCGGCCTGATGACCGGCACCGTGCTCGACGGCAACATCGACGTCGCGCTGCTCAAGACCGACGGCGAGACCATCGAGACGTTCGGCGCCTACACACTCGCGCCCTACCCGCAAGCGATCCGCGACACGCTGGAAGAGACACTGGCGCAGGCGCGTAAATGGAACTTCGAGGGTCCAGACCCGGCGATCTTCGCGGTGGCCGAGGAGGCTCTGACACGCGCCCAGTCGGCCGCAGTGAAGGAGCTCGTCGAGAGTACCGGCCTCACCCTGGCCGACATCGGCATCGTCGGCTTCCACGGCCAATCGGTGCTGCATCGCGCCCCGCAGCCGGGCCGCATTGGCGCCACGCGCCAGCTCGGCAACGGCGCACTGATGCACGACATCCTCGGCGTCAAAGTCGCGTACGATTTCCGCTCCGCCGACGTCCGCGCCGGCGGTCAGGGCGCGCCGCTTGCTGCGATCTATCACCAGGCGTTGCTGCGCAGCCTCGGCACTCACGGCGAGACCGCAGTGCTCAACCTCGGCGGTGTCGCCAATGTCACCTATTGGGACGGCGGCGACGCGCTGATCGCCTTCGACACCGGCCCCGCCAACGCCCCGCTCAACGATTTCATGAAGGAGCGCGGCCTCGGCGACATGGACCGCGACGGCGCGCTCGCCCGCAGCGGCACGGTCGACGAAGCGCGGCTCGCGCAATTGCTGAAGCACCCCTATCTTGCCGCACCGCCGCCGAAGTCGCTCGACCGCTTCGACTTCACCTCCGCCATGGCCGAAGGCCTCGACCCCGCCACCGGCGCCGCGACGCTCACGGCCTTCACCGCCGGCGCCGTCGGCAAGGGCCTCGACCTATTGCCGACGCGACCCAAGAAGCTCGTCGTGTGCGGCGGCGGGCGGCACAATCCGCTGATGATGAAGATGTTGAAGACCCGCGCCGGCGTCGAGGCGGTTCCCGCCGAAACCGTCGGCTGGCGCGGCGATGCGATCGAGGCGGAATGCTTCGCCTTCCTCGCCGTGCGCGTGCTGCGCGGCCTGCCGATCAGCTTCCCGACCACCACCGGCGCGCCGCATCCACTGACCGGTGGACGCCTCGCAGCCTAGAGCTGCTTCTGCAGAAACGTCCGCGTCCGGCCCTTGGGGAAATCCTCGAGTGCGCCGAACGGTGCGTAGCCGGCACGGAGATACGTCTTGAGCGCGATGGGGCTGAACGTGTCGATATAGGCCGCGTGACAGCCCCGAATCCGCGCCTCGTCCTCGGCCGCCGCGAGTATCTTTCCCGCCAGGCCCTGACCCCGCGCCGCTTCGGCTACCCACAGCCACTGCACATAGAGCCAGCCCCATGCCGTGTAGCCCGAAATCCCCGCGACGATGCCCGCGCCATCGCGCATGACGACGGCCAATGCCGTGCGATCGGCGGGACCGACATCGGCTTCGTTGAAGGCAGTCAGACCAGCGCCGATGATCGCAAGATCGTCGGCCGATGGCGTAGCCGTTACGCTGATCGCAAGCTCGCTCATCGGCTACTCGATCACCATGTGCGGCAAACCCGCGAGATAGTCGGCATCCAGCTCAACCCCCAGCCCCGGGGCCGTACTCGGCAAGAGCTCGCCGCCAGCGCCATAGCTGAAACCGCCGGCCACGGGGTCAACCGCCAGCATATCGGCGCCATCGAGATCGGCGAAGATGATGTTTTCGCGCGCACTCGCGAGGTGCACCGCCGCGCTGATGGCGACCCCGGCGTCGGTCATGCACCCGACCATGCAGGGGATGTGGGCCGCCTCGGCGATGGAGTTGATCCTGAGCGCGGTCGAGATGCCAGCGGCTTTCGCCAGCTTGATATTGAAGTAGTCGCACGCGCCCGCCGCAACCAGCCGCAGCGCGTCGTGTTCGTCGAACAGCGATTCATCGGCCATGATCGGGATGCTCGAATTGCGCTTGAGGTCGGCGAGCCCGTCGATGTCGGACGCGACGACCGGCTGCTCCACCAATTCGGGATTGAACGCGGTGAGTGCCGACAAGGCCGCTCGCGCAACGGTCCGGCTCCAGCCCTGGTTGGCGTCGATGCGGATCGGGAACTCCGGACCGACAGCCCCGCGCACGGCACGCATGCGCTCGAGGTCCGTCGCGAGGTCCGTGCCGAGCTTGACCTTGATGGCCTGGAAGCCGCGTTCCTTGAACCTTGCCGCGCGCTCGGCCATCACGGCCAGCGTTTCGATGCCCACCGTGTTGTCCGTCACGATCGCCCGCCGCTTGCCGCCGAGCACGGCGAACAGCGGCAGGTTGGCCGCCTTGCCGAGACAGTCCCACAATGCAATTTCGATGGCGGACCGCAACGTCGTATTGCCCGGAAACATTTTCCGCATCTGCCGGGCGCGGCCTTCGATATCGAGCGGGTCGGTGCCGATCAGCAGCTTCGCCAAATTCGGCGCGGCGGCCCACACGCTGTCGGCCGTCTCGCCGACCACCGGCGTGAAGATGTTCCCCTCGCCCACGCCGACGATCCCCGAATCGGTGTGCACCAGGACAAACAGCGATTGCGAAATCGTCGTCACGCCGATGGCCACCCGGAACGGCACCTTCATCGGCATGGCCGCGCGGTAGAAATCGATCTTGGTTATCTGCATGGTGGTTGCGTACCTCGGACGACCTCACTTCCCACCCCCGCTCCCCGCGATCAAGGCAGCGCTGCGTTCCTGTTACAAGATTCGATATCGATTGGGCCACGGGCGATCAGCGGAGCGGCCGAAGGCGAACTGGCCACTGCCAGCAGCGCTCACAATTGCTGAACGCTGCGGCCGGGCGACGCTGATCTGTTCCGTCTCGATGGCCTGGTTCCGCATCGCCTCCGCCGCCCCGTCGGGCGTCCAACGGGCCTCGTTGACAGGTCTTTGAGGTGCCATGCATATGGCAGCATGAGCGAGACTGATATTCCTGCGTTGAAGCCGGCCATGAGTCCCAGGGAAAGCACCTGCCTTCAGGAGCATCTGGCGCAGGCGGAGACCTATGTCGAGTTTGGTTGCGGTGGCAGTACGTTGCTGGCTGTGCGTGGACGGCCGAAGCGAATCTGGTCGGTTGAGAGCGATGCCAAATGGATCGCAAAATTGCGGCGGCATCCCGAGATCAAGGCGGCCGAAGACGCCGGGCGGCTGACATTCTGCCTTGCCGATATCGGGGCGACGGGCCCCTACGGCTATCCGCGGCTCAGCAAGAAGCTGCGGCTGATCTGGCCGGTCCATCTGATCAAATGGCCGCGCTACTACGAGGCCGTCTGGACGCATGACGGTCCGGCGGCCGCCGATTTGTTTCTCGTCGACGGGCGCTTCCGGGTGGCCTGCGGCCTAGCGGTCGCCCTGCACTGCCGGCCGGAAGCCAAGGTCGCCGTGCACGATTTCACCGGCCGGCCGCAGTATGCGGGACTTCTGGATTTCTATGATGGCGTGGAGGTCGTGCGGAACCTCCAGGTACTGCAGCTCAAGCCAGGGTTCGACCGCGGTGCGGCGAAGGCGGCCCTGCGCAGATACCGCTACATTCCTGAATAGCACGCTGAAATAGCTCGCTGACCGGATTGTGATCGAGCATTTGGCCCGCGTTAAGCCGGGATGAGGTAAGGAACCATTTCCTCCCGCGCGGCATTTATCGCCGGGCATATCCGAATCCAGAGTTTGTAGATGACTGCAGCCGTTCTCGTCCCTTCGCGCCGCACTTTCCTTGCGGGCGGGGTAAGTCTCGCCGCATTGACGCTTGCCGGATGCGCGACGTCGCGACGCCTCGAGGTGATCGACCGGCCGCAATTCTCCGAATATTACCTCCAGATGTACGGGCCGCTTCCCAATGAGCGGTTCCCGGTTCCGGCGATTGATCTGAACAAGCTCGATCCCGAAATGTTCCGCACCCAGGTGCCCGACCCGACCGGGGAGATGCCGGGCACGATCGTGGTCAATACCGGCGAGCGGCATCTGTATCTGGTGCTCGAGGGCGGGCAGGCGATCCGCTATGGCGTCGGCATCGGCCGCGACGGGTTCACCTGGTCGGGCCGCGCCAAGGTGGGCCGCAAGGCCGAATGGCCGACCTGGACGCCGACCAAGGAGATGATGGTGCGGCAGCCCGAGACGCTCGAATTCGCCAGCGGCATGCCACCGGGGCTGACCAATCCGCTCGGTGCGCGGGCGCTCTATATCTTCCAGGACGGCCGCGACACGCTGTATCGCCTGCACGGCACGATGGAAGTGTGGAGCATCGGCGGAGCGGTATCGAGCGGCTGCGTGCGGTTGCTGTTCCACGACATCATCGACCTCTATCGCCGCGTTCCCGTCGGCGCGCCGATCATCGTCAACCAGTAAGCCGGAACCGGTCAGCCGGCGGCACGTTCTCCTTGTCGATACGCATGTGACAGGAGGAGACGATGAGCGCATCGGCTAAACCCGGCAGCGTCGCGCAGGTCGACAATCTGATCGACGAGCACGGCTACAAGATCCCGGTCGGCGACGATAGTTCGCTCAAGATCGCGAGCGAAATGGAACCTGTGGTGGGCGGCACGAGCCCGACCAATTGGTGGCGCGCTGGCTTGGTCGCCCTGTTCATCGTCGCGGCAATATTGCTGGTGCTGCAGTTGCTCAACGGCAACCGCGGAACGGATGTCATCCCGAGCACGCCGGTGGCGGCACCGCAGACCGAGACGGCTCAGTAGCTCGAGATCAGTGCGTCGTTCATGCGGTAGATCAGGTATTGCTGCTGATCTCCCTTGCCACCCGCCTCGGAGGTGGCACGCGTTGGCGTGACCACAACCGGGCAGGTCTTGTTGCCCTTCTTGTCGGTGGTGCAGTTGTCGAAATCGACGCAGCGCATGGTGTTGGTGAAGGGGTCCAGCGTACAGCCGCGGCCGATGGTGCTGCCACCGGAGTTGGGTTCAGCGAATGCGGGACCGACCGAGATAAGACCAGTTGCGAGGATCGTGGCGAAAGCAAGTTTCAGCATCGGAAGCCTCCTGTCAGCTTGGTGAGGAGAGGGTGGCCCTCCGCCGCTGAACGGGTGCTGAAGCAGGCAGTCAGGTGCAATTTTCACAAATGCAAAAGGCCCGGTGGGATGCCGGGCCTTTGTGTAGTCGGAGCAGCGTTCTAGCCTTGTTGGATCGGCGAGATCTGGATTTCGACGCGACGGTTCTGCGAGCGGCCGGTCTCGTTGGCGTTGGACGCAAGCGGGTCGGTCTCGCCCTTGCCCTCGATGTAGAAGCGGCGCTGGTCGATGCCCTGATTGGCAAGGACCGTGGCGACGGCGACGGCGCGGCGCTGCGACAGATCCTGATTGTGGGCGTCCGAGCCGGTGTTGTCGGTGTGGCCGTAGACGTCGACGATGGTCTTGTTGAACTTCTTGAGCACAAGGCCGACCGAAATCAGCGTTTCGTTGAAGGTCGGCTGCACCGCGGCAGAGTCGACACCGAAGGTAATGTTCGACGGCATATTGAGGATGATCTGCTGGCCGACGCGGGTGACCGACACGCCGGTGCCCTGGAGCTGGGCCCGCAGTTCACGCTCCTGCTGATCCATGTAGCTACCGATCGCAGCGCCGGTGATGCCGCCGATACCGGCGCCGAGGAGCGCCGCGACACGCGGATCAGTCCCGGTCGCCGTGCCGACGATGGCGCCGAGGACGGCGCCCGAGCCCGCGCCGACAAGCGTGCCGCCGGCGGTGTTCGAGAGCTGCGTCTGGTTGGTGTAGGGATTGACGGTGCTGCAGGCAGCAAGGGAAAGGGCCGCGAGACCCGCGACGAGGACACTGGACTTCATGACTTACCCCCTGAAGGACGTTTGGTCTCCTTCTGGGCAGAGAATGCGGCAGTACGGTGGTTGCTGCAAGTGGAGCTTTCTTGCGCGTCACTGAACCGAAAGCCGGCGACCATCCCCGCCTTCGCGGGGACGGCTCTTTCGGCGCGACGCGGGCCGGGGCTCAACCGTGCGCCCAGCCGCCATCGACGAGGAAGTCCTGGCCGGAGATCATCTGGCTGTCGTCGGCGGCGAGGAACATCGCCATGCGGGCGATGTCAGCAGGATAGAGGCGGCCGCGCAGCGCCTGCTGACTGTCGATGAGCGCGTTCTCCGCGTCGCCCACCCAGTGGGTCAACTGGCGCTCGGTCATGATCCAGCCCGGCACCAGCGTGTTGACGCGGATGCCGTGCGGACCGAGGTCGCGGGCGAGCGAGCGCGACATGCCGTGCGCCGCGGCCTTGCTCGCCGTGTAGGCGGTGAGGTTGCCGGTGAGGATCATCCAGCTGATCGAGCCGAAATTCACGATCGAGCCCTTGCCGGCCTTGATCATGCCGGGGATGACGGCCTGCGCGGCGAAGAAGGCGTGGCGGAGGTTGACGTTGACCGCCTTGTCCCAGGCCTCCTCGGTGACCTCGTTCCAGGCGATACGGGTGTCGTTGGCAGCGTTGTTGACGAGGGCAAGCGCCGGGCCGTGCGCTGCCTCGAAGCCGCGGATGGCCGACTGGTAGGCGGCCGTATCGGTGATATCGCAGCGCGTGAATTTCGCCGTGTGGCCGGCGGCGACGAGCTCGGCGGCGAGCGCTTCGCCTGCCTCGCCGGCAATATCGACAAAGCCGACGTTGCTCCCCTGCGCAGCGAACTCGCGCACGATGGTCTCGCCGATGCCCGACGCTCCGCCGGAGATGACGACCGGCGTGCCATCGAGGCTTGGATAGCGGGCGAAGGTTGAGGGCATGGGTTGGCTCCGGAGTTGTACTCGGAGCGGTGTGTAGCGGGGCGGATTTGAACGAGCAAGGTGGGAGCTTGTGGCCGCCCCCTCCACCACGCTGCGCGCGGTCCCCCTCCCCCGCTTCGCAGGGGAGGAGCGCCGACTGCTCAGTCCGCTTCGACGATGACCTTGTCCCGCGGGGCGAAATCGCTCGCCTCGATGCGGTCGAGCAGCGTCATCACCTTGTCCACATTGGCGATGTGGCGGTCTTCCATGGTGAAGTTGAAGGTGACGTAGTCGCGGCCGGGGCAGAAGGTGCAGATGTTGGCAGCGGGGTGCCAGGCGCCGCAGTAGATCGGCTCGACCATGCCCTGCGTCATCGGGCCATTGGTACGATGCGGCGGCACCAGCGTCAGCACCACGTGGATCATGTTGTTGAAGCGCCAGAAGCGCTTGCCGGGGAGGAAGGGGAATGCCTTGTTCAGGGCCCGGATGGTCTTGAACATGGTCATCGCCATCACCTGGAATTTGGTGATGTCGGTCTTTTCGATCTTGTCGACGGTGTCGTCGACCGATCGGACGTATTGGACGAAGTCCTCGGCCCAGGAGAATTTCGCCTGCAGCGCGCGGACGCGGAAGAAGTTGTCGTCCGACGCGTTGCGATTGCCGTCGAGCATGGTGTAGGCGGCGCCCACGACCTTCTCGGAGAAGTACTTCTCCTTGCCTTCACCGTTGAGGGCGTGCGTGACCAGCGCGAAATAGAGCGAGCGCTGGCGCACGCCGAGGCGGTTGGCGAGGAGGCGCAGGCGGTGCCGCTTGATGGCGAGCGTCTTGAAGCCCCAGGGCATTTCCTTGGTCGCCAGCAGATTGCCGAGCAGCACGTAGGTGAGGGTGAGGCTCATGCCGCTGGCGGCCGCCTTGAAACGGCTCCAGAATGGAATCTTGTTCGCCTTGTCGGACATGACGCCGTGCGAGGCGGACTGCGACCGGGTAAGAAGCGCAGAGTCCGAGCCTTCGAGCAGGGCGTGGCTGGCACGGACCTGGATGACCGACGAGCGGCCCTCGGCGTCGGGACCGCCCTTGCGGACG
This sequence comes from Devosia sp., assembly GCA_046594305.1. Taxonomy (GTDB): domain Bacteria; phylum Pseudomonadota; class Alphaproteobacteria; order Rhizobiales; family Devosiaceae; genus Devosia_A. The sequence goes on along the minus strand of JBKJTB010000429.1, from coordinate 1,218 downwards.
GCAGCCATGACGCGGAACAGCGGCAGGTCCTGCTGGGCGAAGATGTCCTGCGACTTGCTCAGCCATTTGTCGGGATAGCCGTCGAATTCGTCGACCATCTCGATGTGGGTGATGGCGTCGAGGATGTGCTTGGCAAAGGGCTGGCCGGGCTTGGCGCCCCAGAAGCCATGGGTCAGCTGCGGCGCGAGCGACACCATGGAGGCGACGAGATTGGCAATGGAATCCTTGTCGAAGCTCATCTTGGAGAACGCGGTGAAGAACACCGTGTCGCGCGCTTCGTAGAGGAACCACTGGAAATTGGTGAACAGCGCCCGCGGATTCTTGGCGACGGCAGCCGTCGCGAGATCGAGGATCTCGGCCTCGTCACTGGCGAAACTGGACGACGAAAAACTCTTCATATCACTCACCCCCAAACCTTACCGACTTCTTAACACCCGGCGCGGGGGCCACAAAGCCCCATCACGGATTAGACGCCGCACGACGTTAATGTCGTGGCGAAATCTCATCACTGGCGTGGGATTGGACTTAACGGGTGCTGTCTGAACGGGAAATGACCGGCTCGGCAAGGATCGTGTCGAGGCCCGCCAGGCGAGGCAAGAGCCTGTCCTCAATGTAGAAATTGAAGCTGACTTGCCTCCGGTTGGGCACCACCACGCAGGCGTTGGCGCCCTCGAGGGCGGCACCGGCATAGACCGGCTCCAAGAGATCACGGGTCAGGCCGCCACCCAGCCGATGCGGCGGGATCAGGCCGACAACGATGTCATAGGGCATGAACTGGAACAGCTTTGGCGTGTAGGCGAAGGGAAAGATGCGGCTCAGCGAGCGATGGAGGCGGATGCCTTCGGCGTTCATGGCGTCGTTGAAACCGGACTCCTTGGACTCGGCCGCGGTGAGTTGCGCGTCGACGGCACGGACATAGTCGCCAAAATCGTCCCGGTTGCCGAACGAGGCGAAGCGCATCCGCATGCGCATATAGGCATCGCGATCGGCGCCGCCGCCATCGTCGATGACCGAATAGGTAGAGGTGATCTTGCGTTTGCCCCTGGCGGTGCCCGCATCGAACAGCGTGTGCATCACCAGCGCGAAGAACAGCGCGCGCTGGCGGACGCCGTGGTGGCGCGCAAGGGTGGAGAAGAGCAGTCGCGGATAGACGCGAGACGCGTAGCGGAACGGCCCTCGACGGACGGTGATGAGATTGCCGGCGAGCAAATGGAGGCT
>JBKJTB010000172.1:0-17621 GCA_046594305.1 Devosia sp. | reverse complement strand
TCGGTCAGCGGCAGCGCCGGGGCCACGGTGATGCTGTCACCGGGGTGGACGCCCATCGGATCGATGTTTTCGATCGAGCAGACGATGATGCAGTTGTCCTTCTTGTCGCGGACAACTTCCATCTCGTACTCTTTCCAGCCGAGCACGCTCTCCTCGACCAGCACTTCGCCGGTGGGGGAGGCATCGACGCCGCTCTCGACGATGGTGAGATATTCTTCGCGATTGTAGGCGATGCCGCCGCCGGTGCCGCCCAGCGTAAAGCTCGGGCGGATGATGCAGGGGAGCCCGATCACCTCGAGCGCCTGCAGCGCCTCGATGGTGTTATGCTCCAGCATCGAGCACGCCGATTCGAGCCCGATCTTCTTCATCGCGTCGCGGAACAGCTCGCGGTCTTCGGCCTTGTCGATGGCCTCGGCATCGGCGCCGATCATTTCGACGCCGAACTCCTCCAGCACGCCCATCTTGCGCAGCGACAGGGCGCAGTTGAGCGCCGTCTGGCCGCCCATTGTGGGCAGCAGCGCGTCGGGCCGCTCCTTCTCGATGATTTTGGCGACCACTTCGGGGGTGATCGGCTCCATGTAGGTGGCGTCCGCCAGGTCCGGATCGGTCATGATCGTCGCCGGGTTGGAGTTCACCAGGATGATCCGGTAGCCCTCTTCCTTCAGCGCCTTGCACGCCTGCGTGCCCGAATAGTCGAACTCGCAGGCCTGTCCGATGATAATTGGCCCCGCGCCGATGATGAGGATCGACTTGATATCGGTGCGTTATGGCATCAGCGGCTCGTTCGTTTGGGCGCGCGGAAAGACCCGGCAGGGCGGGGTGTTTTCGTGCGGAGTCTGCAGGTTAAGGCGGCTCCATAGCGGAGTGTTGCGCGGAAGGGAAGGGCGGCGGGAGTTATCCAGCCTTGCCTCTGCCGCACAGGCGTTGGAAACTGCGGCAAACAAACGTCAGGAGGCGCCAATGTGCCGGAATATCAAGCCGTTGTTCAATTTCGAGCCGCCGGCGACCAAGAACGAGGTGCATGAGGCGTCGCTGCAATTCGTGCGCAAGATCTCGGGTTTCAACAAGCCGTCGCAGGCCAACGAGGCCGTGTTTCACGATGCGATCGAGGACATCGAGAAAATTGTGCGGAAAATGCTGAAGCGGCTCGAGACGCACGCGCCGGCCAAGGACCGCGAGATCGAGGCAGCGAAAGCCCGGGAGCGGGCAAAGCTCCGCTTCCCGGAAACTGCGTCGGCGTAACTTAACGCGAGAAAGTGATGCGCGAGGTGGTCTTGTCGCCGCTCTTCTTCTCGACCAGCGCGAAATCGACCACCAGCGAGGACGGCGAGATCGTCATGGTCGAGGTCGAGGTGCCTGCCATGTTGCGGTTCGAGGTGCGGAAGACCAGCTTGTCGCCCTTGCGGATGCCGGGGACGGTGCCGCCGGCGGAGCGGGATTCGAACTGCTTGGTCTTGTCGTTATAGGCGATCGAGCCCGAGAAGGCCTGCTGCGCCATGTCCGGGATATTGCAGCGGCCCTGGAATTTGGTGCTCTTACCACCGCCAGTGATGACGATCTTGCAGGCGATCGGGCCGGAATTGGCGCCCTGGAGGTTGCCCTTGCCCGACCAGGTATTGGTCAGCTTCTGCAGGAACGCCGTTTCGGCAGGTCCGGCGACGGCGGGAGCAGCGGTCAGGGCGATCATGGCGGCGGCGACAGCCGCCAGAGTGGCATTACGAAGCATTCTTGAAGTCCTTGGAAACGCGCCCCGCGATCTCCCTATGAGACGATTGTGGCAAGGCAAGGGAGCGGTATTAGTTAAGAACGCCGCTCCCGCAGCATTCGTTTCCCCTTCACTGACACGTGACCCACCGATAGATTGGCAGCGGGCAATCGGGTTCTCCCCATGAACATCAACGGCATCGAAATCCCTCCGGCGGCGATTGCCGGTTTCATTTCGGCGTTCGTCGGCGCCTGTGCGCTGACTGTCGGCTGGCTGCAGTGGCGCGAACGGCAATTGCGGCAGGACGACGTGCTCAAATGGGCCCTCGAGGTGATCCGCGCGCAGCAGGATCTGTACCTGACGCTGTTCCTCGGCGATTCCGCCTTCGACAGCGCCACCGTGCGCTCGACCCTCGCCAGAGTAGCGGTCGATACGTCCGTGCTGGTCGAGCAGGGGCGGCTGTTCTTCAAGAATACGCCGCATCCGACCTACGGCGCCGCCCGCCGTCCCGCCTATCGTGGCTACCGGCCGATGATCCTCGATCCCATCGTCGTGTCGCACCAGATCGCCTGCCAATGGGGCGGGGCGACCGACGACGAGAAGGACCGGATGCTGGTGGTGGCCGAGGACAGCGTGCGCAGTTTCGTGTCGATGGCGCAGCGCGAAGTCGGCCGCAGCCGCACGGCGCACGGGGACAGCGCGCTCAAGGGCGAGGGCGAAAGCTCGAAGCTTTGCTCGGCAAGGTGAAACCCGAGCGGCTGGCGGCGCTCCGCGCCAGCGCGAGGCTTTCGCTTTAACTGTCAGGCTTCGGGTTCGGTGGTGAACAGCAGCGGGAAGCCTTCGGATCGGGCCATGTCGGTCGCCCGTGTTGCCTTGTCCTCGGCGACCTCGCGAGTGAACACGGCGACCACGCACGCCCCCTTGGTGTGGGCGGTGACCATGACGCCGTTGGCCTGGTCCTCGCTCATGCGGAATTCCGCCTTGAGCACGTTCACCACGAAATCGCGCGGGGTGAAGTCGTCGTTGAGCAACATGACCTTGTAGAGCGGCGGGCGGGCCGTCTTGAGCTTGCTGCGGGTTTTCGTTCCGGTATCGGCCATCGGTGTCTCCGACGCGCAGTCTAGCAGATCAGAGGCCGGTATTGGTGGTGTTCGATGGCGCCCTTGCGACTGTCGTCGGCCCGGTTCCGGGCGCGGCGCGGAGCGCGGCCATCTGCGGCAACACCGACCGCGGCATCGGCTGGCCGGGTGGAGCAACACTCGGCCCGGGTTGCGGCGATTCGAGATCGGCGGGTGCGGCCTCTTCGGCCGGGAGCGAGGGTGGCGCGGCCGAGACGGGAGGAAGGGCCGTGCCGTCGGCCTCGTTGGTGAAATCGTCCGAGAGGGTCGGGATCGTCACCTGCCCATCGGGCATGGTCACGGCGCCAAAGGTGCCGGGCTCCGTCGATGTCGCGGTTGCGGCGACGAGTTCGGACGGGGTGGTCGACGGGGCGGTCCCGGAGGTCGCGACTTCGCGGATCGGCTCGCTGCCCAAAATCGGCCGCAGCGTCTCCTCGGCGGCCGGCAGCCGTTCCTGCTCCGACGACGACGTGGCCTCGGCCGAGGAGGTTGCCGGCGGGGCGTCGGCCACCGTCGCGGCCGGTGGCCCCAGATTGTTGCCTACGCTCCAGAAGATCAGCACGGCCGCCCCGGCCAGCGCGGCATAGAGGCCGAAGCTCAGGATGCCGCTGATGCCCATCGCGAAGCGCGAGAAGCCCGAGGGCTCGTCGTCCTCGTATTCCTCCTCGACCGGCCGGAAAGCGGGTTTGGCACGCGGCGGTGGCGGCTGCTTCTTGCGCGGGTTCCAGTCGACGTCCTTGGGCCGGGCGCGCTCGTCGTCGAACGTTCCCCGCGCCGATGGCTCGGTCCGCTGCTCGGCGGCGAAGGCCGGCATGCCTATGTCTTCTTCGCCGTCGTCGGCGTCCTCGTTGCCCATCATCGCGGACGGACGGGTCGCGCGGTCTGCCCGCTGCGGCGCGATGATCTCGATGTCGGAATCGTCGGTGTCGTCGTCGACAGGTCGCGGACGGCGGAAATGCGCGATGACCGCAAAGATCGCGGCGACGAGCAGCAGCGCGGGCGGGGTGATCAGCACCAGATCGGCGGAATGGCGCACCAGCAAGGCCGCGCCGATCCACGCCGCAGCTCCTGCGAGGAGGAAGACGGCGCCCGCGAGCGGTGCCGCCAGCGCGAGCGCCGCGCCGAAGATGCCGAGATTGCCGATAACGAACAGCCCGAATCGGATCGCCTGGGCCTGCCGGTCGGCGGCGGCGCCAAGGTCAGCGGCCACGTCCAGACCGCCCAGCGCCAGGATGAGCGAGGCGACGAGTCCGGCCAAAACGCCGAAGGCTAGGGCTGCAACACGCAAACTGGTCGCTCCGGCTGCACCGATAATTTCTCCGCAGTCAGGCGAATAGCGGTGAATTCAGGCGCAAAATAGCAGCGAAGCCGCGGAAAACAAGGAAAAGCCCTGACATGATAAAGGCGGCGATGGTTTGACCCACCTACCGGTCGCGAGAATTGCGGTCGTCCTCGGGCGATTTCCATTCGTCGGGCGTCGCCGAAACCGCCGCCAGATAGTCGCGGTCGTCAGGCTTTCCTGCCCCGCCCGAACAGCAGATCGCTCGCCGCCAGCACGGCGCCGGCGGTGATCAGCAGGCAGGCGATCAGCAGGGTGTGGCTGTAGGCGGCGTAGCCGGTGGCGACGAGGATGGCGGTGGAGAGGAGCGGGGCGGAGTAGGAGGCGGCGCCCAGCACCTGGATGTCGCCGTGCTTGACGCCGATGTCCCACACATAGAACGCGAGGCCGACGGGGCCGAGGCCGAGGCCGACGATGGCGGCCCATTGCCATAAATCGGCCGGCCAGACTGTCGGCTCGATGGCGACATGGACGATCGCGGCGAAGGCGGCCGTGGCGAGGCAGAAGCCGGTGATGGCGTCGCTCGGCACATGGGCGAAGCGCCGTGACAGCACCGAATAGATCGACCAGCCTAGGGCGGCGAACAGCGCCGCGCCGTAGCCGAAGGCATAGGCGGGGTCGAAGCTGAAACCCTGGCCGCGCGTCACTACGAGCACGGCACCGGCGAGAGCGAGCAGGCAGCCGGCAATGTGCTGCCATTTGAGCCGCTCGCCGGGCAGGAACGACGAAAACACCACGATCAGCAGCGGCCAGAAATAGTTGAGCAGCCCAGCCTCGACCACAGGCGCGTTGCGCAGCGCGATGAAGTAGGCGGCGTGATAGCCGAACAGACCGCCGACGCCGAGCAACCACACTGGCCAGGGCTGGCGCAGGGCTTTGGCCGCAGAGGGGCGGACAATCCACAGCGCGACGCCGGCAAGGCCGCCGATGCCGAAAGTGATGGCGGTGAGCTGGAAGGGCGGCATGGCGCCGCTCGCCGCCGTGAGGAAGGCGAGCAGGCTCCACAGCAGCACGGCGGCAAAGCCGATGGCGGTCGCGGTGGTGCGGGTCATGCGAGCTCCGCGGTCATGCCGGTGCGCAGCATCGCGCCCTCGGCCGCGCAGTAGGTGCCGAACGATGCGGGCTTGGCGGCAGGCCGGTCCTGCGACAGGCGGCCGATGAGCTTGAGCGGCTGCTTGCCGCGCGAGGCATCGGCGAGGCTGATGTTGGGCAGCTCGCAGCGCACGCAGGGTTCGCGCAGGCGGAGGCTGGCTTCGCCGAAATCGAGAACGGCGTTCCGTTCCTCGAGGAAAGCATCGCCATTGCCGAGGATGACATTTGGCCGGAACCGCATCGGGACGACGGTGTCGTCGTCTTGCGCGAGCAGCGCGTCGTTGAGCGCGGTGAGCGACGCATCGGAGACGACATGCACGGGGCTGAGCCCGTCCCAGCGATGCGCCGCGTCGCCGATCCGCACCAGCCGCAGTTTCTGGCCGAGCGCTTGTGTCAGCCAGGCTGCCGCCTCATCACCCGCATCAATGCCGGTGAAGTTGCGCTTGTACATGGTGAGCGTGCGGGACTCGCCCGCGTGGTCGCGCGGCACCTGCAGCGGCGCCATCCCGTCCATCGACAGGGTCAGCGCCGCGTCATCCAGCGCCACGCGCACCAGCGTCATGCGCGGGATGTCGCCCTGCCAGACCATGCGGTCGTCCGTGTCGACGACGAGCCATTCGCGGTCAAGCGCGAGCGAGCCGGCCGTCGTGATGGCGGCCTGTTCAACGCGGACGCCGCCGAGCGATTTGACGGGGTAGATCCAGAGTTCGCGGATGAAGATTTTCACGCGCCGCTCCTAGCCGATTTGTCGCGGTTTTGGAAATTGCGGATTCCGGCCACCGATTCTAGATTTCGGCCATGAGCCAGGATCTAGCCGATCGCATCGCAGCGCTCCGCCATTCGGGCGGCGCCTATGATCTGCTCAAGGCGGAGCTGGCGGGCGAGAGCGCCTCGTCGCTTGGTCACCATGGGCGGCAGGTCGAGGCCGCGATGAACGCAATTCGCGCCTTCGATACGGCCGGAAATGGATCGGCGGATGAGCGGATCGTGCTGCTCAAGAAAGCCGCCAAGGCGGTGTGGTCGTACTTCGTGCAGCGGGAACTGTGCGGTATGCGCGACCACCGCTGGGTGATCAACGACTACCGGATAACCAACGAAATCCTGGCCCGGCTCGGCGCGGTCGAGCGCTAGAGATAGAGCTTGAAGCCTTCGTGGCTCTTTGAGAACCCCAGCCGCTCGTAGAAGCGGTGGGCGTCGACCCGCTTCTTGTTCGAGGTGAGTTGCACCATCGAACATTTGTTCTCGCGGCAGCGCTCGACGGCCCAGCGCATCATTTCGGCCCCGATGCCGCGGTTGCGGTGGGTTTCGGCGACGTGCACCACTTCGATCTGGCCGCGCTTCATGCCGCGCCGCATCAGGCCGGGCAGATAGCTCAACTGGAAGCAGCCGACGGCCTGGCCGTCCTGTTCAACCACGATCATCTCTTCGTTTGGATCGGCAGTGATCTTGGCGAGAGCGTCGACATAGTCCGGATTTGCCGCGTCGGCCGGATCGTCGCCGGTCTCGATGACGCTGTCCTCGACGATGAGTGCAATGATGAAGCCGAGGTCGGCTGACGTGGCGTTGCGATAGGTGAGCATGGCGGTGTCTGGCGAGGGGAAGGGAAATCGTGCATAGGCGCTGAGGTCAGGGAAAGCCAGAGGACGCAAAGAATGCCCGCACTCGAACTCCGTCCCAACTGCGAATTGTGCGACCGTGATCTGCCGCCGCAGTCGTACGATGCGCGCATCTGCTCGAACGAATGCACCTGGTGCGCCGACTGCGCCGACAACGTGCTGCTCAATGTCTGCCCGAACTGCGGCGGCGAACTCGTCCGCCGCCCGATCCGGCCGCTGGAGGCGTATCGGCCGGGCGAAGGCCTGCGGCTCAATCCACCCGGGACGACCCGCCGCCACACCAAGCATTCGCGTGAGAGCATTGCGGCGCTTGCGGCCCAGCTCAAGGATATCCCGGCGCACAAGCGCTGAGTTCGATTGACTTCGCCCGGACGGCTTCCTAGCGTCCGGGTGAGGGATGTTTTGTGGATTTTCGACTGATCTTGCTCGCGTTGGGCTCCTTTGTGGGGACGACGGAAAGTACATTGGTGCCTGGGCTGCTTCCGTCGATTGGCAGCTCCATGGGTGTTTCGGTCGCCCAGGCCGGCTACATGGTCATCGTCTATTCGATCACCTACGCCATCGCGGCGCCGGTGCTGTCGAGCCTGTTCGGGGCTGGTGATCGGCGGCGGACGCTGGCGATCGCCGAGCTCATCCTGGGCCTCAGTGCACTCCTCATCGCCATCGCGCCGTCGTTCCCGCTGATGGTCGCGGCGCGCGGCGTGCTGGGCTGTGGCGCGGTGCTCTTCACCTCGATGGCACAGTCGACCGCGTATGCCCTCGCGGCTCCGGAGCGGCGCGGCCGGTCGGTGGGCCTCGTGATGACAGGGGGCACACTGGCGGTCGCGGTTGGTGCGCCGCTCTTTGCCCTTGTCGGCGTCCATTTCGGCTGGCGGGTGAGCTACGGACTCGTCGCGGCGCTTGCCGTCAGCTCCGGGATCATCATGTGGTTCCGGCTGCCCTCAGGCATCGTGGGCGAGCGGCGCACGCTGAACGAGCGCCTCGCGGTGCTGGGCAATCGCGGCGTCCCCACTGTGCTCCTCATCTGCCTGTTGTTCGGCGTGGGCGCGTTCCTGCCCAACGTGTACATGGCGGCGATCAGCACCGAAGCGATGCGGATGGATGTCGGCGCGGTGCCACTGGTGCTGTTGGCACTAGGGCTCGGGGCAATCGCCGGAAGCATCATCGCGGGACAGTTGATCGATCGGCTCGGCGCCTACCGGACGCTGCTGCTGTTCGCCGTGACGACGACAGCGATGCTGCTGCTCATTCCACTCTTGCCGCACCTGCCGGCGCTGCTTGTTGCCCCCCTGTGGCTGATCGTGCTGGGAATGCTCGGCATCGTGGGGTGGGGGCTGTTCGGCGTGTTGCTCAACATCCTCGCCGGTCTTGCGCCGCGGGACGTGCCGCTGGTGATCTCGCTCAATTTGACGGCCGGCAGCCTGGGCGGCGCGGCGGCTGCATTCCTCGGCGGCATCGCCATCGAGCGGTTCGGCGCGGCGAGCGTAGGCCTCGTCGGCGCCGCCTTCACGCTTGCCGCACTGGGCATCGCGATGGCGAACCGTAGGCTTCTGCGCGCGCCGCGCTAGACGCGCTTGCCCTTGGGGCTGAGGCTCCAGGCGACGAACAGCGTCACCACGGCGAGCACGCCCGGCAGCAGCGCGACCCAGTATTGGTCGCCGGCAACGAGCACGGCGGTGCCGGCCCAAAAGATCGAGCTCAGCGCTTCGGCGATGGTTGAAACACGCGAGGCTACCTGGCGGCGGCGGAACATGGCGCGGCGCATCGGGACGCGGAACCAGAGTTGGATGGCGGTGGCGGAACCGGATGACAGGGCAGCGAACACGGCGGTTGTCGCGGCCAACTGGAGGGAGGCGAACATCATGAGGACGATGATCGGTGTCAGCACGACGAGCACGACGGTCGCGACCGCCTCGATCTTGGCCTGCAGCACCGCGGCGGGAGAGACCGGCGCGGTGACGACGAGATCGTGGGCGTCCTCGCCCGAGATCGCGAGCCAGGAGAGGCCACCCGAGAGCTGGCCGACGGCCATCACGAGCACGGGGATGACGACGACATACGTGCCCGCCGATTGCCCGTAACTGATCCACAGATAGAGGGCTGGGGGCACGAGGTAGAAGATCTGCATCAGCGTCTGGCTGAGCAGCCACGGGTCGCGGGACAGGAGCTTCCATTCCTTGACGCGCAACTGCTGCTTCTGGCTGCGCGGGCGGAAGTTGACCGCGCTATGCCGCTGCGTCTGCCGCTGCGCCGAGATGCCCGCCGCCGCGATGGCGTGACGGCCATAGCTGGACGAGGCAAGGGCAATGGTGCCGGTGAGCGCCGCAAAGCCGATGATCGTGGTGCCTGTCAGCGCGGGCCAGTCGCCGAAGGCGGCCTTGGCCGGTGCCCAGACGATGCTGCCGAGGTCGGGCATCCAGCCGATGAAGGCGGGATCGGCGAAAATCTCGAAGCGCGACATGTTGCCGAAATGGAGGATGGCGATCGCCTGGATGCCGATGACGAAACCGGCGCCGACGACTGCCGCGATGATCTGGGCGATCAGCCGTGTCCGCTTCGGCCCGGCGATGCGGAACAGAGCGATGGTGATGAGCACGGCGATTGCCGTCGCCAGCGCGGAGAGCGACGCGAGCACCAGATAGGCCATCAGCCAATGCGCGCCGTCGTGGAACACCAGCACGTTGACGATCGGGCTCGCGAGCAGGCAGGCGAGCAGCAGGGTCGTCGCGGCGGTGATGCCGGTCCGGACGGCGAAAAGTTTCCGTGAGCTAGCGGGAGAGCTGAAGATCAGGTCGAGATCGGACCGCGCATAGTAGGCGCGGGTGACCGATTCCAGCGACTGGCTCAGCATCACGGTCCAGAACAGGAATCCCGTTCCGGTCACCAGCACCAGCGTCGGTTTGTCGACCGCGACGCCCGCCTGGACCCACGGCCCGACGATGGCGTTGGCCATCAAATGCAGCAGCCCCGCGGCGATGGCGAGGATGACGATCAGCACGATGCGGCGGGTCGGATGACCGCCGGTCATCATGGCGATTCCGTCGCGCCACATCAGCCGCCATTCATGGGCGGCAAACCAGGGCATGGTGGCGGGTGCGAAACTCATGCGACGGCTGCCACCGCCGGATCGGCGTCCATTTCCTTCTGGGCGACGAGGTCGAGGAAAATCTCTTCGAGCGTGTCCTCGCGGCCAATGCGGGCGCGCAGCTCGGCCAGTGTGCCCTCGGCGACGAGGCGGCCGTGATTGATCACGCCGATCCGCTCGGCCATGCGCTCGGCGACTTCGAGAATGTGCGTCGTCATGATGACGGTGACGCCCTGCTTGACCTTCTCGAGCAGCACCTGCTTCACCTGCCGGGCGGAGCCCGCATCGAGGCCAGTCAGCGGTTCATCGAGGATGATGAGTTTGGGGTCGTGCACCAGCGCTCCCGCCAGCGCCACCTTCTGCAGCATGCCCTTGCTGAAGCCACCGCAGCGCTCATGGGCGTGCGGGGTGAGGCCGAGCCAGCCGATCAGTTCGGTGGCGCGGGCCTGCGCCTGTTTGGCGTCGATCTGCCAGAGGCCGGCGACGAACTCGAGATATTCGTACGGAGTGAGCCGGTCGTAGACCATCGGCTCGTCCGACACCCAGGCGACAACGGATTTGGCCGCGAGCGGGTCTTTCCGCGTGTCGATGCCGAATACCGAAATGGTTCCCGATTCCGGCTGTAACAGTCCCGCGACCATGCGGAGGATCGTCGTCTTGCCGGCGCCGTTGGGGCCGAGCAGGGCATAGAACTCGCCGCCCTTCACCCGCAGTTGCAGGTCTTTGACGACCGGGCGGTCGAAACTCTTGTTGAGCCCCGTGATGTCGAGGGCATAGGCGGAATCCGGCATGTCGCGCTCCGGCGAAGGGTCCGGCGACCCTAGGGCGGGACCGTTGAAGCCCGATGAAGCGGTAGCGTTAAGATTTCGACATGCGGAACTTTCGCCTGCGTCCGGCGGTTAGCTCGCATGAAGGCAGTCATGGAGACAACGATGGTTGACCGCGAGACTATTATCGAGACCGGAGACGGTGGCGCGGCAGCTATTGTTGCAGGGCTTTTGATTGTTGCCATGCTTGTCGTCGGCTTCTTCTTCTTTTTCGGCATGAACAATTCGGGCCGGCAGACGATCGACGTCGATATCCCCGCAGTGACCGTGAGCGTGACGCCCAACAGCCGATAAATTTGCGTTCGGCCTGGACAAGAGCGGTCCGCCTCGGCGGCCGCTCTTTTCGTTTGTGCTATTGCTCGCCGACGCGATCGACCGTGCCGCTATTGCATCCGGCGCTGGTATTGCGGGCCGCATGGATGAGGTCGCGGAAGCGGGCAGTCCCCATCGCGGCTCCTTCGAGATTGATCCTCAGTTCGAAGATCAGGTCGCGATTGCCGTCCGCTTCGCAATCGACGCGCACCTTGCGGCCGGCGCCGTCGCCGAACGCAGCATCGAACGCGGCGCGGATCTGGTTGCGCGAGACCTGCCGGCCAATGTTGCGCTCGAGCAGGTCGCGCACGGATGAGGCGTTGATCTCCTCGACCAGCGCGATTGCACGCTTGAAGTAGGTGTCGGCGCTCGTCCCCGCGCAGGTGCCGTGCAGCGTCCATTCGTGACGTTCGAGGCTGTCCTCGGTGCCGGGCATCAGCCGTGTCAGATCACGCCAGGTCTTGTCGGTCACATCGATCTCCGGCAGATCGTCCCAGCGGTTGGCATCATCGATCGCGACGAGGCTGTCGCTGACGCCGCAATACTCATCGTCCTGCGGCCACAGGCCATGGAGCGAGAAGTGGTCGGCGGCATAGTCGCCTGTCTGCTCGTCGCGGCATTCACGCAAATTCGGCTTGGTCTCGCAGAACGCCGGGTGCCAGCTGACGGTCAGCACATAGGCGCCATCGAATGCGGTCATTTCCGGCTCAACGACAGCCTCTTCCGAACTGCTCGCCGGCGCGACAGGGTCGGCCGGCTTCTGCCGGTCGCTCCACCACAGCGCCACCGCGCCGCCCATCAGGATCACGGCGATCAGCGCCAGGCTAAAACGCGGATTCACTTAGCGCGCAAACTTGTAATCCTCGGGCACGCCGTCGGGTGACAGCACGAATTGCCAGACCTGCAATATGCGGGCGCGGAAGCCGCCGGCGCAGCAGAGCAGGTAGTACTTCCACATGCGGTAGAAGCGCTCGGCCTCCGGCGTGTTCCGCTTGGTCCAGTTGCGCTCGAAATTCTCGTACCAGGCGCACAGCGTCTTGTCGTAGTGCGGGCCGATATTGTGGGTGTCCACCACCGCCCACAGCCCGTCGATCGCCTTGCCGATCTGCGCCATCGAGGGGATGACGCCACCGGGGAAGATGTACTTGTCCATCCAGGGCTCGATCGAGGGGCTCGTATAGTGCTGGCCGATGGTGTGCAGCATGAACAGGCCGTCGTCCTTGATCACCTGCCGCGCCTTCTCGAAATAGGTACGGAAGTTGCGGTGGCCGACATGCTCGAACATGCCCATCGAGACCACATGGTCGGCCTTGCCCTCGAACAGCCGGTAGTCCTTCACCTGGAACTCGACGGGGAGGTCCTTGTAGCGCTCGCGCCCATACTCCGCCTGGTCGGGTGATACGGTCACACCGACGCATTCGGCGCCATATTTTTCGGCGGCAAAGCCCATGAAAGCGCCCCAGCCGCAGCCGATGTCCCACACCTTCTGGCCGGGTTTCAGTCCGATCTTGCGGCAGACCAGATCGAGCTTGGCTTCCTGCGCCTCGTCGACGTTGGTTACTCCCTCCGGCCAATAGCCACAGGAGCCGGTCATGCGCCTGTCGAGCGAGGCCTTGTAGGCGTCGGTCTCGCTGTAGTGGATGTCGGCGACGCGGCGGCTGCGGGCGATACTCTGCATGTTGAGGAATTTCGCCTGGGCGATCTGCCAGATCAGGTTCGGCGTGACCTTCAGCTTTTCGTTGATCCGGCTGCAGAGCACCCGGTTGAAGAATTCCGCGAGGTCGCCGGAGTCCCATAAGCCGTCCATATAGGCCTCGCCCAATCCGAGCGAGCCCTGCGCGAACAGGCGGGTCCAGAAATTCTCATTGTGGATTTGAATGTCCCAGGCGTCCGGGCCGTTGACCTTGACGCCCGCTTCGCCGAGCAACCCGACGATCCGGTCTTTCTCGCTCACTTGTCCGCCTCGAATGTCTCTGACCTGCAAAGCAAATCGGAAGCAGCGTACATGTCAAGTCTGCTGACCGATACGGCCCCGTCCGAAGGCGGGGCCGCAATTTGATCAGAGGGTGATGCGGTAGATGCCGAAGCCGGCTTCGCTGATTTTGCCGGTGTCCTCGATCTTGACCGCGGTCACGTCGGCCAGATGTTCCTTGGCCTTGGGTCCGGTCTCGAACAGCACCGTCGTGCCGCCCAGCGGGGCGAGCGACCAGTTGCTGTCGGCCTTGGGCTGGATGGTCTTCTGCTCGACGATGTAGCGCACCAGGAGGTCGCGGTTGGTATCGGGACCCTTGAAGATCACCACGGAGCCGTTGATGCCGGGGAAGTTGCCGCCGCCGCCGGCACGATAATTGTTGGAGGCGACGATGAACTCCTGGGCGGGATCGATGGCCTTGCCGTCAAACATCAGATCGACGATGCGGCTTGCGTCCGGATTGGCAACGGCTTTGCCGTCGACCGCATATTTGCTCGGCTGGCTGACGTCGATCTTGTAGGTCACCCCGTCGATCACATCGAAATTGTAGGCCGGGAAGTCGAGATTGATCAGCGGCTGATCGGCTGTCCCGGGCGTGATCTGGTTGAAGATGCCGGCCGAGCGTTCGAGCCATTCCTTGACGTCCGCGCCCTTGATGCGCACCGCCTGGATGGTGTTGGGGTAGAGGTAGAGGTCGGCGACGTTCTTGATCGCCACCGGGCCGATCGCCACATCCGTGTAGTAATCCGGACCGCCATGGCCACCGGCCTTGAACGGCGCCGCGGCCGACAGCAGCGGGATGCCGTCCCAGGCCGAGCCCTTCTGCATCTGGCCGAGGTACCAGGTCTGCGCGATGTTGACGATCTGCACCGAGGGATCGTCGGCGACGAGCGCGAAGTAGGAGTGCAGCGGTGCGGCCGTCTCGCCGACGGGACGCCGGACATATTCGAGCGTCGCTTCGTGCTCGGCGGCGACCGAGGCGATGACTTCGGGCTCGCTTTCGACCTTGGGCACGACCTTGCCGTCGACGCGCTCGAAAATCGGGCGGGCTTCGGAGGTGTGCGAGGCGATGGCCCAGGCGCCGTCGGCATTCTTTTCGAGCAGCAAATCGATGAGGCCCATATGCGAGCCCCAGAAACCGGCCATCACTGCCGGTTTGCCGGCGAGCGTGCCTGCTGCGAGGTCAGCACCTTCGATGCCTTCGAAGTCCTTGGAGTTGGGGAACACCAGATGCTGGTGGCCGGTGAGGACCACGTCGATGCCGTCGACCGCCGCGAGCTGCAGCGAGGCATTCTCGGCGCCCGGACCCTGGTCGGCGGCGATGCCGGAGTGGGAGAGCGCGACGATGAGTTGCGCGCCTTCCGCCTTCATCTTGGGGATGTAGGCCTTGGCCGTTTCGACGATGTCGCGGGTGTTGACCTTGCCGGCGAGATTGTTGGCGTCCCAGGTCATGATCTGCGGCGGCAGGAAGCCGATGAAGCCGATCTTGATCGTCGATTTGGCGCCGGCTCCGTCGGTGATCTCTTTTTCGACGATGCGGTAGGGCGCGATGTAGGTCGTGTCGCTCAAGGGATCGGCGCCGAGTTCGCCCCTGACGAAATTGGCCGAGACGAACGGGAAATTGGCGCCGGCCAGCGATTTGTCGAGGAAGTCGAGGCCGTAGTTGAACTCGTGATTGCCGAGCGTGCCCACCTCGTAACCGAGCGTGTTCATCGCCGCGATGGTCGGATGCACCTTGCCATCGACGCCGCGCTCGTAGGCGACATAGTCGCCGAGCGGATTGCCCTGGATGACGTCGCCATTGTCGATGAGGATCGAATTGCCGGCCTCGGCGCGGATGTTGTCGATCAGCGTTGCCGTGCGGGCGAGGCCCATGGTGTCGTTGGGCGCGTCGGCGAAATAATCATAGGGATAGACGGCCACGTGCAGATCGGTCGTCTCAATCAGGCGCAAATGGGCCTGGTTGGCCTGCGCCTGCACCGCGAAAGGATGCATGACGATAAGAGCGCTGGCGCTGGCCGAGCCCGCGAGAAAGGCCCGGCGCGAAATATTGAAATTCATGTCGTTCTCCCTGTGAATACGGCTCGTTCGGGAACGGACAGTCATCATTGCTTGTTGAGTGCCGCGAGGACGAGCAACTTCGTCTTGCCGGGTCGAGGTGACGCTGCGATGACCGAGGGCAGGGGCAGACTGTCAAAATTGGACCAGTTGGTCAAATTCTGGCTTTGCCGGGCAACCCGCCCTATGAATAAGCGTCCAGAGGAGAGCGTCGAATGGTGAAGTGGCAGGGCCGGCAGGGCAGCTCGAATATCGAGGATCGGCGCGGGCAGGGCGGTGGCGGCCTCGGCGGCGGCTTCGGCCGCGGTAATTCCCCGCTGGGCGGTGGCGGCTTCAGGCTGCCGACTGGCCGTTCGGGCGGCGGCATTGGCGGCATCGTCATCATCATTGTGTTCATCGGCATCGCGATGGCGTTCGGCATCAATCCGCTGACCATCCTCAACGGCGGCGATAGTTCGACCAACGTGCCCTTCCAGCAGACGCTGCCACCGCAGAACGCCAACCAGGACGAGCTCGCGAATTTCGTCGGCGTCATGGTCAAGGACACGGAGGATTATTGGGGCGAGTATTTCCGCGCCCAGGGCGACACCTACACGGCGCCGCGCGTGGTGCTGTTCTCGGGCCAGACCGAGTCGGCCTGCGGTACCGCCGACACCTCGAGCGGGCCATTCTATTGCCCCAACGATTCCAAGGTCTATATCGACCTCGCCTTCTACGACCAGTTGCGGCGCCAGTTCGGCGCGCCCGGCGACTTCGCCCAGGCTTATGTCATCGCCCACGAGGTCGGCCATCATGTGCAGAACCTCATCGGCGTGCTGCCCGAGTTCAACCGGGCGCGGCAGGCGATGTCGCAGGAGCAGGCCAACGCGGCCTCGGTCAAGGTCGAGCTGCAGGCCGATTGTTTTGCGGGCGCTTGGGCCAAGGGCGAGTTCGAGCAGGGCTTCCTCGAAGATGGCGACGTCAACGAGGCGATCAATGCCGCCAACCAGATCGGCGACGACCGCCTGACGGGTGGGCGCGTGCCGTCGAGCCAGTTCACGCACGGCACGTCCGAGCAGCGCATGCGCTGGTTCCGCCAGGGTTATGAGAGCGGCAACCCGGCGCAGTGCGACACAAGCAAGCCGTAGTCGCAGAATCGTCGGAACGGCGCAATAACTAGAGCGCCGTTCTTTCGGCTATCCCTTGTGAGCCGGGCGACACCGGCGATTGCCGATCTTTGGTCGCAAACTGGTCACGCAATGACCTTGTTCATTACCGCAACCATCCTTGGCGGGGTGGGTTCATGGGTCGACGCGTTTCGAGCGTCACGTGCCTTTTGGGGCGCGCCTTGACCACCCTAGTGAAGGGAAATTCAGTATGAACAAGCTTGCACTCGTCGCCGTTGCGGCGCTTACCGCTGCCACTTTCGGCACTGCCGCAATTGCGCAGGATGCGCCTGCCGTCGGTCTGGCGATCGACATCACGGCCGTCGATACCAACACCGATGGCTTCGTCGATCTGGCGGAGGCCCAGGTACTGTTCCCGGCTCTGACGCAGGAACAGTTCACCGCAGCCGACGTCAATGCTGACGGCAAGCTCGACGCGACCGAGTACGGGGCGCTCAGCGCCAGCCTCACGGTCAGCTCGGCCGCGCCGTAACAGCAGCGCACGCGAGGAGGTCGCCCCACCGGGGCGGCCTTCGTGGGGCGGTTTGGTTCCAATCAGGCCGTTCACACTAGGGTGACAGGGAAACCCGAAACAAATCCAGATGGGTGCCCGTTGATCCTCATGACACTGCGAAGCGTCAAACCAAGAAGAAGTCCCACTCTCTTAAGGAGATCAAAAATGAAGACCCTTTCCATTCTCGCCGCCTCGGCCCTGCTTGTTGCCGGCCTGTCCTCGACCGCGATGGCCGACGATTTCTTCAGCAGCACCGACGCCAACAATGATGGCGTGATCTCGATGTCGGAAGCCCAGGGCGTCTACAACACGCTCAACCTCAACCTGTTCAACAAGGTCGACTCGAATGCCGACGGCTGGCTGACCGAAGGTGAGTTCTACGAGCTTGGTGGCCTGTCCGCCGGCCTGCGCTAAGCAGACCAATTTCTAGTCAGAAGGGCCGCCCTCCGGGGCGGCCTTTTCTATGCCTCGAGCGTAGCGTGCTCAGCCTTCAGCTCGATGCCCTTCTGCGCCCGGATCTGGTTGACGAAGCGGGTGAACAGATAGTGGCTGTCGTGCGGACCCGGCGAGGCCTCGGGGTGATACTGCACCGAAAAGATCGGCTTGCCCGCAACGCTGAGCCCGGCGTTCGACCCATCGAACAATGACACATGCGTCTGCGTGACGTTGGCCGGCAGGCTCTGGCTCACGACAGCGAAGCCGTGGTTCATCGAAGTGATCTCGACCTTGCCCGTCGTCAGGTCCTTGACCGGATGATTGGCGCCGTGATGGCCCTGATGCATCTTGTGGGTTGTAGCCCCCAGCGCCAGCGCCAGCATCTGGTGGCCGAGGCAGATGC
>JBKJTB010000088.1:0-3326 GCA_046594305.1 Devosia sp. | reverse complement strand
ATCCGGGTCGTCGGGGAACCGGCGGCCCATCTCCATGCCCGTGAAGCCGGCCGAGCGCGACTGGCGCAGACACTCCTCCAGTGAGACGTCGTCGCTGAGCTCGATGAGATCGTCGTTCCACCACGCGATGGGGGACATGCCCAGTCTGGCTTTCAAGTCTGTGCTCCAGTTTCTACTTGCTGCACGTCGCCGCTCACCTGCCTGCCGGCATCCTCTCCCCGTTCTTCACGAGGAGAGGATGCCGGCAGGCAGGTGAGGGGAAAATTCAGTTTACCACCCTCTGCATCTTGCGGTTCTTCACATAATCCTCGCGCGCCTTGTTGACGCTCGGCCGCACCGAGACTTCCGGCACCGCGACATCCCACCAGTGGCCGCCGGCATCCGTCGAGATCAGCGGATCGGTGTCGATGACGATGACGGAGGTTTTCGCATCCGCCTCGGCATCCTTCAGTGCGCGCTCCAACTCGGCGATGGAGGCGACCTTGCGCGCCACCGCGCCCATCGCCGCGGCATGGGCCGCAAAGTCGATCTCGGGCATGACTTCGTGTTTCGCATCCTTCAGCAGATTGTTGAAATTGGCGCCGCCGGTCGCCATCTGCAGCCGGTTTATGCAGCCGAAGCCGCGATTGTCGAGCAGCACGATGGTGAGTTTCTGGCCGAGCATCACCGACGTGGCGATCTCGGAATTGAGCATCATGTAGCTGCCGTCGCCGAGCATGACCACCACGTCGCGATCGGGGCGGGCGAGCTTGACGCCGAGCCCGCCGGCGATCTCGTAGCCCATGGTCGAAAAGCCGTATTCCATGTGGTAGCTGCCAGGCGCGCCGGCAGGCCACAATTTGTGCAATTCGCCGGGCAGGCCGCCCGAGGCGCAGACCAGGATGGCCTCCGAGCCCCGCGCGCGGTGCACAGCGCCGATGACATGCGCGTCCGACGGCAGCGTATTGGTCGGGTCGGTGACGGCCCGGGCTGCCTTCAGCCAGTCGGCTTTGGCGGTTTTCGCGGCGGATACCCACGCGTCGGGCGATTTCCAGCTGCCGAGCCGTGCCTCCAGCGCTTCAAGGCCGGCTTTCGCGTCAGCCACCAGCGGCAGGGCGCAGTGCTTGCCGGCGTCGAACGCCTGCGCGTTGAGCCCGATGATCCTGACCCCATCGGCCTTGAACAGCGCCCAGGAGCCGGTGGTGAAATCCTGCAGCCGCGAGCCGATGGCGAGCACCACGTCGGCCTGCTCGGCGAGCAGGTTGGAGGCCGACGAGCCGGTGACGCCGACCGAACCCATGTTGAGCGGATGGTCGTGCGGCAGGCTCGACTTGCCTGCATTGGTTTCCGTCACCGGGATACCGTGCTTTTCCGCAAAGGCCTTGAGGGGTCCCGTGGCTTCCGAATAGAGCACCCCGCCGCCGGCGATGATGACCGGCTTTTTCGCTGCCTTCAGGGCGGTCACGGCGGCGTCGAGTTCGCCGCCATCCGGCTGCGGCCGGCGCGGCGTCCAGACGCGCTCCTCGAAAAAGCTCTCAGGATAGTCGAAGGCCTCGGCCTGCACGTCCTGGCAGAGCGACAGCGTCACTGGGCCGCACTCGGCGGGATCGGTCAGCACCTGCATGGCGCGGCCGAGCGCCGGGATGATCTGCTCGGGCCGCGTGATCCGGTCGAAGTATCGCGATACGGGCCGGAAGCAGTCATTGGCGCTGACCGTGCCATCACCGAAATTCTCGACCTGCTGCAGCACCGGATCGGGCGCGCGGTTGGCGAAGACGTCGCCGGGCAGGAACAGCACGGGCAGCCGGTTGACATGGGCGAGGGCGGCGGCGGTCACCATGTTGGTGGCGCCCGGGCCGATCGACGAGGTGGCGGCCATGAAGCGGCGCCGGAAGCTCGCCTTGGCGAAGCCGATCGCGGCATGCGCCATGCCCTGCTCGTTATGGGCGCGGTAGGTCGGCAGTTCGTCGCGCAGTTGGTAGAGAGCCTCGCCTATTCCGGCGACGTTGCCGTGGCCGAAGATCGCCCAGACGCCGCCGAAGATCGGCAGTTTTTTGCCATCGATCACGGTCATCTGGCGCGACATGAAGCGGGTCAGCGCCTGCGCCATGGTCAGGCGGATGGTCTTGCTCATGGAAGGATCCTCCAAAATCCTTATGCCGCTTTCCGGCCGCGCACGGCAAGCCACGATTCGGTCAGTGCCTTGAAGCGCCCCGCCATGCCGTCGATGGCCGCTTCGTCAGACATCGTGCCGGCCAGCCATTTTTCGGCAACATCGGCAAAGATGGTGCGACCGACGGCAAAACCCTTGACGATCGGCGCGTTGGCCGTGGCGGCGAAGGCCGCCTCGAGTTCGGCCTGCGGTGCTTCCAGGCCGAGCAGAACGACGCCGCGGCACCACGGATCGTTTTCGGCAATCACAGCCTCGATCTTCGCCCAGGCCGCCGGCGAGGCTTGCGGCTCGAGCTTCCACCAGTCGGGCTTGATGCCGAGCGCATAGAGTTCGTCCAGCGCGCGCGGGATCGTATCGGCGTCGAGCGCGCCGTGCTTTCCGGCGATGATCTCGACGAGAAGCTCGCGGCCCACCTTCCGCGCCGCCTCGAACAGGGTGCGGATTTTCTGCTGCTGCTCGGCCTTCAGCTCCGCCGGGTCGTCCGGATGGTAGAAGCTGAGGCATTTGATGCAGTGATCGACCGGCCAGTCTACGAGCTGCGAGCCGATGTCCTGGCTGAATTCGAAGCGCAGGGGGCGCGAGCCGGGCAGTTCGACCGGGCGGCCGAGCCACGAGAAGCCGTGCCTTGCATATTCGAACATTGCCTTGCGCCCATGCTTCTCGTCGAGCAGCATGCCGTAGCCAAGGCGGCCATCGGCGACGCGGGCCGCAGCCTTGACGGCTAGCACCTTGAAATCCGAGATGCGCGAAGGGTCCGCCCCGACTTTTGCCGCGATCTCTTCCAGCTGCACCCGATGGTCGCAGGCCAATGCCATCAGCGAGGGAATGTCGCGGCGGCGCGTCGTCGCCCAGTGAATGTGGTTGAGCTGCTCGTCCTTGCGCAAGGCGCGGTGCGAGCTGCCATGCTTGAGGAAGAACTGCAACTCCTCGAAGCTCGGATATTCCGGTGCGCAGAGCAGCCGCGACACGGCGAAGGCGCCGCAGGCATTGGCCCATGTAGCGCAGGTATGAAGGCTCTCGCCGCCGAGCCAGCCGCGCAGCAGGCCCGACATGAAGGCGTCGCCGGCGCCGAGCACATTGTAGATCTCGATCGGAAAGCCCTTGCCGACGATGCCGTCTTCCAGATCGTCCCTGATGGCGCCGTCATAGACGATGCAGCCCATGGCGCCGCGCT
>JBKJTB010000056.1:0-8908 GCA_046594305.1 Devosia sp. | reverse complement strand
ATCATTGCAGCGGATCGGGGCAGGGGACTCGGGCGGTGATCGCAGCAGCATTTCGACCCATTCGCGGGCGCGCCCATGCCGGGATCGAAATTCCGGAGGCGGCTTGCTCCGCGGCTGGGATCAATATATTCAACCAATCGGTAAAATACGAGGTCGGTATGTACGGTTCGATCAGGATTCGCGGTGCCGCGAGAACAATCTCAAGAACGTCTCGCTCGATATCCCCAAGCGCAAGATCACCGTGTTCACCGGAGTGTCCGGTTCGGGCAAGTCGTCGCTGGTGTTCGGCACCATCGCGGCCGAGAGCCAGCGGCTGATCAACGAGACCTATCCGGCGTTCGTCCAGCAGTTCATGCCGCATTACGGCCAGCCCGACGCGGATTCGCTCGACAACATCTCGGCCGCCATCGTCGTCGACCAGCAGCGGCTGGGCGGCAATTCGCGCTCGACAGTCGCCACCGTCACCGACACGGCGCAGATGCTGCGCGTCGTCTTCTCGCGGGCGGCGCAGCCGCACCTTCCATCCCCCGGACAATACTCCTACAACGACCCGCGCGGCATGTGCACCGAATGCGAAGGCATCGGCCAGGTCGCCTCGATGGATATGAGCGCCGTGCTCGACGAGAGCAAATCGCTCAACGCCGGCGCCATCCTGCCCAAGGACTTTGCGGTCGATACCTGGTGGTGGGAGATCTACGCCAATTCAGGCCTGTTCGACCTCGACAAGCCGATCAAGAAGTACACCAAGGAGGAGCGCTCCAACCTCCTCGACCTCGACGATGGCCGCAAGGTCAAGGTGGGGAAGATCGGCCTCACCTATGAGGGCGTCGTCACCAAGCTCAAGAAGGGCCTGGGGTCGAAAGACCCCGAGACGCTGCAGCCGCATGTCCGCGTCGAATACGAGAAGATCTTCACCCGAAAACTCTGTCCCGCCTGCGAAGGCGCACGGCTCAACAAGGCAGCGCTCGGCAGCAAGGTCAACAAGAAGAACATCGCCGAGCTCGCGGCCATGCAGGTCAGCGATCTCGCGCTCTTCGTCCGTGGGGTGAAGGCCAAGGAGGTGCAGCCGATGCTCGACGCGCTGGCATCACGCCTCGACAACCTCGTCACCATCGGGCTCGGCTATCTGAGCCTCGATCGCGAAAGCTCGACGCTGTCGGGTGGCGAGAGCCAGCGGGTCAAGATGGTGCGCCATCTCGGCTCCTCGCTCACCGATTTGACCTATGTGTTCGATGAGCCCAGCGTCGGCCTCCACCCGCACGATGTCGGCCGGCTTGCCGTGCTGATGACGCAATTGCGCGACAAGGGGAACACCGTTCTGATCGTCGAGCACAAGCCCGACATGATGGCGATCGGCGACCATATCGTCGACATGGGACCGCTGGCCGGCACCAAGGGCGGCAAGATCGTCTATGAGGGCGATTACAAGGGCCTGCTCAAGTCCGGCACGCTCACCGGCGATCACATCTTGAAGCATCAGCCGATCAAGACCGCATTGCGGAAGCCCAGCGGCAAGCTCAGCGTCAAGAGTGCCAGCATCAACAACCTCAAGAAGGTCAGCGTCGACGTCCCGCAGGGCGTGCTGACGGTGGTGACGGGCGTTGCGGGGTCGGGCAAATCCTCGCTGATCCAGACCGCGCTGCCGGCGGCCTATCCCGACACGATCATCATCGACCAGACGCTGGCGCGCGGCTCGCGCCGCTCCAATACGGCGACCTACACGGGCATCCTCGACAACGTCCGCAAGGCTTTCGCCAAGGCGACGGGCGAGGAGGCGGCGCTGTTCTCCGCCAACTCGAAGGGCGCGTGCCCCGACTGCAACGGGCTTGGCGTCATCTACACCGACCTCGCGCATCTCGATCCGATGATCACGGTCTGCGAGACCTGCAACGGCAAGCGCTTCACCGACGAGGTGCTGAAGCACAAGCTGCGCGGCCGCTCGATCTCGGACGTTTACCTGATGTCAGTCGACGACGCGGCGACCTACTTCACCGAGCCCGCGATCGCCAAGACCCTCCAGGGTCTCGTCGATGTGGGGCTCGGCTATCTCACCCTCGGCCAGCCGCTCTCGACGCTGTCGGGCGGCGAGCGCCAGCGCCTGAAGCTTGCAGCCGAGCTCGGCAAGTCGGGCAACATCTATGTGCTCGACGAGCCTACGACCGGGCTTCACATGCACGATGTGGATACACTCATCGGCCTCTTCGACCGGCTGGTCGATGCCGGTTCGAGCGTCATCGTCATCGAGCACAATCTTGATGTGATCTCACGCGCCGACTGGGTGATCGATCTCGGACCCGGCGCCGGCCACGATGGCGGGACCGTCGTGTTCGAAGGGCCGCCGGCGGCGCTGGTTAAGGCGAAAGGCTCGCTGACGGGGCAGTTTCTCGCGAAGCGAGCGGGAAGCTCAGCGTAAACAACGAGCCGCCATTGATCGCCGTCTCGAACCGCGACTCGCCGCCGATCTGCTGCGTCAGGGCGGCGATCAGCCGCCGGCCGATGCCTTTGGTCGGCGCCTGCGGGTCGAAGCCGAGGCCATTGTCTTCGACCGTCAGCACGCCGCGGCCGTCTGCCGTGCGGCTGAGGTGGACCGTGAGCACGCCGTTGCGCCCGTCGGAGAAGGCGTGCTTGAAGGCGTTCGAGACCACCTCGTTGAGGATCAGCCCCAGCGGTGTCGCGGCTTCGCGGTCCACTGGAAGATCCTCGAGCTCCTCGACCACATTCACATTGGGGTCGTGTCCGGCGCGGATGCTGGCGATCAGCGTCTGCAGATAGTCCTTCACGCGCACGATCTCAAAACTGCTCGAGCGGTAGATGTGCTCGTGCACCGCCGACATCGCGGCGATGCGCTGGCCCATGTTCACTTTGATTTCACGCGGGATCGGCTGCATCTGCAGCAGCGACGCCACCGACTGCAAATTGTTCTTCACCCGGTGATGGATTTCGCGGAACAGCACTTCATTGTGCGCCACCGCCGCGGCGAGCGTCCGCTGGGTCTTGGCACTGCGGCGCAGCAGATAGGCGGTCCACAGCGAGCCGAGGAACAGGGCGAGTGCGATCGGCACGAGCAGCCACAGGATGATGACGATAGCCGACCAGAGGCCGGCGAAGGCGGCGTCCTTGGACACCGAACCGAAGGTGATGATCCCCAGTTGCGGCACGTGCCGGTAGCCGATCAGCCGCGTCACGCCATCGAGCGCGGAGCGGGCTTCGTAGGCACCCGATTGGGTCGAGGAAATCTGCGCCCACGATGCGGACTGCGTGACGTCGATCGCATCGGTGGCGAGCGGATAGCGGGCAACGATCACCCCATCTTCCCGCGCGATGCTGATGACCGAGCCCTCGGTGAGCCCCTGCGCCTGAAAGAAGGCTTCGAGCGCCATGACGGGGATCGCGAGGACCACGTAGCCCGCGTTGACATCGCCGCCCAGTCGCCGCGCCTCGACGATGACCGGCGCACCCATGGCGCTGTCGAGCTGCTGCCGCGCAATGATTTCGCCCGTGGCCCCGTCACGTAGATCGGGGAAGTAGGGCAGGTCCGCGATGCTCACCGGCAGCGTCGGGGAGCCGCCATTGGGGAGCACCGCTCCGGTCGGGTCGTAGATGGCGAAGCTGCCGCCGGCAGGGAGCGCCTTGAGGGCATTGTCCAGTTCGGCCTTTTCGCCGGGGTCGAGCACGGCGGGCTCGAATGCAAGCTTGGAATCGATCAGCCGCAACGCGGTGAGGCCGCTCCCGAGGAGCCACGAACTTTGCGTCGCGACGATATCGGCGCTGACCTGTGCCCGCTTCTTGGTGGCTTCGAGGGTCGTTCCAAAGCCCTGCCAGATGAGGAACGCAAAGACCGCGAAGATGACGAGGATCAGTGCGCTGACCACTGCGATGACGGTGTCTGCCGATTCCCAGCGACGGCTGGCGAAGGGCCACCAGGATCGAGCGGCGGCCGTTGGGCTTGCAGTGGTGGCCACGCTGGCCGGGTCGCCAACGGCCATTATTGCAGGCCTGCGAGCGTTTCGATCGTGCGGATGAGTTGGGGATCCTGAAACGGCTTGCTCATGAAGCGGGCGCCCTCGGGCAACTCGCCGGCCTTGACGCCAACCTTGCCGGAAATAACCAGGAGGTGGATGGGCGGCCAGCGGCGGCGCACGTAGTGGGCGAGTTTGATCCCGTCCATCGAGCCGGGCATGTCGACGTCGGTGACCACGACCCCCACCTCGCTGTCCAGAGCCAGCTGCGCAATCGCCTCATCGGCGCTCGACGCCTCGATAACGGAATATCCCGCGTCTTCGATGCTGCTCATCATGCCGAGACGAATCATCGGTTCGTCCTCGACGACCAGTATTTTCATGGACTACATCACACCCCAAACCAGCGCTTCAATGCAGAAGAGCGCATTTGGTTGCAAGTCTCGTTAAGATTCCGAACTTAACCCGCTTCGCCCGTGTCCACCGGCCCCGCGATGCCCCGCAGCAGGCCGACCAGATCGGCCTGGCGGTTGACGCCGGTCTTGGCGAAAATCTCGCGGATCTGGTTGCGCACCGTGGGCTGCGCCACCCCGTTCCCGGTCGCGATCTCGGCGACCGTCTCGCCGCGTCCAAGCGCCCGCGCCACCCGCGCCTCGGTCGGCGTGAGGTCGAACAGCCCCTGGATCACCTCGGCTGTCGGCACGTCGGCGACCACCACCGGGGTCACGAACAGCACGACGCTGGCGCGCGAGAACACGTCGCGCGCCGCGCCGCGCACCGGAACCAGATGCAGGATCATCGGCGGATGTCCGTCGCGGGCGGGCATCGGGAGCGACAACGGCACTGCCCTCGGGTCGGCGATCGCCGCTTCGAACGCGCCACGGAACAGCGCATTGGGTCTGGGCTCGGGGAGTTCGACGCCCGTCTGCCGGTCGAGAAAGGCACCGGGCACCAGCGCATCGAACGCTGCGTTGGCAACAAAGAGCCGCCCCAGAGCGTCGAGTACGGCTGCCGGCAGCCCCATCATCCCGAGGGCATCGACCGCGCCGCTCGCCCGTTCGAACGCCAGTCGCGACGACATCAGCGTGGCGCGCGCCAGATGCGGCCTCAGGCGGTCGAGTTCGTCCACCAGAGCCCGCTCGTAGGGTCCGCGCACCGCGTCGCGTTCGGCATGGATGATGATCGATTCGCCCGTCGGCATCGGCACATGCGTCGCCACCCCCCAGCCCATGCCTTCGGGTGCCCAGAACTCCTGACGGATCGGATCGGCCTCCCATTCCTCGGGCGTGAACACGTCGAGGTCCTGCACGAATCCGGCGAGGTTGTGGTGGAACAGCCGCCGCGTGCGCTCGTCGCGGAACTGATAGCCGCGCTCGAAATAGATCGGCGCCAGCGCCTCGAGCTTGGGTGAGGCGCGGTATTTGAGCGCTTCCTGCCGGGCGACGAACAGGATCGTGCCCCGTGCTTCCACGAGATTGGAGATGCGCTGCAATAGACTGGGCCAGCGCTCCGGTACGGCGCCCGCCTCGTAAATGTCGTCAACGATGTCGTCCGCCACCCAATCCCCCCAAGCGATTTGGTCCTTGTGACGCTCGATTGGAACTCTAGCGATCTCGGCTCAGAGTTCAATTGGTATGACTTATCAATGCCAACCGAAGGGAATAGAACCGTCGGCCAATAACTGGAGGAATGCGTCATGGACTATCGCTTGCTGGGCCTCTCCGGCCTCAAGGTCTCCGCACTGTCGATCGGCACGGCCACCTTTGGCGGCGACGGGCTGTGGGGCGCAACCGATGTCGCCGACGCGCAGCGCCAGATCGACCTCTGCCTCGATCACGGCGTCAACCTCGTCGACACGGCCAACGTTTATGGCGGCAGCAAGTCCGAGACGATCATCGGCGAAGCGCTGACCGACGGCCGCCGCGACCGCCTGCTGATCGCGACGAAAGTCCGCTTCCGCCGCGGCACCGGCCCCAACGACGAGGGGCTCAGTCGCTGGCACATCATCCGCGAATGCGAGAATTCGCTGCAGCGAATGAAGACCGACGTCATCGACCTCTACCAGGTCCACCAATGGGACGGCTCGACCCCGCTCGAGGAAACCGTTGAAGCCCTCGATAGCCTCATCAGGCAGGGCAAGGTGCGCTACGTCGGGTGCTCCAACTATTCCGGCTGGCATTTGATGAAGGCGCTCGGCATCGCCGACGCCAACCACCAGCAGCGCTTCGTCAGCCAGCAGATCCACTACACGCTGCAGGCCCGCGAAGCCGAGTACGAGCTGATCCCGCTCGGCATCGACCAGGGCGTCTCCGTCCTCGTCTGGTCGCCGCTCGCCGGCGGCTGGCTGAGCGGCAAATACACCCGCACCACGGCGCCGGACTCTGGCCGCCACGTCACCGGCTTCAAGGAGCCGCCGATCTACGACTGGGACAAGCTGTGGGACATCGTCGATGTGCTCGTCGACGTCGCCAAGGGGCATGGCGTGTCGGGTGCGCAGGTGGCGCTCGCCTGGCTGCTGCAGCGCCCGCTGGTGGCGTCGGTCATCGTCGGCGGCCGCAACATCGGGCAGTTCGAGGACAACCTCAAAGCCGCGGATTTGAAACTCGCTCCGGAGGAGATCGCCCGGCTCGACAAGGTCAGCCAGCCGACGCTGATCTATCCCTATTGGCACCAGAACTGGGCCGTTCAGAACCGCATGACGCCAGCCGAGCAGGCCTGGCACAAGAATTATCCGACGCCCTGAGGCGCTCACGTTCCACTCGGTCGATCGGTCCGAAGGCGATCCGCTCGGCCAACCGCTATGTTGACGTTCCGCTCTGTCCGATCGGCCCGGAGACGGTCCACTCGGCCAACCGCCGAGGTTGACAAATCTTAGAACCATCATAAACTGACCAAAGATATCAGGATAAATTGCCGCGTCTTTTCAGCGGCTTAGTCAGGACCGTATCATGCGCCTCACCCGCCAATCCAACTATGCGATCCGCGCGCTGGTCTATTGCGCGGTCAACGCGCCGGATTTGAGCCGCATCGCCGACATCGCCAAGGCACACGCGATCTCGGAACTGTTCCTGTTCAAGCTGATCAAGCCGTTGGTCGAGAATGGCCTCCTCGAAACCGTGCGTGGCCGCAAGGGCGGCATCCGCCTCGGCCGGCCGGCCGCCGACATCACTCTGCTCGATACCATCAAGCTGACCGAAGAGAGCTTTGCGATGGCGGAGTGCTTCGAGGGCGGCGACGATGTGGCTTGCCCGCTCATCGGAAACTGCGACCTCAACGGCGCGCTGCGCGAGGCGCTGGGGGCCTTCTTCGAGGTACTCGACAGCTACACCATTGCCGATCTTGCCGATAAGCGCCGCAATCTGCGCGAACGGCTCGGCCTCAAGCTTGAGGAACTCGGCGAGTTCGCTCAACATTGAGGCTACTGCTCGCGCATCTCGCGCCGGCGCTTCACTGACCGGACTCCGCCTTGCCTGAAAGACTGCGCGACGCGTTGGGCATCACAGCCGCCGTGCTTTTGGGCATGGCCGCGTTCTTCATCTATTGCGGTTGGTGGGTGCTCATTCCCACCAACATCGCCTGGCTCGATTTTGGCGACCGCGCCATGCATCAACTCGGCTGGATGTTCTACCGGCAGGCGCCGTGGGGCACGCCGCCCGGTTCAAGCCCGCTGCTCGGTATCGAGATCGCCAATTCCATCGCGCTGGTCGATGGCCTGCCGCTCTTTGCCATCCCGTTCAAGCTCATCGCGCAGTGGCTGCCGACGCCGTTCCAGTATTGGGGCTATTGGCTGCTGCTGAGTTTTGTCCTGCAATCGGTCTTCGCCTGGCGCATCGCGCGCGAGTTCGAAGCGGGGAGAATGGTGGCGCTGCTCGCCGCTGCCTTTGTCCTGATCACACCGACCTATTTGTTCCGCGTGCCGATGCATCTGGCGCTGTCGGGCCACTGGACGATCCTTGCGGCGCTGTTGCTTTATGTCCGGCGCGAGCCCCCGCGCCTCTGGATGTGGCCGCTGCTGCTAGCCCTCACCTCCGCCATCCACGCGACGCTGCTTGCGATGGTGCTTGCCCTATGGGCCGCCGCGCTGTTGCAGCGGCTGTGGGCGCAGCGCACGCGGCTGATCGAACTCGTCGGCGAGTTCGGTGTCAGCGTCATCGCCGCCCTCGCCGTGCTCTGGACCGTCGGCTTTTTCGGCACCGGCTCTTATGGCAGTTACGGCTATGGCGACTACAAGCTCAATCTGCTCTGGCCGATCCTCACCTATGGCTGGTCGCAGATTTTCCCCGACCTGCCGCACACGCGCTTCGACTACGAGGGGCTGAGCTTCCTCGGCATCGGCATCCTCGCGCTGCTCGCCCTCGCGACTGTCACCGGCGCCATCGCGCAGCTGCGTCACGCGATCTCGCTGCACTGGCTGCCACTGACCCTGATGCTATCAGCGCTGATGGTCTTTGCGTTCTCCAAGGACCTCACGATCCTCGACACCGATCTCGTCAACATCCCCGTGCCGGGCTTCATCGACGCGCTTGGCTCCGCCTTCCGTTCGACGGGCCGCTTCGTCTGGCCGCTGCTCTACATCGTCACCATCGGCGCTGTGGTTCTCGTCGCGCGGCGACTCCGGCCGGCCATTGCGCTGCCGATCGTCCTCATCGCCTTCGCCGCCCAGGCCGTCGACTCATCGCCAAAGTGGCACGAGTTCGCCTCCCGGATGCGCCCCCCCTCGACCACCTGGTCAACCGAGCTGAAGTCGCCGCTGTGGGAGCGTGCGGCGGAGGCCGGCTACACCCGCGTCCGCTCGATCCCGGTCAAGGAAGGTTTTGGCACCGACTGGAAAGCCCTCGGCTACTATGCCGCAACCCACGGCATGGATATCGACGCGGTCTATCTGGGCCGTGTCGACAGCGACGCGCTCCGGGAGCTCCGCGCACGGGAGGAGCAGGTGCTGCTCAGCG
>JBKJTB010000031.1:0-2785 GCA_046594305.1 Devosia sp. | reverse complement strand
GAGGTGACCGACACCGGCATCGGCATGAGCGCCGAGCGGCTCTCGGTCGTCTCGCAACCCTTCGCCTTCGGCGACGCAACGCTGGCGCGCGACAACGATGGCACGGGCCTCGGTCTTGCCATCGCCCGCACGATCGTCGAACTCAGCGGCGGCCACCTCGCCATCGACTCGCGGCCAGGGCTCGGCACCACCGTCGCCGTCTCGCTGCCGCTGATGGACGCGCACGTCCCGGCAGTAGAGGTCGCAGCGGCGGAGTAGCCGCTACGGCATCCGCGCCCGTTCGTACCACCCCGCAGAGGCCTCGCGCACCTCCCCCTGCATCATGACCAGATCTTCCGTCAGCCGCAAAAAACTCGGCTCGTTGGTGAGCTGCGCGAGGAGATCGCGGAAGGCGTCGGTCCAGCCCTCCTCCTTGAAGGGATCGACGAGCGCCGCACTCATCACCTGCAGCACCGTCGAATAGACGCCATGAATCTCGGCGAGACGCGCGCCCGTCGGCACCAACCCGATCTCGCCGAGACGCGTGAGGACCGTCGCGGCACTGCCCTGCGGCAGCCCGATATCATCGCGGGCGAGCAGCTGCGCCGATTGCGCAATGAATTCGAGATCGACGAGGCCACCGGGCACCAGCTTAAGATCGAACGGATGGCGCGGCGGCCGTTCCTTGGCCATCAGTTCGCGCATCGCGACGACGTCGGCGACGATCTTGGCACGATCGGCCGGGCGCGCCAGCACGTCGGCGATCACGCCACCCACCTTGAAGCCGAAATCGGAGTCCGCCTCAATGACCCGCGCCCGGGTGAGCGCCATATGCTCCCACGTCCACGCGCTCTCCTCCTGATAGACCCGGAACGCCCGCAGGCTCGTCGCCAGCGGGCCGGCATTGCCCGACGGCCGCAGCCGCATGTCGGCATTGTAGAGCACGCCCTCAGACGTCGGCGCCGTGACGGCCGCGACAAGCCGCTGCGTGAGACGTGCAAAATACTGGCTCGCGGCAAGCGGCCTTTCGCCCAATGACTCGGTGCTCGTATCCTCGACATCGTAGATCATGATGAAATCGAGATCGGACGACATCGTCATCTCGCGGCTCGCCATCTTACCGAAGCCGAGCAGCGCGACGGCGGCGCCGGGGATGGTGCCGTGGCGCTTCTCGAACTCGGTGCGCACCGCGGCAAACAGCCGGCGCAGTAGCGTCTCGGCGAGCGCGGTGAACTGGTCGCCCGCCCGCTGCGCGCTGACGGTGCCCGACACAAGCCCCGCCGCGATCAGGAATTGCTGCTCCTGCCCGATGATGCGGGCGCGGTCGATCACCTCCTGATAGTCGCGCGCATCGCCGAGGAACGCATCGACCTTGCCGACCAGCACTTCGCGCCGCGTCACGTCGTCGGCGAAGGCCGGGTCGATCAGCGCATCCATCACATGCGCGCGATGGATCACCGCCTCGGCCATCCGCGGCGCCGAGGCCATGAGCTGCACCAACAGATCGCGGAGCTGCGCGTGGTTGCGCAGCAGCGCAAAGAGCTGCACCCCGGTGGGCAACCGGCCGAGGAAATTGTCGAAGCGCTGGAAGGCGAGATCGGCATTGCCGGTGCGCGAGAAGGTGGTCAGCAGCAGGGGCAACAGTTCGGTAAGGTGGGCGCGCGCCGCCGCCGCCCGCGTCGCCTGGTAGCCACCATAGTGCCATTTGCGCACCGTTGCCGAGACGGTCGCGGCGTCGTGGAATCCCATTTTGGTCAGCGTCTCGAGCGTGCCCGGATCATCGTCGCTGCCGGTAAACACCAGGTCGCCGCCATCCGCCCCCAGCGTCTCGCCCTCTGTGAAGAGGTCGGCGTAGTAGCCCTGCACGCGGTTGAGCGCAGCGCGATAGTCCGCCTCGAACTTTTCGCGCGACGGATAGCCCATCAGGGTCGCGATGGTCGCAACGCCCGCCGCCGTCTCAGGCATCACATGGGTCTGCTCGTCGCGCAGCATCTGCAGCCGGTTCTCGACCGCGCGCAGAAACCAGTAGGTGTCGGTGAGTTCGGTCGCGGCCTTCTCAGCGATCCAGCCGGTGCGGGAGAGTGCCGCCAGCGCCTCGGCAGTGGGACGCGCCCGCAGCGTCTTGTCGCGGCCGCCGGCGATCAATTGCTGCGTCTGGGCAAAGAACTCGATCTCGCGAATACCCCCGCGCCCGAGCTTCACATTGTGGCCCTCGACGCGCGCGTCGCCGACATTCTTCGAAATGTTGATCTGGCGCTTCATCGCCTGGATGTCGGCGATGGTCGCGAAATCGAGGTGCCGGCGCCAGATGTAAGGGGCGAGTTCGGCGAGGAACGCATCGCCCGCTACCTTGTCGCTGGCGCAGGGCCGCGCCTTGATCCAGGCCGCGCGCTCCCAGTTCTGGCCACGCGACTCGTAATAGGCGAGCGCCGCATCGACCGAGATCGCGACCGGCGTCGACCCCGGATCGGGGCGAAGCCGCAGATCGGTGCGGAACACATAGTCGTCGCCGATTTTGTCCTGCATCAGCGCGGCGAGCCGCTGCACGATGCGGGAGTAGATCTTGGTCGCCTCCTCCGGGTCGGTGAGCGCATCGGCCTCACGGTCGAAGAAGGCGACGATGTCGATGTCGGAGGAGTAGTTGAGCTCGCGGCCGCCATGCTTGCCGAGCGCGAAGATGATGAGGCCGGATTTCGCAGCGGTGAGGCCCGGCCGGACGTCGCCCTTGTCGGTCGCCTTGCGCAGCAGGAAATCGAGACCCGCCTCGAGCGCTGCGTCGGCGAGATCGGAGAGCGCGGCGGTCGAC
>JBKJTB010000041.1:0-7260 GCA_046594305.1 Devosia sp. | reverse complement strand
CGAGCAGCAGATGCTCGCCATCGGCCGCGCGCTGATGCACGGCCCAAAGATCATGCTGCTCGCCTCCCGACAGCAGCGAGCCGTCGGAATTGGCGCGGGTCTTGAGGATGGGGAACTGCGCGAACACCTGCTCGAGCCGGTCCTTGCGCAGTGTCGCATCCTTGACGGTGAACGCGCCGAGTTCGAGGTTCTCGCGCACGCTGAGGCCGCGCAGCACGTGGCGGCCCTCGGGCACATGCACGACGCCGATCCGCGCAATGTTGTGAGCACCCATCGCGGTGATGTCCTCGCCGTCGAAGATCACGCGCCCGGCCTTGGCGCGCACGAGTCCCGAGATGGTCTTCAGCGTCGTCGTCTTGCCCGCGCCATTGGCGCCGAGCAGGGTGACGATCTGGCCGCGCTTGACCTCGATGTCGATGCCTTTGACCGCGTCGATCTTGCCATAGGCGCTGGCGAGGCCTTCGAGCCTGAGGATGATGTCGTCAGAGGCCAAGGGCGTTCTCCCCGTCCTCGACGCCGAGATACGCCTCGATCACCTTCGGGTTGGACTGGATTTCCTTGGCGGTCCCCTCGGCGATCATCACGCCATGGTCGAGCACGCTGACGCGTTCGGAGATGCGCATCACGAGTCCGGTGTCGTGCTCGATCAGCAGCACCGCGATGCCGCGCTCGTCGCGGATGCGCTGGATCAGGCCGACGAGGTCTTCCTTCTCGCCGGAGGTGAGGCCGGCTGCGGGTTCGTCGAGCAGCAGCAGCTTCGGTTTCGTGGCGAGCGCCCGCGCGATTTCGACGCGCCGCTGCCAGCCATAGGGCAGGGTGGTGGCCTCGCGGTCCCAGCCTTCGGTGATGCCGACGAAGGTGAGGCAGTCCTCCGAGAAGCGGCGGATCTCTGCCTCTTCACGCCGCTGCGACGGGAGACGCAGGATCGAGTCGATGATGCCCGAGCCGGTGCGGCAGTGCTGGCCCGACATGACGTTTTCGAGCACGCTCATCTCGCGGAACAGCCGCACATTCTGGAAGGTGCGGGCGATGCCGAGCCGCGTCACCTGATGCGGCTTCAGCTTCAGCGTCTCGGTGCCGTCGAGTCGCACCGAGCCTTGCTGCGGCTTGTAGAAGCCGGTGATGCAATTAAAGAGCGATGTCTTCCCGGCGCCGTTCGGGCCGATGAGGCTCACGATCTGTCCGCCGGGCACCGCGAAGTCGACGGACTCCAAGACCCGCGATCCGGCAAAGCTGAGACTTACGCCCTTGAGGTCGAGGAGGCTCATCGCTTGCCCCTCGCCGGCCAGATGCCGCTGGGTCGGAACAACATGATGAGCAGCAGGCCCACGGCGAAGATCAGCAGCCGCAGGTCGCCGAAATCGCGCAGCAGTTCTGGCGCAAGGATGACGATGAAAGCGCCGAGGATGACGCCCGGGATCTTGCCCATGCCGCCGAGGATGACGGCCATCAGGATCAGCACCGACTGCTTGAACGAAAAGCTCTCGGGCGAGATGGCGCCGAGGTTTGCCGCGAAGAACGCGCCACCGACCGAGCCGTAGATGGCGCCTACGACATAGGCCGCGAGTTTTACCCGCACGCGGTCGATGCCCATCGCTTCCGCGGCGTCCTCGTCGTGCCGCACATAGAGCCAGGCGCGGCCGAGACGGGAATTGGCGAGGCGCACCGAGACGAGAACGCCGATGATCGCGAGGACGCAGAACACATAGTAGAAATCGAGCGGCGTGTTGATGTGCCAACCGAACAGCCACGGCGAGTCGATGCCGATGAGACCGCTCGCGCCGCCGGTTTCGCGCAGGTTGCGCGCTGTGATGCGCACGATCTCGCCGAAGCCGAGCGTGACGATCGCCAGATAGTCCGAGCGGAGCCGCAAGGTCGGCGCGCCGATCACGACGCCGGCGATGATCGCGAAGAGAACCGCCAGCGGCAGCGCTAACCAGAAGTTGAGCCCGAAATGCAAGGTCGTAATACCGACCGTGTACGCGCCGACCGCGAAGAACGCCGCGAAGCCGAGATCGAGCAGCCCGGCATAGCCGACAACGATGTTGAGGCCGAGCGCCAAGAGCACATAGAGCAGCGCGTTGGTGAGGATCACGGTGCCGTAGGGCCCGAAGACAAACGGCGCGACCACCATCGCGGCGAGGATCACGACGATCGCGGCCATCTGCTTGGCGGGTGTGTCGAGGAACGTCGTCAATCCGCCCCAGGCGCTTGGTCTCTCCGGCAGTTGCGCCATCACATGCGCTCCTGCTCAGGTTTGCCCAGGAGGCCCGTCGGCTTGAACACGAGGACGAGGATCAGCACCGAGAACGAGAACACATCCTTCCACTCGCTGCCGACGCCGGGCAGTTGCGTGCCGAACGATTCCAGCAAGCCAAGGATCAGGCCCCCGAGCATCGCGCCGGGGATCGAGCCGATGCCGCCGATCACCGCAGCGGTGAACGCCTTGAGTCCGATGAGGAAGCCCATGAAGTACCACAGCGATCCGTAGAACGCGCCCGCCATGGTGCCCGCTGCGGCGGCGAGCGCCGAGCCGAGGAAGAACGTGACCGCGATCACCGCGTTGACGTTGATGCCCATCAGCCGGCTCATGTCCTTGTCGACGGACACGGCGCGCATGGCGCGGCCATACTGGGTGCGCGACACGAACAGCTCGAGCCCGAGCATCAGGGCGGCCGCGACGCCGACGAGGATCATCTGGTTGTAGCTGACGAACAGCTTGCCGAGGTTGATGCCGCCGAAACCGAAGGCCGAACCGAACGGCACATATTGCCCCTTGGTCAGCGTAAGCATGCCGTTCTGCAGCACCAGCGACACCGCAAGGGCAGTGATGAGAATGGAGAGCCGTGGCGCGGAGAGCATCGGCGCATAAGCGACGCGCTCGATCACGACACCGAGGAAGCCGACCGCCAGCATGGCGAAGATCATCGAGATGGCGACGCCGAACCAGCCGGCGCCGATGAACGGCGAGAGGAAGGAGAGCAGGAGGAAGCCGGCGAAGCCGCCCACCATATAGAGCTCGCCATGAGCGAAATTCAGGAGCTTCACCACGCCGAACACCATGGTGTAGCCCAGCGCCACCAGCGCGTAGAACGAGCCCAGCACGATGCCGTTCAGCAACTGGTTCGTAAAAATGTCGAAAATGCTCATCGGCCGCCCAGTCCTTCAGCCAATTGCCATGAATGTGGACCGGCGCTGAAACGCCGATCCACTGTTTATCTCAGATCAGTACTGCGCCAGCGTCCAGGCGCCGGCCTTGCCCTCGAGCACCACGAAGTTGGAGCGCGCGAGCGTCTTTTCGGGCGTGAACGAGATCGGGCCCGAGATCGTGTCGGTGAAGTTCGCGCCCTGGAGCGCCTCGATCACCTTGGCCGAGTCGGTCGTGCCGGCAGTGGTGATGGCCCAGGCGAGGAGCTTCATGGCGTCGTAGCTGAGCGTCGAGTAGGGGCCCGGCGCTGCGTTGAACTGCGCCTGATAGGCTTCGGCAAAGGCCTTGGCGGCAGGCAGGAATTCGGCGGTCGGGTTCGAGAAGGCGATGACGCCCTCAGCGGCCGGACCGGCGATCTTGAACAGTTCCGGCGAGTTGGAACCGTCGCCCACGGCGATCAGGCCCTGGTAGCCGCGCTCGCGTAGCTGACGGATCAGGAGGCCGCCGTCGGCGTAGTAGGCGGTCCAGAACACGGCGTCGGGATTGCCCGAAGTGATCGAGGTGACGACAGCGGAATAGTCCTGCTCACCCTTGTTGGTGGTCTCGAAGCTGGTGACGGTGTTACCGGCGGCTTCCCATTCCTTCTTGGTCAGGTCCGCAAGGTCCTGCGAATAGGCGTCGCCCTGGTTGACGATCGAGATCGACTTGATGGCCTTGGCGTTGAAGTATTCGATCGCCTTCTTCACCTGGTCGTTGCCGGTCGAGTTGATCATGAACGCGTTGCCCGGGTTCTCCGGGATCAGCTTGGTCGAGTTGGCGGCCGGGATGATCAGCGGGATCTTGGCGTCGCCATAGATCTTGAGCGTCGGGATGGTGGCGCCCGAGCAATAGCCGCCGACGACGCCGACGACACCGGACGCTGCGAGCTTGCTCGCGGCATTCACAGCCATCTGCGCATCGCAGCCATCGTCGCCGATAGTCGAGGTCAACTGCTTGCCCAGCACGCCGCCGGCCGCGTTGATCTCGCCGATGGCAAGGTTCACGGCATTGGCCATGTCCTGGCCGTAGGTGGCTTCCGAGCCCGTGGTCGGAACCATGATGCCGATGGTCAGCGTATCCTGCGCAAAGGCCGGAGCGCCCATTGCGAGGGCGAGCGCGAGGCCCGCCGCGGTCTTCATGACATTACGCATGTGTGTTTGTTCTCCCTGTTCCAGACGCACGCAAAATCTTGCATGCATCTTGTCGACAGAATGCCGAAGCGTTAACGTCTCGTCAATCCCCGGTGCGGGGAGGAGACGGATCGATGGCCAAAACTCACATGGAAGCGGCGGTTGGAGAGGCAGCGATCCCGCGCGTGCGGGGGTCCGGCGTCCAGACCGTCTACGACGCGCTGAAGTCGGCAATTGTCGATCTGACGCTCGAACCGGGCGCGCCGTTGGACGAGGTACGGCTGGCCGAGCGGTTCGAGATGTCGCGCACGCCGGTCCGCGAGGCGCTGGTCCGGCTGGCGGCCGAGGGGCTGGTGACGCAGCTCCCCAACCGCAACACGATCGTTGCACCGATCGATTTCGGCGCGTTGCCCGTCTACTTCGAGGCGCTGACGCTGATGTATCGCGTCACGACGCGGCTCGCCGCCAACGGACGGACGCCCCGCCATCTCGAGCTGATGCGGCGCTATCAGGCGGCCTACGCCAAGGCCGTCGACGAAGACGATGTCCCAGGCATGATCGGCCACAACCGGGACTTCCATGTCGCCATCGCCGAGGCGGGTGGCAACCCGTACTTCACCGCGCTGTTCACGCGTCTGCTCGATGAAGGGCGGCGCATCCTGCGGCTCTATTACTACCGCAGCTTCAACGACCATCTGCCGCGCAAATATGTCGACGAACACGAAGCGATCGTCGCGGCCGTCGAAGCGGGCGACGTGGACCTTTGTGACCGGCTCGGGTCGGAGCATGCCGGGCAGATCGTCCGGCAAATCCAGAGCTATATGGCGAGGGATCGGACGCGAGAGCTTGTGCTGTAGCTGCTACGACCGCTCGATCTGCCGCCTTAGCGTGCTCGGCGGAAAGCCCACGCGGTCGCGGAAGAACCGGGTGAAGCTCGATTGGGCGGAGAACCCGAGATCAGAGGCGATCTCATCGAGCGGCCGGTTGGAGCCCGACATCAGCGAATAGGCCTCTTCCAGAACCAGTCCATCGACGAACATGTTGGGCGCGACGCCCACCGATGAGCGGAACTGCTCGTAGAAGCGCGAGCGCGACAGCCCGACATCGCGGGCCACATTGGTGTAGTCGATGTGGAGATGCGGCCGTTCGCGCAGCTTCCGCAACGCGTGGCGAATGCGGTAGTCGGCGAGCCCCGTGCGACGGTCCAGCAGATGGGCCGCCGCGGCATCGGCGGCGAGCGCCCCGATCATCGCGTCGAGCTCGGTATCGCTCGCCTCGGCCTCACCGGCGAGGACCGCGCCGACCTGCTCGACCAACGCCAGCATCGCGGGCGTCACCGTGCCCGCCGGCGCATCGAAGCCGACGGCGTAGACCCCGAGCCGCGCGGCGATCCACGCCGCTTCGAGATAGAGCACCAGCATCAGCGTCGGGCCGCCGGGCTGCTCGGCGAGATCGTAGTGCTTTTGCCAGGGGTTGATGAGGAGGCACTGCGTGTCGGTCACTTGGGCGACCGCGCCCTCGACCATTACGTGCCGGTCGCCGCCGCCAAGCTTGAACAGCATGTGGACGTGCGGGTGCGCATGCTCGGCCACCGGCTCGGTGATCTCGAAATAGGTGGCGCGGCCGAACGCGCCGGTGCGCGCACCCAGAACTGCTGCCATGAAATCCTCCCGCCTTATCGGCTTGCCGCAAGGCTAGGCCAATTCACCGGTTGGTTACAAGTGGCGTGGCTATCCCCGCTTGTGCGCGTCGGCGATCTTCTCGGCCATCATGATGGTGGGCGTATTGGTGTTGGCGCGCGGAATGGCGGGCATCAGCGAGGCGTCGCAGACATAGAGATTGTCGAGCCCATGCACCTTGCCCATCGAATCGGTCACGGCTGCAGGATCGTCGGCCGCCCCCATGCGCAGCGTACCGGACGCATGCCAGACGCCGCCGACGCCGGCCTTGAGGAAGGCGCTGAGCGCCGTGTCGTCGCGCATGAAGTCGTTGATGTCGAGACCGAGCGTCACCACTGAATTGATGAGCCAGCTGCGCGCCGGTCCAGCCCAGTCGAGCATGCCGGAGAAGGCGCCGCGCTGCAGCGTGTTCCACAGCCCCGGCGCCGCGATGCCGGCGACCCGCGCCGAGTAGGTCGTGGGGAATGCGGGACCGGCCTTCGCCATCATCGTTGGGTGCAGCAGCGCCCTGGCGCCGACGCGGAAGCCGTACATCAGGCGGCTGATGTCGCGTTCGTCCGCCAGGAGGTTGAAGTCCACCATAGGCTCGGTGTGCGGGTCGGTGCTGGTGATCGCCATCTGGCCGCGCGAGAACGGTTTGTTGAGCCAGATGAACAGCGTGCCGACGCGCTGGCCGATCGAGTGCCAGCCCGAGCGCCCGATGAAGGCGGCATGCATGTCGCCCGCCGGCGCATTGGGCAGGTTCGAGGTGAACCGGAGGATGGCGTGGTCGTGGTGCTCGTTGAGATCGGTCATCCGCATCGCGGGCGGCAGGTACGTGCTGACCGCGGTGGCCGAATGCTCCATCAGGTTTGCGCCGACCGCCGGCTTGTCGAGCACGAGAGGAACGCCGAGCGTGCCCAGCGTCGCGCCCGGCCCGACGCCACTGCGCATCAACAGGGCCGGCGAATGGATGGCGCCGGCGGAGACGATGATCCGGTCGGCGCTGATCGTCTGCGACGGCCCGCCGCGATAGGGCGCGATCACCGCACCCGTCGCCTTGCGGCCATCGAACACGATCCTCTCGGCGAGGTGCTCGGTGATGATCTTGAGGTTGGGCCGCCGCCGCACCTCGTTGGTGAGATAGGCGACCGAAGTCGGGACGCGCTCGCCCGTGTCGCTGACCGCGATCGCGCCGACGAACACGCCATCTTCCCATTTGCCGTTTTGGTCGGGCAGTTGCGCCTGGCCCTGCCCTTTGAGCGCGGCCTTCACGCCCTCCGCC
>JBKJTB010000068.1:0-4425 GCA_046594305.1 Devosia sp. | reverse complement strand
ATCAACCAGTCCGGCGCGCTCGTCATGGAAGCCAACCGCATCGGCCGTGAGACCATGCTCGCCCAGATCGTGCAGATGGTTGCCAACGCGCAGCGGTCCCGTGCCCCCATCCAGCGGTTGGCCGACAAGGTCTCTGGCTGGTTCGTGCCGCTGGTTATCGCTGTCGCCGTCGTCGCGTTCTTCGTTTGGTTCCTCGTAGGTCCCGAGCCGCGCTTCGCGCACGGCCTCGTCGCGGCCGTCTCGGTGCTCATCATCGCCTGCCCCTGTGCGCTCGGCCTCGCCACGCCGATGTCGATCATGGTCGGTGTCGGCAAGGGCGCCGGACTTGGCCTGCTCATCAAGAACGCCGAAGCGTTGGAGCGCCTCGAAAAGGTCGACACGCTCGTCGTCGACAAGACCGGGACGCTCACCGAGGGCAGGCCCGCCGTCACGGCACTCGTCGCGGAGGGCCGCTCCGAGGACGAACTGCTGCGCATCGCGGCCAGCCTCGAACGCGCCAGTGAGCATCCGCTCGCCCAGGCAATTGTGCGGGCCGCGACCGAACGAAATCTCCCGCTGGCCGAACCCTCTGCGGTGGATTCTCCAGTGGGCAAGGGTGTGTCGGGTCTCGTTGAAGGCAAGCGAGTGCTCATCGGCAGCGCCCGCTATCTTGAGAGCGAAGGCATCACGGTGGGACCGCTGGCCGCAAAGGCGGACGCCATACGGGCAAAAGGCGCTACGGCGGTTATTGTTGCGATCGACGGCTTAGCAGCCGGTGCGATCGGCATTGCCGATCCCATCCGCGCCACGACCCGCGCCGCGCTTGACGCCTTGCGTAAGGATGGCATCCGCGTGGTTATGATGACGGGCGACAATCGCATCACTGCAGAGGCCGTCGCGGCCGACCTTGGTATCACCGACATAGAGGCCGACGTGCTGCCCGAGCGGAAAAGCGAAGTCGTTGCGCGTCTCAGGAGCGAGGGCCGCATCGTCGCAATGGCTGGCGATGGCGTAAACGACGCACCCGCCCTCGCGGCTGCTGACGTTGGTATCGCGATGGGCGGTGGCACCGACGTCGCCATGGAATCCGCGGGGGTCACGCTCCTTGGTGGTGACCTCATGGGGATTGTGAGGGCCCGTCAGCTTTCGGCGGCGACCATGAGCAATATCCGGCAGAATCTGTTTTTTGCCTTCGTCTATAACGCGGCAGGTGTGCCGGTGGCGGCCGGTATCCTCTATCCGGTCCTGGGCTTGTTGCTGTCCCCGGCCCTGGCCGCGCTGGCGATGGCGCTCTCCTCTGTCAGTGTTATTGGCAATGCGCTTCGCCTGCGTGCTGCCAAAATCGGGACATAAGGTGGAACTAGCTGATGCCCGGCTTTGGACTCTAAATGCTTCGCCGCTTTGCAACACCGCTACGTGTGCTGGTTCTGGTCATGATATTTCTCATGGCCAGTGCAGGTCACCAAATTGCGATGGCGGGCATGTCCGACGTGCACGCAACTCAAGTCAGCGTCGGTCAGGGGCACCATCACGGCGGCATAGCGAGCCAAACCTGCCCCCTTGGTGGATGTGCCGACAAATCCACTGATTGCTGTGTCATGGGGCAATGCATGGTGGCCGTTTCGCCAGCGGTCTGTCTCAGTCTGCGTCATGCTTCCAAGCCTATTTTGGGTTCCGCGTCCGCCTTCGCGCTAACCGACACAACGCCAATCCTCCCGTTCAGGCCGCCTGCCTGAAGGTTGAAGTCTGCCCGCTCCCCGGCCGCGCTCACGGCCAGTCTCGGGGAGCCTACCTCTTCAACCCAAAGTCAGGACAATGACCATGAACACCAAGAAACTGGCGGTCGCACTCTCCACCCTTCCGCTTCTCATCATCGTGCAGCCTACCTGGGCCGCGGACACCTC
The DNA here is from genome assembly GCA_046594305.1 of Devosia sp. Classification (GTDB taxonomy): domain Bacteria; phylum Pseudomonadota; class Alphaproteobacteria; order Rhizobiales; family Devosiaceae; genus Devosia_A. Next base: position 2,542 of record JBKJTB010000068.1, on the reverse strand, counting down.
AATTATCCCAGCCATCTGTACGGCAAACGCCGGACACGACATGGGTTCGATGGATTCCGAGCCGGACATGGGAGCGATGGATCAGGCCCACACGGACCTGATGAGCGGCATGGACGAGATGAATGCCGACATGATGAAAGGTATGACCGCGCCCGACATCGACGTAGCCTTTGTGTGCGGGATGATCCCGCATCATCAGGGTGCCATCAACATGGCGAAAGCAGAACTGGCCCATGGCGACAGCGAATGGGCAAAAGCGATGGCTCAAAAGGTGATCACTGCGCAGGAGCAGGAAATCGCCGACATGTTGAACTGGCTCGCAGAGCAGAAGCAATGACCTGACCCTCGGGCGCAGCCGCAACGCTGCGCCCTCCCTATCTGCGAGGCCTTTTATGAACACGATGACACGACGGAGCCTAGTGGGCTCCCTTGCGGCGCTTGGGGCCGCTTCCCTTTTTCCACCCCTGGTCCATGCCGCAGCAAACTCGGTGCTCAAGAAGAGCGTCGAAGTCGAGGCCGGCAATGCCGCTGCGCTAGAGATACTCGATACGCCTGAACCCATCCTCTCCTACGACACGGCGCACAATCTGCAACTTGCCGTCGGATACTATGAGCGCCTGGCCGCGAGCTCGGCGTGGGAACATCCGACACGGTCGACGTTCAAGCTCGCCCTCGGCAAGGAAGGCAGCGCCGTCACGGCCCTCAATCGCTACCTGACGGCATTGCAGGACATGCCTGCCGCCGACCGCGCGTCGCGACGCTTTGACGAGAACACCGAGCTCGGTCTCAGGAAGTTCCAGGTCAGGCATGGCATCCTGCCCACGGGCAGGGTGGATGGACCCACGTTCTACGCGTTGTCTGTGAGTCCAGCTGAGCGCCTTGTCCAGCTCCAATTGAACGCGCTCCGCGTCGCCACTCTGGCCCCCGCGTTCAAGGATCGCTACCTGCTGATCAACATCCCCGCGGCATCCATTGAGACGGTGGCAGATGGGAGCGTGCTCACGCGCCATACCGCGGTCGTTGGCAAGATCGATCGCCAAACGCCGATCCTGTCTTCCAAAGTGCACCAGGTAAAGTTCAATCCCTACTGGACCGTCCCTAAGAGCATCATCGAGAGAGATCTCGTCCGCTATATGAACGAGGATCCCGAGTACCTCACCAACTTCCGCATCCGGGTCTTTGACGGAAAGGGCAACGAAGTCTCACCCACCGTGATCGACTGGTCCTCCGCCGCGGACCCCGTCCGCTACACGTTTCGGCAGGACCCCGGAGGTGAAAACTCCCTCGGGCGCTGTAAAATCGACTTCTATAACCCCTACGATGTGTACCTGCACGATACTCCGGCGAAAGACCTGTTCGGCCAGAATGACCGCTTCTATTCTTCGGGCTGTGTTCGGGCCCAGAACATTGACCGCATCGCGGCGTGGCTGCTCGCTGACAATGGGGGATGGGACCTGGCCGCGGTCCAGGCGAGGTTTTCCACCGAAGAGAGCGTCAATGTGCCTCTCAGCTTCCAGATGCCGATCCATACAACGTATGTCACTGCATGGGTCAACCGTCAGGGTACCGTGAGTTTCCGTGACGATGTCTATGGCCACGACGCAGCGGGCCGCGTCGATTTCTCTTAGAGGCGGCCATGCAGCACTCCTCAGGTCATGGGGACAGCACGATTGGCTTCATCCTCTGCATGAGCAGTGAGGAGGCTGGCTTCTTCCGTCCTTTGGTTGCCGCCGGGACCTCCCGGTGGACAAGGCAGGTAGCGACGCTGGACGCCTTACTTGACGCTGTTGGTCACGTCTGCGGTCCGACCAGGCTCATTTCATTCTGCTCAGACCTGATTATTCCGCCCGGTATCATTAAGACGCTGGGTGGAAACTGCTTTAACTTCCACTCCGGTCCGCCGGAGCGTCGCGGCTACCGCCCGGCAGCCTTCGCCGCACGGGACCACGCAAGTGAGTATGGAGTGACGTTTCACCGTCTTACCGCGACCATTGACGCCGGTCCCATTTATGCGACGAAGCGGTTCCCGATAAATCATCCCGTCACGGAAGAGGCGCTGTCGGAGCGGGCCTACGTGGCTCTACTTTCACTGGCTCGCACAGTGGCGCCGTTGCTGTCCGACTTCGACTCGTCGTTTGTCCCTAGCGGCGACGCATGGACCGGCGGACTCACGACGAAAGCCGACTATCGGCGTCTGAGAAACACGTGAGCTCCCCCTGATATGTACAATTCCCTCAAGACCGACCTTGCTGCGCTTTTAGGCATGAGCAAGGATGCCCTTCACATCCACATCGGGCTCGCGATCTTCGTGACGCTCATGCTTGTTCTGCGCAGATCGCCGGGAAGTCTCCTTCCCTGGCTGGGTGTGCTGGCCTTCGAAGTCATCAACGAAATCCTGGACATCTTTCATTGGCACGAGGGGACGTATTCGTTTGAGATCGGCGACTCATTCAAGGACGTCCTCAACACTATGTTCTGGCCCACCGTTGCCGTGTTCGCTTTCAGGGTTTTCTCTGCGCGTCGGCGCGCGTCCTGATATTCG
>JBKJTB010000453.1:0-14992 GCA_046594305.1 Devosia sp. | reverse complement strand
CCTTGGTGGTGATAGGACCGGCGACAAAAAAGGCGCCAGTCACTGGCGGGTTCGGGAATTTCGTCTGCTTGATTAAGTCAGATCAAACGCGCCCCTCCGGCTGCCAGCGGCTTCCGTTGCTAAAATACCAATACGAAAACGTGGCGCGGACGAGGTTCATGGTGGCGGGTTTGTAGCTCAGCCCTTTGAGCTTGTCACGGGGGTTTCGGTTGCGGCGTTATGGATGGCCGCGAAGACGCGCATGGTCGCCTCGATGTCTTTGCGCGGTATGTTGGCGAAGACCTCGAGACGGAGCGCCGTCTGCGCCTCGGCGACCTCGCGGACGGTGGCCCAGCCGGCTTCGGTGAGGTTCACCGCATTGGCACGACGGTCGGCCGGGTCGGGCACGCGCGTGATGAGGCCACTGGCCTGGAGTTCATCGAGCAGGCGCACGAGGGAGGCGCCCTCGATGCCCACCGCATCGGCGAGCGCATTCTGGCGAACGTCGGTGCCGAGGCGTTCGATCCACATCAGGGGGGCGGAGGCGGCTTCGGAGACGCCGTGCTGTGCGGCGACGTGGCGCGCGAGCTTGCGCCATTGCCGGCCGGCGAGGAGGAGGTTCCGCGTCATGTCGCGCAGCAGATGGGCGTTTTCTCGCGAAGCCAAACGGAACACCGTGTGAGGATCGATGCCGCAACATCCCCGAATGGGCGGGCTTTGGCAACCGCCACGCCGCTGTTGACCACAGTGCCGAATGGGGAGAGAAGCCTGTCCCCATGGGGTTTTGGGGAAAACGCAAAGACAATCTGACGGCGCTGCCCTTCGTGGCGCCGTTCGCTGTCGTCTATCTGGCCCTCTTTGTCTGGCCGTCGCTGCAGATGGTGGCGATGAGCCTGACCGACAGCCAACTCACCCTGCCGGGCGAGTGGATTGGATTTGCCAACTACGCAAAACTGCTGGGTGACAAGAAGTTTGCGACGGCGGTCGTCAACACGTTCTACTTCGTGCTGATGACGGTGGTACCGAGTACCCTTATCGGTCTCGGACTCGCGATGCTGGTGGACCGGCTCAAGGGCCCCGTGCAGGCGATCGTGCTGGCCGCGTTCTTCATCCCCTACATCCTGCCGGTGTCTACCGTGGCCTCGATCGCATGGGCGTTCACCGATCCTGATTGGGGCGGGCCGCTCGGATGGGTCGTGAAGGCGCCGACCGGAAAGCCCATCGCCCCATGGCGGAGCGTGCAGGCGTTCCTTCCCGGGGTCTCGATCATCACGATCTGGTGGACCGTCGGCTTCAACGTGCTCATCTTCCTCGCGGGACTGCGGGCGCTGCCCAAGGAGCTGTTCGAAGCGGCGCGCATCGATGGCGCCAATCGCTTTGTTGCGTTCCGGTACATCACCTGGCCGCTGATCTGGCCGGTGACGGCGCTGGTGCTGACGATCCAACTGATCCTGCAACTCAAAGTTTTCGATCAGGTGTTCCTGCTGATCGCGAGCGGGCGGACCGACCCGACGATGGTGCTGGTGCAGTACATTTACACGGTGGCGTTCCAGCGCAACCAGGGCGGCTACGCGTCGACGGTCGCGGTGGCGCTGTTCGTCATCGTGGTTGTCGTCGCGGTCCTGCAGTTCCAACTGCTCCGCGCGCGGAGTGCGAAATGAACGCGACCTGGATCAGGCGGATCGATGCGGGCGGGTTTATCATCGCGGTGCTGACACTGATCCTCGCGATTGCCTGGGCGTTCCCGTTGCTGTGGTCGATCGAGACGTCCGTCGTCCCACGCGACGGCAATTGGGCGCAGACGATCCGGACCTATGGCGCGATCCTGTTCGAGAGCCAGATCGGGCGGTGGTATCTCAACTCGCTGATCACGTCGGTAGGGGTGACCGCGATCGTGCTCGCGATCTCGGCCGCGTGCGGCTACGCCATCTCGCAACTCGATTTCAGCGGCAAGAGGCTCCTGTGGTTCGTCATCCTTGCGAGCTTCATGATCCCGATCCAGGCGCTGATCGTGAACCACTTCTTCCTGATGAACCAATGGAAGCTGATCAACACGTGGCTCGGCGTGATCCTGCCGCAGCTGATCGCACCCGTGGCGGTGATCATCTACAAGCAGTTCTTCGACGGTGTGCCGCGCGAGTATCGTGAGGCGGCGCAGATCGACGGCGCGCTGCACTGGGAGATCTTCCTCCGCGTCTACCTGCCGCTCAATTGGGGCGTCACGTCGGCGCTCGCGATCATCATCTTCATCGGCGCGTGGAACGCGTTCCTCTGGCCGTTCCTCGTCATCACCAAGCCGGAGATGATGAACGTCACGGTGGGAGCGGTCGCATTCCGGGACTACGGCCTCGGCGAACTTGCGACGGCGCTGCTGGTCGCGCTGCCTATTGCCGTGGTCTATCTGCTGTTCCAGCGCAAGGTGACCGAAGCGATCATGCTGTCGGCGGGGATCAAGGGCTAGTCCCGGAGCACCGGGAAGTAGTCGGCGGCTTCCGGCGTCAGCAACGCGCGCAGTTCGGTGATCGGTGCCTCGTAGAGGTCGCTGCCGCAGGCGACGGCGACATTGGGCAATCCATCCATCGAGAAGCGGACGAGATCGTCGCCCCTGAAGCCGATGGCGAGGTTGCTGGCGATCAGCTCATCGATGGGGCAGCCGTCCTCGGCCTCGCCGCCGGTGAAGCCGAGCTCCGCATTGGTGGGGCGATGCGCGTCGACGAAGGCGAGCAGGTCTTCGTCGGGACCCCACTGATAGTCGCCCGGAGTAGCACGGGCCACCTCCAGGTCGACGATTTCGTTGTCGTAGCTTTTGGCGATCCAGCCCTTGAAGATGTGGCTCAGATCCAGAAGCGCGCCGGTGGAGACGTCGAGGTTGAAGAACTCGTAGTGATTGTAGGGATGCGCGCCGCCGCAGGAAAGGCTGCCGCCTTCGGTCCAGCTCATGATGGTGGGCGTGAGGTAGGCGACGTCGATCGTCTCTTCGTCCCACCAGCCGAGCGTGCCGGCGTCGAAGTTGAAACCGTTCCAGCCAAAACCCTGGTACTGCTGGGCGACGCACCACAGGGCATCGAGGTTCATCTTCCAGTGGCGCTGTTCGAGGTACTGGTTGGCGACGGTGGCGTCGCCAACGCTCAGGTTGACGATGCGCGGAAACTGGAACTTGGTTCTTGGATCGGTGACGTAGCGGAAGCTGCCGCCGGTCATTTCGATCGGCTCACCCTCGGTCAGCTTGAGGCTGGTGACCTTGAGGTCGTCGTAGGGTGAGGTTTCCGGGGTGAGGACGGTGCCTTCGTACCACAGGCCATTGGCGAAATTGGTGAAGCCTTGCAGGCCGTTGGCCGCGTCGAAGTCGCGGAAGCCGTAGATGGTGAGGTGGACCGGCAAATTGCGGCCGTTGAGCGAGAATTCGCCGTCGAGCGTTTCGCGGTCCTCGGAGACTTCGAGCTGCCATTTGGCGCCGAGCGGGGGATTGCCGGGCGTTTCGTCCTGGGCGTTGGGGCAGTTTTTCTTCTCTTCGCTGCACGGGACCTCTTCGACGAGGCCGAGGCGCGAGCGTTGCGCTTTCACGGCATGGAGCGGGATGTCGACGCCCTGGTCCACGTAGAAATAGCGGCCGAAGATTTCGGTGTTGCCGGGCGATGGTTCATCGGAGAATTCGACGACGATCTGCTTGTCGCCGATGGTGCCCTCGTAGATCGAGGCTTCGGCATAGGCGACGGCAGGCGTTGCAGCGAGGCACAGCGCGAGAGCGGCGGCAGCGATTTTCGTCATGATGGTCCCCAGGATTGCGTGTCGCCTAGTGCAGCGCGGCTGAACCGAAGCTGAACTCGGAATCGGCTTCCTTCCTGCTCTGTCCGACCGAGCCCGAGAAGGCTCGTTCGACCAACCGCTAGGTGGTCCGATTGAAATGATCATAGACCAATTGCGCCATGGCGTTCGAGATGCCGGGGATGGCGGTGAGGTCGGCGAGCGAGGCGCGGCTTACGGCCTTGGCCGAGCCGAAGTGCTGGAGCAGGGCGCGCTTGCGCGTCGGGCCGATGCCGTCGATCTCGTCGAGCGGGTTCTTGATAATGTCCTTCTTGCGCCGCGCGCGGTGCGTGCCGATGGCGAAGCGGTGGGCTTCGTCGCGGAGGCGCTGGACGAAATAGAGCACCGGATCACGATGCGGCAGCATGAAGGCGTCCTTGCCCTCCATGAAGAACTTTTCGCGGCCGGCGTCGCGTTCCTCGCCCTTGGCGATGCCGATGAAGGTGACTTCGCGCGGCAGTTCGAGTTTGGCGACGACCTCGCGGACGGCGTTGAGCTGGCCCTGGCCGCCGTCGATGAAGACGACGTCGGGCCAGTCGGGCATGCCGGTGTTCTCGTCCTCGGCATTGACGTCGCTTTCGCTGGCGAGGCGGCTGAAGCGGCGCGTCAGCACTTCGCGCATCATCCCGAAATCGTCGCCGGGGGTGATCTCGGTCGAGCGGATGTTGAAGGTGCGATAGTGCTTTTTGCTGAAGCCGTCCTCGCCGGAGACGATCATGGCGCCGACGGCGTTGGTGCCCGAGATATGCGAGTTGTCGTAGACCTCGATGCGGCGCGGCGCTTCGTCGAGGCCGAAGAGGTCGGCGACGCCTTCGAGGAGTTGCCGCTGCGTCGCGCCTTCGGCGAGCTGGCGGCCGAGGGCTTCGCGGGCGTTGTTGTGGGCGTGCGTGACGAGTTCGCGCTTTTCGCCGCGCTGCGGGATCTCGATGTAGACGCGCGAGCCGAGGCGCGAGGAGAGGGCCTCCTCGAGCAGTGGCTTGTCGGATGGCTCGTGGCTGAGAAGCACCAGCTTGGGCGGCGTGCGGTCTTCGTAGAATTGCGCGATGAAGGCTTCGAGGACTTCGGTGTCGGTGAGGGTTGGATCGGCCTTCGGGCGGTAGGCGTGATTGCCCCAGTTCTGGTGGGCGCGGAAGAAGAAGACCTGGACGCAGAACTGGCCGGCCTCGTGGGCAATGGCGAAAACGTCGGCCTCCTCGACGCTGCGCGCCGCGGCGTCGCTCTGGCTCTGGACGAGAGCGAGGGCGGAGAGGCGATCGCGCAGCAAGGCGGCGCGTTCGAAGTCGAGCCCTTCGGCGGCGCTGTTCATCTCGGTTTGCAGATGATCCTGCACCGATTTGGAGCGGCCGGAGAGGAACTGGCGGGCTTCGTCGACGAGTTCGCCATAGGCTTCGAGCGAGATCTCGCCGGTGCAGGGGGCAGAGCAGCGCTTGATCTGGTGCAGCATGCAGGGGCGGGTGCGAGCCTTGTAGAAGCTGTCGGAACAGGTGCGGAGGAGGAACGCCTTCTGCAGTGAGGTGATGGTGCGCTTGACCGCGAGCGCCGAAGCGAAGGGGCCGAAATAGTGGCCCTTCTTGCGCTTGGTGCCGCGGTGCTTGGTGAGCTCGGCCGCCTCGTGCTCGGTGGCGATGAGGATGTAGGGGAAGCTCTTGTCGTCGCGCAGCAGGACGTTGAAGCGAGGTTTTAGCCGCTTGATGAGGTTGGCCTCGAGCAGCAGTGCTTCGGCTTCGGTTTCGGTGCGCACGAACTCCATCGTGCGGGTCGCCGCGATCATGCGCTGCAGGCGGACCTCGAGGCCCTCGGGGCGCGTGTAGTTGGTGACGCGGGCCTTGAGGCTGCGGGCCTTGCCCACATACATGACCTCGCCGGCCTCATCGATCATGCGATAGACGCCGGGCGCCGAGGGCAATGTCTTGACGAAGGCGAGGATGATCTCGGCGCCGGCTTCGTAGGGGACGTCGCTCATTTCGCGGGCTTCCGCGGGGACGGGCCGCGCGTGGTCGGAAAGTCGAGATGCTTGCCGCCATCGACGGCGATCATCTGGCCGGTCACCGCGCGGGCGCCGACGAGATAGAGCAGGGCGTCGCAGACGTCGCCGGCATTGGCGGCGTAGCCGAGCGGGGCGGCGGCCTGCGACTTGTCGAAGGCGGCCTGGGTCTGGCCCTTCTCGCGCAGTGTCGGGCCGGGGCCGATGGCGTTGACGCGGATGCGCGGCGCGAGCGACTGGGCCATGGTCTGTGTCATGGTCCAGAGGGCGGCCTTGCTCAGTGTGTAGCTGAAGTAGTTGGGCGTGAGGTGGAGCACACGCTCGTCGATGATGTTGACGATGTTGCCCTGGACTTTCGCGGGCAGCTGGGCAGCGAAGTCGCGCGCGAGGAATGCCGGTGCTTCGAGGTGGATCGCGATGTGGCGGTCCCACAGGCTCTCGTCGAGATCGGCGATGGAATCAGGTTCGAACGAGGAGGCGTTGTTTACCAGCAGGGTGAGTGGACCGAAGAGCGTGCCGGCCTTGGCGATAAGGGTTGCGCGCTGGCGGCGGTTCGCGAGGTCGGCCTTGAGCACGGCCGCGGAGCCGCCCGCCGCAACAATCTCTTCGACCAGGGCGCGGGCGTCGTCCTGTCCGCCGCGATGATGGATGGTGACCGCCCAGCCGCCGGCTGCGAGGGCACGCGCCATCGCGGCGCCGAGCCGGTTGGCGGCTCCGGTGACGAGGGCGATACGATCCTGATTCGTGGGTTTCTTCATGGGCCTAGCAAGATAGGGATTCACGACCCGCGCCGGAAGAGCGTCGGTCGACTCGGCGGGGGACACAGGTGGAAAGGCGCTTTCGGACCGCATCGCGCAGGCCTAGGTTTGCCGGTGCGAAGCGGGGGGCACCTCCCGTAGGGAAGGAGAACTGACTTATGGATTGGGTAGGACTCATAATTCAACTGGTTGGCGGCGCGGCGGGTGGAGTTGGCACCGGACGCGTGGCCAAAAATGTCAGCATCAACCCGACGGTCGATGCGATTATCGGCCTCATCGGGGGGTACGGCGGAACGTGGCTGGCGGGTATGATCCCGGCACTCGCGCCGATGCTCGCTGGAGGCGGCACGGCCTATGTGGGGCAAGCGGTTACCGGCGTCGTCGGTGGCGGCATCCTGACTGCTGTCGTCGGCCTCATCAAGAATATGGCGTCGCCGAAGTAGGCGGCGCGTAACGCAGTGCCGGGTCGCGGGCAGGCGGCCCGGCACTGAACTGGACACTCCAATGACCGATGCTGCCAGGACCTCGCGGGACAATGTGGGGCGCGGGATCGTTTTGGCGGTTGCCGCGATCCTGATATTTTCGACGCAGGACGCGACGTCGAAGTTTCTCGTGCAATCGGACGTATCGCCGTACCAGATGACGATGATGCGGTTCTGGGCCTTCGCTGCGTTTTCGCTGCTGCTCGCTTGGCGGCGCGGCGGTTTGCGCGCTGCCTTCCGCTCGAAACATCCGGTGCTGCAGGTGACGCGCGGCGGCCTGCTCGTGGTCGACATCTGGATGTATGTACTGGCGCTCAGCACCGTGCCGCTCGCGGCGGTGCAGTCGATCACGCTGATCTATCCGCTGCTGGTGACGCTGTTCGCGATCCCGCTGCTGGGCGAGAAGGTGGGCGTATTCCGGATCGTCGCGGTTGCCGTCGGGTTCAGCGGGGCGCTGCTGATCGTGCGGCCGGGCGGCGTGCCGTTCGACCTGGGCGTGATCTATGCCGCGGGGTCGGGGTCGGCGTATGCGCTCTACATCGTGCTGACCCGGAAAGTCTCGGCAAGCGACTCGACGACGACGAGCATGGTCTACACGGGCGTCGTCGGGCTGGTGATCAGTTCGGCGGTCGGGGTGTTCCACTGGGAGATGCTCGATCTCAACTCGTTCCTCCTGATCGGCTACATCATGCTGACGGGCGTAGTGGCGCATGGGATGATGATCCTCGCGCTGTCGATGGCGCCGGCGAGCGTGCTGCAGCCGTTCAACTACACGTCGCTGCCGTGGGCGATCCTGCTGTCGATTGTCGTATTCCACGAGTCGATCGACGCCATCTCGCTGCTGGGCGCGGCGATCATTGTGGGCGCCGGCCTTGTGGTGATGGCGCGGGAGCGGCTCAAGAAGGTTCCGCCGGCTTCCGCTGAACCAGCGCTGCCAGGAAAAGAATGAGCGCGATGACGAGGATGAGGCCGCCGAGCGGTGCTGCCGAAAAGAGCAGCATGGCCGGGATCAGCGCGTCGAAGCCGGTGAAGACATACTGGACGAGCAACGCCGGAACGGTGCCGATGCCGACCAGCACCAGGCCCAGGCGGAGCAGGATTTTCGCCCAGATGGTCAGCGACCGATCCATCTTGCCTCCGAGGTCTTGAATCCGGCCCTCACCATGGGCACGTTACTGGCGGTTCCGACAGACGCCGACACGAAAGGGTGCACGCGATGCCGATTATCATAGAGATTGCCCTGGCCCTGATCCTCGTCGGGGGCATTGCCCACTACATGACGCGCGGCCGGCGGGTGACCGACCGGCACACGCTGATCGACCGGCGCGTCGACGCCTATATCGAGACGATCCGGCGCGAGGGGAGCAACAAGGAACTCGTCGCCATGAGCGACAACGAGCTGCGCGATCTGCTGCACTCGAGCGCGCATAACCTCAAGGTGCAACGCGACCGGCGCATGTATCTGCTGTTCGGCGGCGTGCTGGTCGGACTGATCGGCGCGATTCTGGTGGCAACGGAAGACGGCTCGCGCGGTTTTGGCATTGCGCTGCTGGTGGCGGCGCTGGTGCTCTACGGAACCAACGAGTTTCTGGGCCGGCAGATGATTGCGCCGCTCGAGCAAAAGGGCATCGACGTCGAGCGGCTGCGGGTCGAATAGGCTCACAGCCGCCGGATCTTTCCAAACACGAAGACGAGCGCGCCGGCGGCCACGAGGGCGACCGGCGTGAGCACCATGAGCGAGAGTATGGTGCCGCCGAGGTGCAGGGGGTTGCCTGGCTCCTCGATGCGCGACAGGCCGTAGCGCTCGAGCGTGAACAGGCCCATGCCGATCAGCACGAGTGTTGAAGCAAGCTTGACGTAGGGTTTTGGTCCCTGGACGGCCATGGCATCTCCTCGCGGCTAGAAATATGCGCTTGGCCGGCAAACGGCAACGCCGGCCCCCCATAAGGAGACCGGCGAAGTGTCCGTACGAAGCGGGGCTCAGTGGGTGTTGATGCAGAAGTTGCTGCCAAACAGGCCCGGGCCGCAGATGGTGAGGTTGATGTCGTCGCCATCGTCGTAATCGTCGTAGTCGAGATCGATCGCCGAGTCCTTGACCCAGCCGGCATTGTTGTTGCCCGGCGGGTCGATGCGGTACCAGCCGCCATTGCTGCTGGTGTAGTTGATGATCTTCACGTAGTCGCCTTCATCCACATACCAGACGGTGGGCGAACTGGACGACCAGCTCTTCTTGACCTTGGTGTCGTAGTTGATGTGGCCGTAGGTGGCGGCGAAAGCGCCGGAGACGGAGAGCGCGAGGACGGTGACGGCGATCGCACCGATCTTGAGAAGAGAGAGAGCCATTTGCGGTTCCTTTGGGTTGGTGGCAATCGCTTGCCTTGACCCGGAACCTAGTGGCGGCTGCCTGAACGGAGACTGACGCGGTCGTTTAGGACTGCATTTTACTCAAAATGGCCAATGATCCTCGTGGCCGGGAAGGCCACCGAGCGGGTGCATCGGATCGAAGGAAAACTCGAACGGCGTGACGAGGACTTTCGCGGGCGAGCCGATGAGATCGGCCCCCATCACCCAGCCACCGGGGCCACCATCGAGCTGAATGACGTGGCACCAGATCGTGCGCTTGGTGCACTGGTCGAGGTAGACGCGCTCCTGGTCCTTGAGCTTGTCGAGGGTGGGGGAGCTGGAGCGGGGGTGGGTGTGGATGGCCTGCACGCCGGACGAGCGGGCGGTGGGGCGGTCGGCGAGGGCCGGGGTGACTGCGAGGGCGGTGAGGAGGAGGGCGGCGAGGGCGGTTTTCATGGCACTACACCTTGGGTGGCGGCTCGGTCGGGTCGTCGACGCGGGGGAGCGGGGTCAAATCCATCTCATTCTCGATGGCGCGGTCGAGCAAGGCAAGTCCGGTTTCGATCTCGGTGAAACGGCGGAGCGCGGTGTCGAGATTGGTGTCGGCGGCGGCGGCGCGGCGGGCATCGACGAGACGGTCGCGGAAATCCTTGAGGGCGGTGACGTGCGCGCTGTCGGGGCGGGACATGGCGGCTCCTGAGTTTTGGGGTCAGCGGCGGCGCCGGAGGGTTTCGGCGCCGCCTGAGCCACTCGCTCTATATCCGCACGGTCGCGTTGTCGCCCATCTTCGGCTTGGCGCCGGTGACGGCCGAGATCAGCATGGCCGAGTTGCGGCGCGCAAGCGCAAGTGACCGGCGGGCCGTGGTCGGGTCGGGGAGGATCGCGGACGGGGCGCGCTCTGCGCCTCTATGATGGTGCCGCCCGCGAACGGACGGCGCCGGACAGATGTCCGGCAAGACGCAGAACGCGCCCCGCTTCCTGAGGGGGACCCGGGCACCAGCGGTGAGCGCCGTGGTCATTGCTGCCACGGCAGTCCCGCGAGGAACCCTGAGCTGCGCGGCCGCAGCTCGCCCAGGCTGCCCCCGGCCCGTCCGTCACGGGCCCGCGAAGATCGAGGGCAGAACGCAATTATAGCACGGCTGGGGAGGCCGTGGATAAGTCGGAGAAATAAACCCGGAGTCGCCAGGCTTCTCAGGGCGTTGCGGGGACAAATTCTGGTTCGGGCTGCCCCTCAGGCGCGCCTCATTCGGGCTCGCGGTTGTCGCTCGTTGCCAGGGCGAGCGTGCGCTCCTCGACATGCCAGGCGATGACTTCGAGGCGATCGTCGGAGACGAAGTGGCGGCGGCGGAAGGTTTTGGCCTGCTGCGCGGCCAGCGCCAGCCGCGCGGCGAGGCCGGCATGGGTGACCGGTGGATGGAGCGGGAGCGACGCCGGAGCCCCGAGCGATTTTGCGACGGGCGCAATGGCGCGCAGCGCCCGGCGGGCGAGCGCCAGCAGGTCGGCCGGCACGGGCGCATCGGGCCGCGACTTCGCCAGCGGCTCGACGATGTCGGCCAGCGGCGTGAGCTGCGCCGTCGCCTCTGCGCAGGAGCGCACGAGTCTTGCGGTGGGTTCGCGGGCGATGAGGGGGTCGTTGCTGTCGAGCATGATGCTCCTCCGGGGCGGAATGCCCGGGGGAGTTTACGGCAGGTGCGGGGGGACGTGGATAAGTCGGGGAATACGGCCGGAGAGGGCTGGTGGGGCAGGGGTTTGCGGGGGAAAATTTTGGTTTGTGAACGGGGTGATTGCAGTCGGAATCCTCTCCCGCAGGACGGTGACGGGCCGGGGCAGCGGCGCTATTCTGTCCGCATTTATTGAGGGGGTTTTTGGAATGGACAATCCGTATCTACAGCCACAGCGGCTGCAGAATATCATCGCCGCGATCACGGCGCTGGCCAAGTTCGAGGACTACAAGCTCGACGTCGCCGGGTGGACGTACCGAATTACCGGCGTGCATCCGAAGGCCGGGGACGCGGCGGTGGAAAAGTGGGGCACGCTGTTCAAGCAACATCCGGAGTTCTTCCGCACGTCGGACGACGGGAGGGTCTCGCTGGTGTGGCGGCGGCAGGCCCCGAGGACGTACGGCGCCGCCGGACCGCTGGCGCCCGGTGCGACGCCCCGGGTGCGCGCGCCGCTCGAAGGCAGTGAAATGACGGCGCTGATCGGCATCGCGGTCGATCTGCACGAACGCGCGTTGCAACAGGAGCAGGCCGCCCGCTGGTGGGTGCAACTCGTGCCGGCAGGGTTGGCCTTCATCGGCGCCCTGCTCGGATCGGCTACGATCTTTGTTGCGAAGATGATCTGGGGCTGAGGGCTCGCCTGCCGGCAATTGAAGCTTGGTTCGCTCATCGATGGATGAGCGCGCCGCCGGTTACGCGTGGGGCTCGGGGAAGCGGCGGATGCGAAACGCGGGCGAGGGGGATTATCATCAGGACGCGCAGCGCCAGGTTGAGCGCGATGGGCAGCGACCAGGCGTTCATCAGGGCCATCGCGTTGGGGATTCTTTGCGCTCTGTCGCTGATGGTTGCGCCCGGGAGTCCTTCTCCCGCGTGCGGGGGAAGGTGGTGCCGAAGGCGACGGAAGGGGGCGGCCGCTTGCCCGATGTGTGCGTGTGGCGCCCCCCTCCACCACGCTATGCGTGGTCCCCCTCCCCCGCGAGCGGGAGAGGACCGCCGACTGCGGCATCGCGGAGCGACGGAATGGCGCCGGGGAAGACGAACAGCACCACACCCGCCGCGAGGGTGGCGACGGTGTTGATGAGGATGAGGGTGCGGAGGACGGCGGCGCAGGGCAGCCGGGAAATGGCAGGCTCGGTTTCAGGACGCGAATCGACATCTTATGTTCGTGTTTTGTTCCAAAATCTGTCGATAGCGCATATCGTGCCCCTTACTAATCACTTTCGCAGGCCGCTGGAGTTAATCTTGGATATTACTTCAACTGGTACTTGAAGGGCCCGTATTCTGCGAACTTGGCTAAAGACTACTACAACATGCCTAGTCAAGAAGATGCGGTCGGATTTGTGTTGCGCCAAGATCTCGTAGATAGGCTCGAGGCAGTTCGCTTGGCGGCTTCAGACAATAGGAAGCCAGCCCAACTGGGCGGCATTTCTTGGCTGGAGCTGTTAGCGTCTGTACATTATTTAGACAATGTATCTAAGTTAGACTCAGATTCCGTAATTGCGAAAATGCAGCGCGAGAAGCCTCACCTTGCTCCTTTCGTCAACATAGCACGTGGCGTCATTGCCGATCACCTCGCCCCGCTTCCGCAAGCGAATTAATGACCCCCTTCACGGGGCGATTTTTCTTTCGGAATTAGAGTTCAAGGTCGCATCTTCGCCCGCCTTCTTGCGGCTGGGAAATGTCAAACAGCTGGGTCTCGGTGCCAATGTCTACCCTGGTGCGGGCTATTCTCGACTTGAGCACAGCATTGGAGTCTGTCACCTCGCGGGAAAGGTAATGGATGCCATCGAGGCAAACATTGGCGTTCCATTTAGCTCACACGATCGAACAGTTACCCGGCTGGCGGCACTGACTCATGACATTGGCCACTATCCCTACTCCCACGCGACGGAAGAGGTTGTTGAATCGCTCGATTCAAACCAATTCTTCGCGGGCACGGGCGCAGTAGGGAGCAGCGCCGAGACAGGGCATTTCGCCAATCACGAAGAGTTGGGACACTATGTTATAGAACACGATCCTATCGTGTCAGCGTGCATTCGTGAAGGTGGCGTCGACCCATCTGACGTAGTAGGCAGATTGACCGCTGACGGGACCAATCTGAACCTTCTGATTAGCTCTGATTTAGACTGTGACCGTCTCGACTATCTCCGGCGAACGGCACTGCATGCCGGTCTTCCGTTTGGTGGAATAGATGCGGACTATCTGATCGACAACATCACTCTCGACGATGCAGGAATCCCATGTCTCAAGCCAAAGGCACTGGGGTCGGCCGACCACTTTCTGCTCTCTAGGTTTTACGATTTTGAGCAGCTCCCGTTTCACAAAGCGGTCGTCGGATTTGAGGAGGCCCTAAAGCACACGATGCTCGGAATGGCCGAAGAGGGCATGATTCAGCTTGATAGGGCATCGATTGAGGGAAGCATCGCCTCGGGATCTTGGAGGCGGTTTGACGATCAACAGGTACTCGCCAAGATTCGGGATTTTCGAGACCTCGCTGCTAACGATACAAAATTCGAGCAAGTGCTTCCTTATGTTAACGCCGTACTCGATCGAAAGGCTCCCAAACTCGTTCTTGCGTTCGAGTACCTGGAGCAGGTAACAGCCGTATCTTCGGCCGAGTTCAATGAGCGAGTGAAGCAGGTGTCGGCAGCAATGCGCCGTGTGTTCGACATGCACGGCATACCAGCCTCATCCACCTTCCTGTGGCAAAAGAAGTTTCCCGTTCTCAAAGGAGAGGAGACGGGGCAACGCATCCGAATTGCAAGGAGTAATGCAACGGGCGTCATGTCGAGTTGGAGCATAGATAAAGAACGGACGGCTCTGACCGCCAAGCTCGAGACGTTCGCGCTGCGCCACATCCGAGTCTATGCGTGCCTCAACGGTGCTACCGGCGCCAAACAACTCCGCGATAAGCTGCGACGTGAGATCGAAAACGACCTGACTTCAGAGCTTTTTGCCGACATGCGGCGCGCGATCGAGTGACCAGCAAGTGAAGACGCGTGGGTGAGACTTCACGGGAACAATTGCGCGGGAAGCCTCAATTCCATCGGGGGCGATCGAGCGTATCCACCCACGGGGTCGAGCCCGTGGGCTTCGGCTCAGTCGATCTCGCCACTCAGCGTATCCAGCTCCATCTCCCTTAGCCGCTTGATCTCGTCGCGGAGCCTCGCCGCGCGTTCGAATTCGAGGTTCGTCGCCGCCTCGCGCATCTGCTTTTCCATGTCCTTGATGACGGCGGCGAGGTTGGCGCCGACCTGGATTTGTTCCTTGCCGGACTTGTCCTTGCCGATCGACACCGTGACGTGGTCCTTTTCGTAGACGCTGTCGACGATGTTCTGGATGTTGGATTTGACGCTCTGCGGTGTAATGCCGTTCTCGACATTGTAGGCGATCTGCTTTTCGCGGCGGCGGTTCGTCTCCGCCAGGGCGCGGGCCATGCTGCCGGTTTCGTGGTCGGCGTAGAGGATGACTTTGCCGTCGACGTTGCGGGCGGCGCGGCCGATGGTCTGGATGAGGGACGTCTCGGAGCGCAGGAAGCCTTCCTTGTCGGCGTCGAGGATGGCGACCAGCGCGCATTCCGGGATGTCGAGGCCCTCGCGCAAAAGGTTGATGCCGATGAGGACGTCGAAGGCGCCGAGGCGGAGGTCGCGGATGATTTCGATGCGCTCGATGGTGTCGATATCGGAGTGCATGTATTTCACGCGCAGGCCCTGCTCGTGCATGTATTCGGTGAGGTCTTCGGCCATCTTCTTGGTGAGCACGGTGACGAGGGTGCGGTAGCCGGCCTTGTTGGTCTGGCGGATCTCGTCGACGACGTCGTCGACCTGGGTTTTGGCGGGGCGGATCTCGACCGGGGGGTCGATCAGGCCGGTGGGGCGGATGACCTGTTCGGTGAAGACGCCGCCGGTGCGCTCCATCTCCCAC
>JBKJTB010000186.1:0-5962 GCA_046594305.1 Devosia sp. | reverse complement strand
GGTGTGTGGTTGCGGCGGGGTCGTCTCGTCATGGTCTCTCCTGTTCGCGGCCACACTGGCCGCCGTCAGGCAGAAAATCCACTTATCCCGCTGTCCAGATTCCCCGAGCCAGCTCTGAAAGAGGCAATCCAGCGGCGGGTCGAGCAGATCCGTCGTGAGATCAAGAAGACGACGAGCGACTATGACAAGGAAAAGCTCGAGGAGCGCCTGGCCAAGCTCGCTGGCGGCGTCGCCGTCATACGCGTTGGGGCACTGACAGAGTCCGAAATGAAGGCGAGGAAGGACGCGCTCGATGACGCAATCAGCGCTACCAAGGCGGCCGTCGCCGAGGGAATTGTTCCGGGCGGCGGACTGGCGCTGCTGCGTTGTGCCAAGGATCTCGACGACGAAATCAATCAGTGCGAAGGCGATGAGCGTTCAGGTGTGCAGATCCTCAGGCGAGCGCTCGAGGTGCCTGCCCGCCAGATTGCAGAGAACTCTGCCGTCGATGGCGGTGTGGTTGTCGCCAAGATGCTCGAAGGCGACGGAATGATCGGTTTCGACGCCGCCAAGAAGGCGTTCGTGGACTTGATCGAAGCTGGCATCATCGATCCGACGAAAGTCGTCCGAGCGGCGCTGGAGAATGCGGTCAGCGTCGCCAGCACATTGCTGCTGACCGAAGCGACGATGACAGAGGTCCCGGACGACCCGAAACCACGCATGGCGATGCCGGAGGACGCTTTGTAGTTGCCGTTGCCATCTCCAAAAGCATCAATGCAATCTTGGAATTTGGGCGGCGCGATGCTCATCGTCGTGCCCCTCAGTGTATGTCTGCACTCAGCCAGTTGTCGCTGGCTGCATCGCTTGTTTGAGGCCTTGCGTTTGGCAACGGCCTTTTGGCCCTGATGGGTAGCCTTGCGGCGGTCGCCGGCAGCGGCAAGCGGACGCGGTGGTTACCAAGGTCCTCGGCGCCACGCGACTCGAAGTCCTCGCGGCATCCGTCGTGCACTACGTGCTGCTTGCAGGTTTTGCAGCTCTTCTCGCGACTCGGGTCGGAATTGCCCTTGCATGGCTCCTCACCAGGGTCTTGCTCGAGGTCGAATTCACCCTCAACGCGATGACGTTTGTTGCTGTTGCTGCCGGGGCGATCTTCATTACTGGCCTTCTCGGGGTCACGAGCATTCCAAAGGTTCTATCGTCGCGGCCCGCGCTATTTCTACGCGAGTTGACTGCCGACTAGCACACAGTGCTACCCGGCAATCGGGACCACACGCTCTTCGTTCCCGGAAGCCTGTGTCTGCTAGTTGGAGAACAGGCGATTGAGCGAACTAGCCTCGATAAGGTTTCTCGTCATCCCGCCGAACAGCCACTCCCGCATGCGGGTATGACCGTACCCGCCAGCAACGACCAAGTCGGCTTGATACGCACGTGCGGTACTCTCAAGCACATCGATAATGCCCACGTCGCTCTCTACAAGTTCGCTGCGTGCAGATAGCCCATGCCCGGTCAGCCAGGCAACGAGTTCGTCGAGCTTGGCTCGTTCGGCACTAGCGTCGCCTGCGCTAATGGTTAGGGCAATTATGTCAGTCGCACGATGCAGGAACGGCAACGCGTCCGCGACGGCGCGACGAGCCTCGCGTGTGTCCTTCCATCCGATGACAACACGGTCACAGGCGAAGGTTGCGCCTCCATCAGCGGCCACGAGAACGGGACGGCCGGAACCCAAGATGATCTGACCGAGATCGACAGAGCGTGCCTCGCCGAACATGGACAACTTCCGTTGCCCGGTGACAATCAAGTCGACCCCTAGGGCGGCATCAACAATGGTGCTTGTGCAGTTCCCGACCACAGCACGCCATTGCGCCTTCACATCGACGGGCACATTCTTGCGGAAGCGCTCTTCGGCCGCGAGCAGTCCCTTCTCGATCTCGGCGCGCGTGACGGCGTAGTAGTCCACCGACACCTGGACCGAGTCGACCCCTGCGAAGGCGATGGGCGGCTCGTCGGCTGCGACGCCAACCAGCGAAGCGCCAAATGCCTGCGCAAGACTTGCGGCGTAGGGAACCGGAGCGTTCTCACTGAAGTCGACATTGACGAGGATCGATCGGAAACTCATAGCGTTCTCCTGGTTGAGCTGGTCGGTGCTTCACCGTCCGGGCGAATTGGCTCCACTAGTTGTGACGTCGTCTATTGAGCGCCCATTGATGGAGATCAAATCGGTCGACGCCGTCGGTGCTCCGGAGCTGTGATCTAGCTACGTATAGGTGAGTCACACCCTTTGCGCGGTCGTCATCATCTCTCCAGCGCGTCGCGCCCAGCGCCACGCGACCTCCACGAGCGAGGCGCCCACAATACCACTCGCTAGTCCTGTCGCTGTCGCCAGGTTGTTCGAGAGATCGAGGACGAAGAGCGACTGCGTCCACGACCAAGTGAAGAGGACGACATAGCCGGTGACTGACGCTGCAATGAGCAGTAGCTTCCACCACTCATAAGGCCGCGAAACCACGCCGAGAACGTGAAGCATGACAACAATCAACGTGATGAGTGCCGCGGTCGCTGCCTGCGCCTCGCTCGCGTCCGCGTAAGTTCCGGATACCAACAGGTAGCAGGCAAACGTTGCGATGGTGACGATGACGCCTGCCGGGACCGCGAGCCTCATCACACGTGACACAAAGTCGGGCCGAACACGCTCATTGTTAGGTGCAAGCGAGAGGATGAAGGCCGGGATTCCGATCGTGAACCAGGCCGATATCATGATGTGGCGTGGTAGGAATGGGAAAGGAAGCGGGTCGACATGGAGCAGTGCGGCAATGAGTCCAGATACTCCCACCAGGAGCGCCAGGAGCGCTGAGTAAACGGTCTTGCTGAGGAACAGGTTGGAGATCCGTTCCACGTTGCCGATGACTTGGCGACCCTCTCCCACTACCCATGGCAGGGCTGCGAAATTGCCATCGAGAAGCACGATCTGCGCGACCGCACGCGTCGCCGGACTGCCCGAGCCCATGGCGACGCCGATGTCCGCCAGTTTTAGCGCCAGAACATCGTTGACCCCGTCGCCGGTCATCGCGACGGTGTGCCCTCGGGCTTTCAGGGCAGCGATCATCGCGCGCTTCTGCTCGGGGAGCACGCGGCCGAAGATTGACGCCCCCTCTAGAGCATCGGCAAGCTCACCCGGATCGTGTGGAAGGCTTCGCGCGTCGCAGGCGGTCTCGCTACCCTCGATGTTTAGCGCCCTCGCAACCGCCTGAACTGAGGCGACATTGTCGCCTGAGAGGATTTTGACGCGAACCCCCTGGCTCGCGAAATATTTGAGCGTCGCCCCAGCGTCCGGTCGCAGCTTTTGATCGAGGACGATCAGAAGCTGTGGTTCGACATCACCGCCAATGAGGCTGTTGTTGACCAGATGACCAGCGCGTGCGAGCAGCAATACACGCAGGCCCTTCGCGCCGAGTTTATCTGCCTGCTTGGCGACCTCCGATGATGGGTTCAACAGCAGGCAAGGCCTTGCCACTTTCGCACCGACGAGAAGGGCACGACGGTTGTCACAAAGCCGGGAAACGGCGATTCTATGACGCCGACTTTGATCGCCATAAGTGTTGCGTTCGGCCGCGGATCGGCTGCGGCCACACTCGCCAGGGCGATACGCGCCCGCGCGACGTCGACCCCCGGCATCGGGATAGTCTCCAATAGGGCCATACCCGGTTCGGTGAGCGTCCCAGTCTTGTCGATGCACACGACATCGACGCGGGCCAGTGCCTCGATGGCTGCAAGCTCCTGAACCAGACAGTTCATGCGGCCCAGACGAACGACGCCCAGCGCAAATGCGATCGAAGTCATCAGTACGAGCCCTTCGGGCACCATGGGAGCAAGTGCGGCCACAGTGCCTACCAATGCAGGGCGAAGTTCCTGGCCGCTCGCGAACAGCTGGGTGTAGATGATCAACGCACCCGCCGGCACAATCAGGAGGGTAACCAAGCCTAGGATTCGATCGATTCCGGCGCGGAGCTCGGATCGCGTTAGGACGAACTTCTTTGCATCGTCGACCAGTCGTGCCGAATAGGAATCACGACCGACGGCTGTCGCGCGATAGGCTCCGGAACCCGAAACCACGAAGCTTCCGGACAGCAACGGCGCACCAAGCTCCTTGTCGATCGCCTCCGCTTCGCCGGTGAGAAGTGACTCATCGATTTCGAGTCCAGACGATTCGATGAGCGTGCCGTCGACGATCAACTGATCACCGGGGCCGAGCTCGACAATGTCGTCAATCACCACGTCTCGTGGATCCAAGGGTGATGTCACGCCTCCCCTGCGAACGATCGGCTTGGTCAGGTTGAGGACCGCGAGTCTGTCAAGCGTGTGCTTTGCTCGCAATTCCTGGCCGATGCCTATCCCGCTGTTGGCGAGGATGACGAAACCAAAAAGGGCGTCGATTGGCGATCCTGCCCAAAGCACGACGATGAGAAGTACGCCCAGGATGGCGTTAATTCGGGTGAAGACGTTGGCCCGAACGATATCCCAAATGGACCGCGACGTGCTGCTCCGCGCGTCATTGGTCTGGGCTTGATCGACCCGCTCGGCGACCTGCGCAGCGCTCAGTCCCATTTCGGTGTTAGTGCGCTGAGGATGTAGGGGCACGATCGCTTTGTTCCTCTGCGGGAGATGGGGTGACAGGTGGCTGTTTAGGCACAGTCGCACCCTAGAACGTCCGGAGGCGGCGCTGCCTTGACCTGCGTCAAGGCTGGTTACATCGCTTTGCCAATGGTTGGTAAGGCCCGACCGCGCGAACGTGCGATGCGGAGCCTGCCAATTCGAGGAGGGTAAGGTGGCCAATCATAGTCTCGTTTCTAGAGGTGACATCCTCTTTCTGCGGACGAGTCTTGCCAGCGTCTGGTGGATGTTCGCACTTAGAGGAGCAGCGGCGATGGTCTTTGGCGTGGCCGCCTTGATCTGGCCCGCTCAGGCATTGTCCACGTTGGTCATTGTGTTTGCAGCCTACGCTCTAGTCGACGGAGCTGCTGCGGTGTCATCTTCCATTCTGGGAGTTGGGGGAGTTCGGCTACGCTGGTGGCTCGGCGTTGCGGGGCTGCTCGGCATCGCTGCTGGGGTTGCAACATTGGTTTGGCCGGACTTGGCGGCGCGTCTGGTCATCTATCTGATCGCGGGCTGGGCAGTTGCCTTGGGAGCGCTGCAAATAATCGGCGCGATAATGCTACGCCGCGAGATAGAGAGCGAGTGGTTGCTCATGCTTGGCGGCGCGGTCTCGGTGTTCTTCGGGGGTGTGCTGTTCTTTATGCCGGACGCCGGGGTCGTGGCTTTGGTGTGGATCGTCGCAATCTATGCTCTGCTCTATGGCACCGTACTGGTGGGCCTTGCGGCAATGCTCAGGGGCCACATCGGCGATGCCCAAGCGGCGTGAGCGAGTGAGACGGGCGAACGGCGTGCCGCAGTTTGACCGGGATCAAGACAACCCCTCGCGAGAAGCGCTTTCATGATGCGCAATTGCCTCATCATAGGGATGATCAAAATGAAACGCTTCCTGGTGATCGCCGCTCTGGCAGCGATCTGTCTACCCACGGTCGCCCGCGCAGACTCAATTTCGCTCGGTCAGCCAGGCTATGGTGGGACCGGTTGCCCCGCAGGAACAGCCTCGACGGTGCTCAGCCCCGATCGGAAGTCGCTGAGCATCCTCTTCGACAACTGCTATGTTGAAGCTGGTGGCAGCACCAATAGGTCTCTCTCACGCAAGGCCTGCAGCCTCGCGATTCCTGTGCACATTCCGCAGGGCCTCAGTATCTCGATACTCGCCATCGACTATCGCGGCTACAACAGCATTCCAGCTGGTGCGACGTCTCAGTTCAACGTCGAGTGTCCGCCGTCAGCACCTGTGGCTCAGATTTGAGGTTGTGATTTAAGGAGGGTTTTGGCCTCGTCGCCGTGACGAAGGAACGAAGATGACCTCTAAATCAACGACTGCCAAAAGGCC
>JBKJTB010000431.1:0-11464 GCA_046594305.1 Devosia sp. | reverse complement strand
GTTTTGGCAGCCGCGCAGGGCCGGCGCGAATACGCCCTCACCGTCGCGCCCGGTCAGCGCATCGAGGCGCATGCCGGTGCCGCCAGCAAACTGCTGCTCGCCTATCTGCCGGAGGCGGAGCTGACTGAGTGGCTGAGCAAGCCCCTCGTCGCCTTCACCCCCAAGACCCTGACCGACCCGCGCCGGTTGAAGACCGAGCTGTCCCGCATCCGCCGCGTCGGCTGGTCGCAGGACAAGGGCGAGCAGGCACCCTCGATCCACGCCTTCGCCGCTCCGGTGTTCGATACCCGCGGCGAACTGGTGGCGGCGCTGAGCGTGCCGTTCCTCGCCGGCACCGAGCCAAGCCGCATGGAAGATATCCGCCTCGCCACTATCGCCGCCGGCAAAGCGCTGACCGCCGCAATCCCGGGGCCGGTAGCGCGCTAAGTATTTGCCAGATCCAGCAGAATTTCGCTGTGGCAGGGCGCTCCCGGGCGGCACCAGCAGGCGAGGTTGTGGCCCTTGAGACCGGCGCGGATCTCGTCGCGACTGGGGGGTGGTCCCGGCGACAGCTTCGGGTCGAGCGTGCCGCGCAGCCACTGGGCGCAGAGAGCCACCGCTTTCTCCTGCGCCGCGTCGGCATCAAGACCGTAGCGCTCCGCGACGTCCGCGATCGAGAACGGATTGCCCCACTTGCCCGGCCGCGTCACCGGCTTGGCCGGAAGGCCATTGAGCGCCTCCGACGCCGCCTGGAGGTTGAAGCCCTTGTGGCGGGAGAGCTGCATCCGCTGCGGTTTCACCTGACGTCCTTGTCGTAGATGAACTTCGGCATGCCCCAGTTGAAAATGATGGCGAACACCCTGAGCGAGAAGCCGACGACGATGGCGAGGATCGTCACGAACTCATGCGCCGCGCCGAGCTGCAGCCCCACATAGTAGATCACGCCGGTGACGATCGAGACGGTGGCGTAGAGTTCGCTCGAAAACACCAGTGGAATGTCGTTGCAGAGAATATCGCGGACGATGCCGCCGGCGATCCCGGTGATCATGCCGGCGACGATGACGATCACCGGCGACTGTCCCATCTCGATGGCGACGTTGCAGCCGATGATGGTGAATACCACGAGGCCCAGCGCATCAAGCAAAAGGAACGGCCACTTCAGCGTTTCCATGAACCGCGCCAGCGCGATGGTGATGAGCGCCGCACCGCAGGCGATCAGCAGCAGCGTCGGGTCCTTGACCCAGGACAGCGGGTAGTGCCCGAGCAGCGTGTCGCGCATCGTGCCGCCGCCGAGTGCGGTCACCGACGCGAGCACGCAGACGCCGAACCAGTCCATCTTCCGCCGCCCCGCCGCGAGCGCGGCGCTCATCGCTTCGGCAGCGATGGCGATCACGAAGATGACGTAGAGCAGCATGGCGCCTACTGGTTGTTGATGGCGATGATGTTGACGAACGGGTTCTCGCACGCATCGTCGTCGCAGACGCCGGTGAGCCACAGCTCGCCGTCGCCGAACATGATACCGTCGGAGTTGACGAACAGCGTCTCGTAGCTCTGCCCGGTGACCGCGCCGACCACCTTGTCGTTGAACAGCTCATCGAACTGCGCCGTCAGGTCCTCCTCATCCGCAAGGGTTACGTCCTCGCCATTGACCTTGATCGGCTCGCCATACGACAGGTACCCCGAGAGCGCCGACGGATCGTGGTCCGCCACCGCCTTCTGGATCGAGGCGACCGCGGTTGCGTAGATCTCGTGCGGCCCGAGCAGATCGTCGATCTTCTGGTCGGTCTCGGCGGCACTCTGCGCAAACACAGGCGTGGCGGCGAGCAGGGCAAGGGCGACGAGCGCGATCTTCAGCATGGGCGAATCCGGGTTTCGGTGAGGACGGCAACACGCCATTGTTAGCCTTCGGCCACCGGCCGGGCAATGGAGCGGAAAGTGCACAAACCTCAATCGATGCGGGCGCTCGAGGAACTCGGCCGGGTCCGGCTCAGCGAGAATTTCTTCATGCGCGATTTCCTCTATTCCGAGATCGCGAACTTCTACGGGATGCCGAACATCCCCGACGATCCGGACCTCGCCATCGCCGCCGGCACGAAGTTCTGCGAGGCGGCTCTGGAGCCTCTGCGCGCCCGCTTCGGCCGCATCTCGATCCGCTCGGCCTATCGCTCGCCTTCGGTCAACCAGCTTGGCAACGAGCACAATCTCAACTGCGGCAGCAACGAAAGCAATTTCGGCGGCCACATCTGGGACCGACGCACCGCGGCGGGCGAGATCGGCGCCACGGCGACGATCATCGTCCACGCGCTGATCCCCTATTACGAGCGCACCGGGCACTGGGAGGCGGTGGCCTGGTGGATCCACGATCACCTGCCCTACGACGAACTCGAATTCTTCCCGAAATATGCCGCCTTCAACTACGCCCACGGCGACCGCCGGCGCCGCCGCATCCTGAGCTACATCCCGCCCCGCCGCGGCGTCCTGACCAAGCCGGGGATGCCGAACGCCACTGGCGATCACGCCGCGGAGTATGCAGAGTGGTTGGCGACCCTGGAGTGAGCATGACCACGCATCGTTTCGTCCCGACCGTCTACCACAACGTGCTGGGCACCCTCCCCGCGGCGCTGAGCGTCGCCAGCGGCGACGTCGTCGTCACCGAGACGATCGACGCCAATGGCTGGGACAAGTCGGATGCCAAGGTCATGCACGGCCCGAACCCGATGAACGGCCCAATCGCCGTCGACGGCGCCGAGCCGGGCGACAGGCTGAAGGTCGAGATCCTCGACATGACGCCGATCCGCTCCACCGGCTGGACCCGCGCCGCCCTCGCCGAGAACGTCGTCGATCCGAGCTTTGTGCCGCAGCTTCCGGCGCGCGACCGCGCCATCTGGTCGATCGACCGCAACGCGATGACGGCGCAGTTGCAGGACCCGCCGCCGGCGCTTGCCGGCCTGGTGCTGCCGCTCGAACCGATGATCGGCTGTTTCGGCGTCGCGCCGTCGCTCGGCCAAGCGATCTCGACCGCCACCAGCGCCGAACATGGCGGCAACATGGACTATCGCCGCTTCGGACCGGGAACGACGGTGTGGTTTCCCGTCGCGGCCCCCGGCGCGCTTTTCTTCCTCGGCGACTGCCACGCCGTGCAGGGCGACGGCGAAATCGTCGGCACCGGCATCGAGACCTGCTTCGAGGTGACGGTGCGGTTGACGGTCGAAAAGCACACCATCGTCTGGCCGCGCGGCGAGACGGCCGACGACATCTTCACCGTCGGCAACTCAAGGCCGCTCGAGCAGGCGCTGCAGCACGCCACGACCGAGATGGTGCGCTGGCTCGGTGAACTCGGGCTCGACATCGTCGCTGCCAGTCACCTGCTGGGCCAGGCCGTGCGCTACGACATCGCCAACGTCTACGACCCGGCTTTCACCGTGGCGTGCCGGCTGAGCAAGAAGTGGCTGCCGAAGCGAAGCTGAGATCAGCCGCCCAGCCGCCCGCCCAGTTCGTCCTGGACATGTGCCCGGATGATCTCATCCATGCTGCTCTCGGCCCTAAAGCCGAGAGACAGCGCCCGCTTGGCATCGAAGTTCCGCGGCCAGCCGGCGACGATCTTTACGATGGTCTCGTTGGGCTCCTCGCGGATCAACGCCACCGCCTTGTCGCCGGCGATGCGACGCAATGCCTCGATCTCTTCGCCGATCGTCGCCGACAGGCCCGGTGCGGAGACCGTGCGCCGCCAGGCGAGCTGGCCGGTGTCGAGCGTTGCGGCATGGAGCAGAAAACCGATGGCGGCGCGAGGGCTCGCGAACCAGTGCCGCACGTCGCGGCCGACAGGGAGCACCGCCTCTTGCCCGCTTAGCGGCTCGCGGAGGATGTTGGAAAAAAAGCCCGAGGCCGCGAGGTTGGGCTTGCCCGGTCGCACCACGATAGTCGGAAGGCGAATGCCGACGCCATCGAGGAAGCCGCGGCGCGAATAGTCGTTGAGCAGCAGCTCGCCGATCGCCTTCTGCGTGCCGTAGCTGGTGAGCGGCGTCGAGAAGAACTCGTCGCTGATGGCGTCCGGAAACGGCGCGCCGAACACGGCGATCGACGAGGTAAAAACGAGACGCGGCTTGTAGGGCGATTTGAGGCCCTCGAGGCGGATGGCTTCGAGCAGCAGGCGCATGCCGTCGAGATTGATGCGGTAGCCCTTCTCGAAATCGGCCTCGGCCTCGCCGGAAACGATCGCCGCAAGATGGAAGATCAGATCCGGCCGCCTGGCGACGAGGCCGGCGGCGACGCCTGGCGTAGAGACATCTGTGGCGATGCTCTCGACCGAACCGGCAAAGCCCGCGGGCGTCTCGGCGGCAACGATGTCGGCGAGGGTGAAGCGGTCGATGGGCTTGCCCCCCAGCTGCCCGTCTTTCACCAGACCCTGCACGAGCTTGCGACCGACCATGCCGGCCGCACCGATGACGAGAATATGCACGAAAAATCCTCCGCTTTTGCGGCGGAGATTACCTCACTCGGCGAACAGGCCAAGGACCAATTCGACCTGCGGCAGGTAGGCGTCGAAGAAATCGGTCGGGGCGCCGAGTTCGGCCAGCTTATCGCGCGCGGCAGTGGCGATGGCCTGCGCTTCGAGCGCCGGCTTGCGGTCCCGGGTGAGCAGGCTCTGCATCAGGAGCGTCGTGCTGATTGAGACCTGCAACTGCTGCCACTTGGCGGCGCCGCGCTCGATCGTCGTGACCTCGCTGGCGCGGGCATAGGCCTCGAGGGCCTTCACCAGCGGCTCGGGCGACTGCTCGAAGTCGCCGAGTGCGCCCAGCGCATTGCCCAGATTCTCGTTGTAATCGGCCCAGTCGAGCGGCGACTGGTCGCGCGGCGTATTCGCGATCGTGGCCTCGTAGAGCGGGATGGCTTCGCGCAGCGGCACTACGTCATCGGTTTCGTCCGACAGATTCTTGAGCGCGATGGCGAGATTGTTGGTGGTGCGCACCCACTGCGCCGGCGTCTGGTCCTTGGTGTGGACCTCGAGCACCGCGCGGTAGGCGACGACGGCCTCGCGGAACGCGTCGGGCATGTGGTTCATCTCGCCGCGTTGGACGAGCGCGGTGGCAAGGGTGTGCTGCAACATCGCCCAGCCCAGTGGGTTCGTCTCGCGGAGGCCGGTCGCGAGCGCGGCGCGGGTCGAGACGATGGCTTTGTCGAGGACGATGTTGGCTTCGGCGCGGGCGGCTTTCACCACGGGGATGTTGGTGGGGTCCGGCTCGCCTACCATCATGGCGGCCATCTCGGCGTCGGACGTGGCGAAGAAGGTGACCTCGGCGATCTTGGTTTGCGAGGCGGCGAGATTGTTGGCGACGGTGGGCCACCGGATCGGGTCGGCCTCGGGCGTGAACACTTTCAGCGTCGCCTCGAAGGCCGGGACCGACTGCTCGAGCAGCGCGACATCATTGTTACGGGCGCCCAGCGAATAGAGCGCGTTGCCGAGGTTGTTCTGCGACTTCGCCCACTCGATGGGGGCGGCAGCCTCGGTGCGGATGGCGAGCGCCGCCTGATAGTGATCGATGGACGCCTTGAGGGTGGCGGGGTCCGCCAGCCGCTCGCCGAGCACCTGCATGGCCTGGCCGATACGGTCCTCGATCTTCGCCCACTCGGTGGGCGAACTGTCCCTGGGGGCCAGTACACCGGCCTCGCCATAGGCGGTAAGGGCTGCGATCAGCGCGGCGTTGTCGGTGTTGTAATAGCCGCGATCGCTGAGGGCATCGCCCTGGCTGATCTTGTAGCCGAGCGCCGCGACCTCGTCCCAATCCTTGACCGCGTCGTACGCCTTGCCAAAGAGATCGGCGGCGTGGAGATGGTCGAAATTGATCACCGCGGTCGTGGCGTTCGCGGCATAGGTGCCGGCGATGTCGAGCATGTCCTGCCGGAGCCGGTCGGCTTCGGACTGCTTGCTCGCGAGCAGGGTGTCGGCGTGCGCGCTCGCCTCGTCGCGGTACTTCAAGGCAAGCGCGATGGCGCCTTCGCTCTCGGCGGCCTCGGCCAGTTTGGAAAGGCGTTCGAGCTCGGGATCGCTCTTGACCGACGGACTGCGCGAGGCAATCAGTTCCTTGAGCCGTGTCGCGCCGGTTCGCAGCTGGTCTTCCAGTGTCTCGCTGGCTTCGGCATCGATGCCCAGCACATTGAGCATGCCGTAGAGCGCGTCGAGCGGCACCGCCTCTTCGCCCGCGAGCGCTTCGACATAGGTACGGGTGACCGCGGGCGTGCCGGCGATGGTGAGCAGCAGTTTGCGCCGTTCGCTGGCGATTGCGGTCTCGTCGGCGTCGGTTTCTTCCGGTGCGGCGAAGGTGAGCACGCGGCGGAGCGACGAGTTGGTCCAGGGCAGTTGCTGCGCCTTGGTCTTGAGGTAGACCTCCTCGGTGACCATGGTCATCACATCGCCGAACGAGAAGCCGCCGGCGCTGAGGTGCTTGAGCAGGGCCGCGGCATAGGGCGAGTTCTCGCCGGCGGGACCATCGAGCGCCGGCTGGCCGGGTTCGGCGGCAAAGCCGATGATGGTGCCGAGCGACTCGGGCGGCAGATCGGGGCGTGCGGCGGGCGTCGGCCCGCGAACCGGTGCGAGACCGGGCTCGGCGGTGATGGTGACGGGCGTGTCGCTGCCCGGCAGCTTGATGATGGTTCCGATCGGGAACGGATCGGAGCGGCAGGCGTCGAGCAGCACGATGGTAACCGGCACGGTCTTTGCCAGTTCGTCGAGCATGTCGGCGACGGGCACGAGAGAGTTGCCGGCAGCTTCGGGCGTATCGAAGGTGGCATCGATGGGGACGATGTAGTTCTGGCCGCCGACCTCGATGCCGTGGCCGGAATAGTAGACCAGCGCCACGTCGGCATCCTTCGCGTCGTCGATGAACGCCGCGATCGCTTCGCGCAATTCTTCGGCGTCGGCGTTGAGCACGCGGTTGACGTCGAAGCCGAGGTCGCCGAGCAGATTGTCGATGTCGCGCGCGTCCTGATTGGGGTTCACCAACGCCGACAACGTCTCGTATTTGCTCTCGCCGATGACGAGGGCAACGCCTTTGAGTTCCTGCGCCCAGGTGGGGACGCTGAGCAGCAGAGCGGCGGCGATGGCGGCGAGACGAAACATTCGGACTCGGTTCTAGGGGTTACGCTGCGACTAAGACGCCCGTGGCGGGTGTCGGCTTGGGTTTTACCGTCCAGCGGTGGGGACGCCAAGCAAACAATGGAGGAAGCGGCGCAAGCGGCCTCCCCCTCATCCGTCTCGGCTTCGCCGAGCCACCTTCTCCCACGAGGGGAGAAGGGAGAGGCGGCGCCCGATGTGACAAACCTTTCCTTCTCCCCTTGTGGGAGAAGGTGCCCGAAGGGCGGATGAGGGGTGGGCCGCTGGCGCCGAATGTAGGTGGGACGCCTCCTCCCGTCACGACACCGCGGCCAGCCATTCGTCGATCTGGCCAAGCCGCTCCTCGAAATAGGACGCGGCGCCGTCGTGGTCGCTGTAGAACCCGGCCGATCGCTGCATCGCTTCCTTGCCTTGCTGCACGAGGGCAGAATCGCCGCTGCGGTGGCCGAGTTGCGCGAGGGCCCAGCCGAGGCCGTCCTGTGCGTCAGCCCAATCGACGGAGCCGGTGTCGTCGTAGACTTCGAGCGCGGCGGTGAAGGCGTCGACGGCTTGCTGCAGGGCATCAGTGCCGTCCTCGAGCGCCGCAAGGTCAGTGAGGACAAGGCCGAGATTGTACTCGGTCAGCGCCCACATGCGCGGGTCGCGATCCTTGGTGCGCTCAAGCAGGCAGAGCTGATACGCATCGACGGACTGATGGTAGGTGTCCGCCGCCGCCTGGCCCTTGCGGATGCGGCCGAGTGAGGAATAGCTGGCGCCGATATTGTTCTGCACCGTCGCCCAGTTGAGCGGAACTTTATCCCGCGGAAACCCTTCGAGGGCGAGGGCGTAGGCGGCAATCCCCTCCTGATATGCAGGGTCGATACCGCGGATTTTTGCGATGTCGGTAAGCGCATTGCCAAGATTGTTTTGCACGGTGGCCCAGTCGAACGGCGCGCGCTCTCGGGTCCACTCCGTCAGCGCATAGCGAAAGGCTTCGACCGACTCCTCGAGTTTTTGTACGTCGCGATCATAATTGCCGACCGTGCGGAGCATCGTGCCGAGATTGTTGTTGGCGCGCGCCCATTCGAGCGGCACGGTGTCGCGCGGCCACGCCTCGAGCGCGTCGCGGAAGGCGGAGGCGGCCTCGTTCCATTTGTCGTAGTCGGTGTTGCGATCGCCCAGCGCCGCGTAGGAATTGCCGAGATTGTTCTTGGTGCGCGCCCAGTCGATGAGCTTGGTCTCTGGCGTCCATATCTCGAGGACCTGGCCGAAGGCGACGGTGGAGTCGGTGAGGTATTCGTCGTCCTCGCGCCGCATGCCGTACTTCGCGAGCGCGATGCCGAAATCATTGGCGGTCTCGGCCCAGATGTCGTCGTCGGGCTGGCCGTCATAATAGGTCAGCGCCTGATCGTAGAGGCTCAGCGCCTTGTCGAAGGCATCGTTGTCGCCGCGATATTCGCCGATGGCCGCGAGCGCGTCGGCCCCAAATTTCTGGAACCGGGCGGCAAGACCGTCGTCGATGCCAGCGGCGAGGCCCGCGGCCTCCTCGAAATGCGCGACGGCTTTGTCGAGATCGAACAGCAGCCACGCAGCATCGCCGGCGTCGACGAGAAGGGACGCAAGTTGCAGCTTTTGCGCATCGCTGTCGGCATGGCCGCGACCGGCCTCGACGGCGCGCTCGCGCAGACCGAGCATTTGCGTGAAGGCACCCTCGGCCTCGGCCTGATCGGCCAGCGCGGCGAGCCGAACGGCCTCGGCGTCGAGATCGACGGCGAGCCTGTCCTCCGACTGCATTTTCTTTAGCCGCTTGGCCCCGTCTTCGAGCTGCGCGGTGAGTTGCGACGGATCGGAGGTGTCGACGCCCAGCGCATTGAGCATGCCGAACAGCGCGTCGAGCGGCACGCCTTCCTGCGTGGCAACAGTCTCGACCAGATTGCGGCTGCTGTCGGGGGCGCTTGCGATGGTGAGCAGCAGCGAGCGCCGGCCGGACTTGATGGCTGTCTCGTCGGCATCACCTTCGACGATGGGCGCGCCGAACGACAGGATACGGCGCAGCGACGAGTTTACCCACGGAAGCTGGCGCGCCTTGGTCTTAAGATAGACCTCCTCGCTGACCATCGTCATCACGTCGCCGAACGAATAGCCGCCGGCGCTGAGGTGCTTGAGGAGTGCGGCCGCATAGGGCGAATTCGGTTCACCGGGGGCGCCGTCGAGCGCGGGCTGGCCGGGCGAGGCCGCGAAGCCGATGACCATGCCGAGACTGTCTGCGGGGACGCCGGGCCTGGCGATGACTGCGGGACCGCGAAGCTCACCGAGCCCCGCTTGCAGCGCCGCAACCGGCGCGTCGGTGCCCGGCGGCTGGATCATCGTGCCGGGCGGAAAGGCGTCGGAGCGGCAGGCATCGAGGAGGAGGATGGTGACCGGGGCGGCTTTGGCGAGCGCGTCGAGGATCGGCGACACCGGCATCAGCGTTTGGCCGGCAGTCACGGGCGTCGAGAGGTCGGCGTCGATGGGAACGAGGTAGTTCTCGCCGCCGGCCTCGATGCCGTGGCCGGAATAGTAGACGAGAGCGACGTCGGCGGTGGCGGCGGTGGCCTCGAAGGCGGTGATCGTCGCGGCGAGCGATGCCTGGTGGCTGTCGAGGGCGGCGGTGACCTCGAAGCCGAGCCGCTTCAGCAAATCCTCCATCGCGGCGGCGTCATTGGCCGGGTTCTTGAGCGCGGGAAGTCCCGTGTAGTCGGACTGGCCGATGACCAGCGCGACGCCGCGCAAGGGCTTATCCTGCGCCAGCGCCGGGGCGAGCGCGAAAAGCATGGCGATGAGCAGTCCGGCCAGCAGGCGCATTGGTTTCCTCACAGCATTCCCGCCCGCTAGGCCAGCATAACGGTCCGAGCAAGGCAAGACGCGGGCGGCGATGCGGCCTGAACGAGCGCGATTGACCTTGTCGCACAATTGCCGGAAAAGCCGCGCCGTGACCGCCATCGACCACATCCGTGACGACGTTGCCGCCCTGACGCTGTGGCAGGGCCGACCGACGTTCGAACCGCTGCCGGGCGGCATCTCGAATTTGAGCTTTCTCGCGGCGGACCGGGCGGGCAAGTACGTGGTGCGGCTGACGCGCGACTTTCCGTTCCACAATGTCTATCGCGAGCGCGAGGTGGCGGTGGCGCGCGCGGCGCATGCGGCGGGCTTTGCGCCGGAGGTGGTGCACGCCGAACCGGGGCTGATGGTATCGCGCTATCTCGACGCGCGGTCGCTGACGCCAGCCAATGTGCGGGGAAATATCGAGCGCATCGTCGAGCTGCTGCAGCGGTTCCACCGGCAGATGTCGGTGCCGATCGGCGACTATCAATTCGATGTGTTCGAAGTGAACCGCGACTATGCGCGGCAACTGGCAGGAGACGCACGGTCCGGCGAGTGGGCGGCGCTGAATGAGCGGCTGGCGGCGATGCAGATCACAATGCCGCCGGTGTTTGCGCACCATGATCTGCTGGCGGGCAACATTCTCGATGACGGCGCGCGATTGTGGCTGATCGACTTCGAGTATTCGGGACTGGGATCGCCGATGTTCGATCTGGCGAATTTGTCGTCGAACTCAAAATTCTCGGCGGAGCAATCGGCCGACCTGCTGCGGGCCTATTTCGGGCCGAACGACTTCGCGCGCGCGCATCGCGCCATGGAGGCAGCGTCGCTGTTGCGCGAGGCGCTGTGGTCGCTGGTGTCGGCGCTGCATATTCATGAGCGCGACGTGGATTATCGCGGCTATGCCGAGGTCAATTTCGGACGGCTGCGCGAGGCGATGCGCGACATTTAGAGCACCACACTCGCTGCGGCAGCCACCTTTTTGATGTGGGCGAGCCCGCGCCTATAGCCGGGCACGTCGAAATGCTCGAGCATGAGCGGCACATCGCGGCCGAGCCTGTCGATTTCGGTGAGATAGGCGCCATAGTCGAGATTGCCGTCGCCGGGTACAACCTCGTCCATGTGGAACGAGATATTACCGGGGCCGCCCTGCATGACGATGTCTTTGGCATGGCACGAGACGATCCATGGTCCGAGCAGCCCGAAGCCATCGCGGATCATCCGGCCCGAGTTGAAATAGAGCCGGGGCGAGATGACCATGTTGACTGCGTCGATATGGGCGCCGAACTGCGGGCGATCGATGGCCTTGAGTAGCTTCAGGTAGTTCTCCGGTGTGTCGGTGACGAGCCAGGGCACCATCTCGAGCGAGAATCTTGTGCGCTTCGGCTTGACCATGTCGATGACGTAGCGCGCGGTCTCCACGGTGCGCTGGAAGCCGGCTTCGCTCTGATTGTCCGGATGCGGGCCGTAGTCGTAATTGTCGCTGAGCTGCCAGGGGTGGCCGGCGTGTGCAACGGTGCCGTGGTAGGCGAC
>JBKJTB010000179.1:0-4080 GCA_046594305.1 Devosia sp. | reverse complement strand
CTCGATCATCGGCTCCGAATTCCTCGGCCGCATCGAGGCGGATACCATGCTCGCCGGCAAACCCGCGATCATCCCCTCGATCTTCGGCCGCGCCTGGATCAGTGGCACGCGCATCGAAATGCTCGATCCGTCCGACCCGTGGCCCGCCGGCTACCGCCTCTCCGACACCTGGCCGAAGATCACCGCATGACCCGCATTTCGTACGATGAACTCGAAGCCCTGCTGCGCGACATTTTCCTCCGCCACGCCTGCTCCGATCATGTCGCGCAACTCCTCGCCAGCAACATGGCGGGTGCAGAGCGCGATGGCGCGCACAGCCACGGCGTGTTCCGCATCAAGGGCAATCTCGGTTCGCTCGACAGCGGTTGGCTCGACGGCAGGGCCGTGCCCGTTCTCGAAGACGTCGCCCCCGGCATGCTGCGCGCCGACGGCCGCAACGGGTTTTCGCTGCCGGTGCTCGCCATGGCCGCCGAGCCGCTGATGGTAAAAGCGCGCACCAACGGCATCGCCATCCTAACCGTCCGCAAGGCGCATCATTTTTCCGCCGTATGGCCCGATATCGAGCCCTTCGCCCGCGCGGGCTTCCTCGCGCTTGCAACCGTCAACTCGATGGCGTCCGTCGTGCCGCATGGTGGGCACCGCAAACTCTATGGCACGAACCCCATGGGCTTTGCCGTGCCGCGCGCCGGCACCGATCCGCTGGTGTTCGACCAGTCCTCGAGCGTCATGGCCAATGGCGACGTGCAGATCGCGCGGCGCGAGGGCCGGCAGTTGCCACCCGGCACCGGTATCGATCGCGACGGCCAGCCGACTACCGACCCGGATGCGGTGCTCGAAGGCGGCGCGCTGCTGCCGTTCGGCGGGCACAAAGGTTCGTCGCTCGCCATGATGATGGAGATACTTGGCGCCGCCCTCGCCGGCAGCGATTATTCGTTCGAGATCGACTGGAGCCAGCATCCCGGCGCCGCAACACCGCATGGGGGGCAGACCTATATCGTCATCGATCCTGATCGCGGCGCGGTGAATTCGTTCGCCGACCGCATCGAAGTGCTGATCGACGCCATCCACGATGCTGGCCAGACCCGCCTTCCCGCCGACCGCCGCTACGCCAACCGGCGCAAGTCACTAGCGAACGGCATTCCAATCGAGGATGCGGTGCTGACGGAGATCAAGCGGCTGGCGACGGCCTAGCGCCTCAGGCAACCATTTCCGTCGTCTTGCGACGCTGCGCGACGGCCGCCACCGGTGCCACCGACTCGCGCTCCACCAGTTCGCATTCGAGCTTCACGATGCGGTGGGTTTCCGCCCGGTTGTGGTCGGGCGCCATGGCGCGCTCCGCCGCCCAGCTCCCCATCTGGTGGCGCGGGAATTTGAGCGTCGTCAGCTTGGGCATGATGTGGCTGGCGAGGTCTTCGTCGTCGAAGCCGACCACCGAGACATCCTCCGGAATCCGCAGGCCGAGCTGCTTCAGCGCCTCGTAGCAGCCGATCGCCATGCGGTCGTTGGCGCAAAAGATCGCCGTCGGCGGGCGCCGGTGCTGCATCAGCCCGAGCGTCGCCTCGTAGCCGGAGTTCAACTGCCAGTTGCCCTCGACCACCAGCGTCGGGTCGAAGGGAAGATCCGCCGTCGCCAGGGCATCGCGATAGCCGCGCAGCCGATCGACGGAAACCTCCTGCCAGGCCTCGCCGGCGATGTGCGCAATCCGCGTGTGGCCGGCCGTAACCAGCAGTTCGGTGGCGCGATTGGCGGCGGCGACGTCGCCCGGCACAACAGCCGGAAACGCGCGATCCTTCGTGGTGCAGTTGAGCAGCACCACGGGCACTTCGGTATCGTAGAGCAGCCGCGGCACACTCACCTCGCGCGTCCGCACGGTCGCATAGATGATGGCGCTGTGACTGCCGCGGAGGATCGCCTCGAGCGTGCGCGCTTCCATCGCCGCGTCGGCGTGGACGTTGTAGGCGCTGACGATGTCGCCGGTTTCCCAGAAGAACTCGCGCACCCCGTCGATAGCAATCACCGCCTCGGGGCAGATCGTCAGGTCGTCGAACACTACCGCAATCCGCCGCATCGGCCGGCCAGCGCGCGGCGAGGGCGAGCGCTCGAGTTTGTAGCCGAGCTGCTTGGCAGCCTTGAGGATCCGGTCGCGCGTATCCTGCGAGATCCGGACGCTGGAGCCGGGGTTGAGAACGACGGAGACGGTCGATTGCGAACACTGCGCGAGGTTCGCCACATCGGACATCGTAACGCGCGGCGCACCGGTCTTATCGAGTCTGGGCATGCCCTATGTCTGACTCAGTCCGACCGGTCCGGCCAGCAGATATTTGCTAATCCGCAAGCGATGCCCGATTGTGACAATAGGGCCAACGTCGGCGACGCGGCCGTCTTCCTTTTGTCGCGCGCCTCCGACTACATGGTGCACTGAACCAGTCGATGGCGGCTCGCGAGGTGAAAGATGAGTGATCCCAAAATCTTCGCCCAGGCCTCAGACGGCAAGGTCACGCAGCTCGACGGCTCGACCCGCCGCGTCGTCCTCGATCTGCCCGAGCTGATGCTGGTCGAATTCACCTTCGTCAAAGGCGGCGTTGGACCGCTCCACAGCCACCCGCACGTCCAATCGAGCTACATCGCGGAAGGCGCGTTCGACGTCACCATCGACGGCGTTACCCAGCGCATCGGTGCGGGCGGCGGCTACATCGTCCCATCGGGCCTGGTGCACGGCGTCGTCGCCCTCGAAGCCGGCAAACTGATCGACAGCTTCACCCCGCGGCGCGACGACTTCCTCTAGCGGTGGCTGGAGCGGGTGAAGGGAATCGAACCCTCGTCGTAAGCTTGGGAAGCTTCTGCTCTACCATTGAGCTACACCCGCGACGGCAACGATCTCTGCTTGAAAAGACTTTTGTCGTCAAGGCGAGCCGCGCGCCGGGCCCCGGAGGTGGTGTAGCTGAGTAGCGCGGTGGTCATCGGCGCTTTCCGCTAGGGTCTGGTTGCTTACACCAACCTGATACCGGAAGGACGACCGATGACCGACGATATGATGAACCTGCGGGCGCTCGTGGAGAAGACCCCCGACGCCGATATTCTGCGCGAGATGATCGGCTTTGCCGCCGAGCGGCTGATGGAGCTGGAGGTGGGTGCAGCCACCGGCGCCGAGTATGGCGAGAAGAGCGCGGAGCGCTTGGCGCAGCGCAATGGCTACCGCGAGCGCGACTGGGAGACCCGGGCCGGCACGGTCGAGCTGCGCATCCCCAAGCTCAGGACGGGCAGCTACTTCCCTGGGTTCCTTGAGCCCCGGCGGCTGGCCGAGAAGGCCCTCACCGCGGTGATCCAGGAAGCCTATGTCCAGGGCATCTCGACCCGCTCGGTCGACGACCTGGTCAAGGCGATCGGGATGAGCGGCATCTCCACCCCCCGCCGAAGGCCGGGTGGGTCGGCTGTGCGAGGAGATCGACGGCAAGGTCAAAGCCTTCCTCGATCGGCCGATAGAAGGGGAGTGGCCGTATCTGTGGGTCGATGCCACCCCCGCCTTCTCAACGGGGCTGGGGCCGATCATCAAACGGCAGCACCTGCCTTTGCATCACGGCGCATCGTGCACTAACTAAGACCGCACCGCCGATAGGCGCATCACTCGCTCACTAACCACGGGACCTTTGATGAGCATCAGACGTTTGGAGGATCGTACTGTTCTTTTGGCAGTGATGTCCGCCCCAGGAAACGAAAACCGCAGAGCGGCAATCCGTCGATCGTGGAAGCGACATCTAGCCAAAAAGTGGACGTTTGTTTTCGTCATAGGACGTCCTGGAGCTCCAACCGAGCTCCTGGATGATATCCTTTATGTCGATAGCCAGGAAGGCTACGAGCGTTTACCAAGAAAGACGTACCTGACGATTGAATTTTTCGCACGGACACAGCAGCACGATTATCTCTTCAAAACCGATGACGATTGTTACGTTAATATAAGAGAGCTGTCCGCCGTCAGCACCTGTGGCTCAGATTTGAGGTTGTGATTTAAGGAGGGTTTTGGCCTCGTCGCCGTGACGAAGGAACGAAGATGACCTCTAAATCAACGACTGCCAAAAGGCC
>JBKJTB010000249.1:0-9513 GCA_046594305.1 Devosia sp. | reverse complement strand
TCCTGCGGATGCTCCTCGAACCATTGCTGGAGCTTGTCGCTGACGACGTTCTCGACGACCGGACGGACTTCGGACGAAACCAGCTTGTCCTTGGTCTGGCTCGAGAATTTTGGGTCTGGAACTTTCACCGAGAGCACGCAGGTGAGGCCTTCGCGCGAATCCTCGCCCGAGAGCGTCACCTTCTCGCGCTTCAAGATGCCCGAGGTCTCGGCGTAGCTCGCGACCTGGCGCGTCAGCGCGGCGCGGTAGCCGGCGAGGTGGGTGCCGCCGTCGCGCTGCGGGATGTTGTTGGTGAAGGCCAGCACGTTCTCGTGGTAGGAATCGTTCCACCACATGGCGACTTCGACGGTGATGCCGTCCTTTTCCGAGATCAGGTAGATCGGCGCTCCAATCAGCGGCGTCTTGGCGCTGTCGAGATAGCGCACGAATTCGGCGAGACCGCCGTCATAGTGGAGTTCGGTCTCGATCTTTTCGGGGTGGCGCAGATCGCGCAGCACGATGCGGACGCCGGAATTGAGGAAGGCCAGTTCGCGCAGCCGGTGCTCGAGCGTCTTGTAGTCGAACTCGACCATGGTGAAGGTGGTCGCTGCCGGCTGGAAGCTGATCTCGGTGCCCGAGCGGCCCTCATAGGTGCCCGCCACCTTGAGCGGTTCGTAGGTGCCGGTCTGCGCGAGCGGCGCGTCGGCGTCGCCATTGGTGAAGGCCATCTCGAAGATCTTGCCGTTGCGGCGGATCTTGAGCTTCAGCCAGACCGACAGCGCGTTGACGACGGAAACGCCGACGCCGTGGAGGCCGCCCGAAACCTTGTAGGAGTTCTGGTCGAATTTGCCGCCGGCGTGGAGCTGGGTCATCACCACTTCGGGCGTCGAAATGCCCTCGGTGGGATGGACGTCGGTGGGGATGCCGCGGCCATTGTCGATGACGGTGACGGAGCCATCGGCATTGAGCGTGACGGTCACCAGATCGGCATGGCCGGCCAGCGCCTCGTCGATGCAATTGTCGACGACTTCGTAGACCAT
This sequence comes from Devosia sp., assembly GCA_046594305.1. Lineage (GTDB taxonomy): Bacteria > Pseudomonadota > Alphaproteobacteria > Rhizobiales > Devosiaceae > Devosia_A. Next base: position 8,494 of record JBKJTB010000249.1, on the reverse strand, counting down.
GTGGTGCAGGCCCGAGCCATCGTCGGTGTCGCCGATATACATGCCCGGCCGTTTGCGGACCGCGTCGAGGCCTTTCAGCACCTTGATGGAATCGGCGCCGTAGTCGTCGGGATCGGGCGAGGCGGCAGCGGGTTCAGCGGGAGTGGTCAAGAAGGCTCCGAATCAGCGGGAAACGCCGGGTCAAACTGGTCTAGCGGATCGGGGAGGCATACCCAATGCAAATGGCAATTTTTGGCCCGATTTCAAGGGGATTCGGGGCGTTTAGGAACGTCGATCTCTCCACCGTCATGGCCGGGCGAAGACCCGGCCACCCAGATGCATAAGCAATTCCAGCGGCACGCTTCGCTGGGTCCCCGGGTCAAGCCCGGGGATGACGACTGTGAGGGCGGTGGGCGCGGATGTTTGGATCCCAGCTTTCGCTGGGAAGTCCAGCGGGGAGAGCAGCTCTACAGCTTGAACGCCGGGCTGTAGGGGCTGTTCGGATTGACGTCGTATTCGACCATTTTCATGCAGTGCTGGGCTGCCGAATGCTGGGTGCCGGCGTGCCAGCGGCCCTCCAGCAGGACCGCATCGCGGACTTCGTCGAGAAAGAAGCATTTCCAGTCGGGTTTGGTGAGGCGGCCGGCGCTGGTGGTGCCGCCGAACTGGAAGACCAGCGCCTTTTCCTCAAGGGCGGTGCGGCCGAGCATGATGGGGCAGATTTCTCTGATGTGGCCCTGGTAGGTGCAGGCGACCGGGCGTTTTTCGCGCATCGCTTCGAGGAACAAGGCGTGCGCGGGGCTAGGCATTGAGCCTGCCGTCGCGGACGGTGACGCGCTGGGCGCGGTCGCTGAGGGCGTCGAACAGCATGGGGTCGGTGCCGGTCATCAGGCACTGGACGCCCAGCGCATCGAGGGCGGCGAACAGCGCGGCGCGGCGGTCCGGGTCGAGATGGGCGGCGATCTCGTCGAGCAGCAGGAACGGCGTGATGCCGGTGCGGGCGGCGACCAGCCGGGCATGGGCGAGGATGAGGCCCACCAGCAGGGCCTTCTGCTCGCCGGTGGAGCCGAGCGCCGCCGGCATCTGCTTTTGGGCGTAATGGACGTCGAAATCGACGCGATGCGGGCCGTTGACGGTCCGCCCGGCGGCGCGGTCGAGGCCGCGGGAGCCGGCCCACAGGGATTTGGGCTCGGCTTCGAGGTCGGGCGAGGACGCCGGCTCGTGGCGATCATCGAACAGCGGGGTGAGCGACACGGCGGCGGCGGGGAAGGCCGGATCCTCGGCGCCGGCCTCGATCATGGCGCTGAGGTGCGCCACGGCATCGGCACGAGCGAAATGGAGGGCGGCGGCGTGGGCGGCCATCTCGGATTCGAGCGCACTGAGCCAAAGCGGGTCGGCGTTGTCTTCGAGCAGCTTGTTGCGCTGGCGGGTCGCGGATTCGTAGCTGCCGGCGGTGGCCGAATGGCTGGGAACGAGCGTGGTCACCAGCCGGTCGAGGAAGCGGCGGCGATCGCCGGCGGGGCCGGTGAAAAGGCCGTCCATCGACGGGGTAAGCCAGAGGAGGCGGAGGTAGTCGCTCATCTCCTCGACGGATTTGGCATTGGCGCCATTGATGCGGACGCGGCGGCCGCCATCGGTGGCGGCACCGGTGCCGATATCGGCGGGACCGTCGGGGGTTTCGATGGTGGCGGCAACGGCCCAGGGCTGGTCGGACGCCTGGTTGGCGACGCTGTCAAAACTGGCGCGGCGGAGGCCCCGGCCGGGGCTGAGGAGCGAGATGGCTTCAAGCAGATTGGTCTTGCCGGCGCCATTGGGGCCGGTCAGCACCAGATGGCGGCCGTCGAGATCGAGGGCAGCGGCGGTGTAGTTGCGGAAGGCGCTGAGGCGGAGCCGGGAGAAATGGCGGGCGGGCATGACCGCTGCCTACCATAGATTCGCCGGTGGGTGTGGCCGCCCCCTCCACCAGCCTTCGGCTGGTCCCCCTCCCCCGTAAACGGGAGAGGAACGCCGACTGCTACACCCGCATCGGCATCAGCACGTACAGCGCCTTGGACTCGCCGTCCTCTTTCACCAGCGTCGGGGAGCCGGCGTCGTTGAACAGGAACACGGCGTTGTCGGTTTTGATCTGGCTGATGATGTCGAGGAGGTATTTCGCGTTGAAGCCGATCTCGAAGCTTTCGGGTTCGAATTCGACGGCGATTTCCTCGGTGGCGGTGCCGTGGTCGGGGTTGGTGACGCTGAGCTCGAGGTTGCCGTCCTTGACGCTGAGTTTGACAGCCTTGCCGCCACGATCCGACGCGATGGTCGAGACGCGGTCGACGGCGACGGCAAAGCTCGCGCGGTCGACGTTGAGCTGCTTGTCGTTGTTCTTGGGAGTGACGCGGTCGTAGTCGGGGAAGGTGCCCTCGATGAGTTTCGACAACAGCACGACGCCGTCGAGGGTGAAGCGGATTTTGGTGTCGGAGATTTCGACCTGGACGTCGCCCTCGGCGCCATCGAGCAGCTTCTGCACTTCGCCGACGGTCTTTTTGGGGATGATGATCCCGGGCATGCCGCGGGCACCGGCCGGGGCCGGGGTTTCGGCGCGGGCCATGCGGTGGCCGTCGGTGGCGACGGCGCGGAGCACGGTTTCCTTGTTCACCTCGAGCGTGTGGACGTAGATGCCGTTGAGGTAGTAGCGCGTCTCCTCGTTGGAGATGGCGAACTGGGTGCGCTCAATCAGCTCGCGGAAGGTCGCGGCCGGGATCGAGAACTCGTGGCTGAAGGCGCCCGATTTGAGGTCGGGGAAGCTGTCCGGCGACAGGCACGCCAGGTGAAATCGCGAGCGGCCGGAGGTGAGCAGCATCTGCTCGGTGCCATCGGTTTCGAGCCGCACTTCGGCGCCGTCGGCGAGCTTGCGGATGATCTCGTAGAGGGTGTGGGCCGGAACCGTGGTGGTGCCAGCAGTGGCGACCATGGCGGGGACGGATTCGGTGATCTCGATGTCGAGATCGGTGGCCCGGAGGTCGACCCGGCCATCGGCAGCTTTGAGCAGGACGTTGGCGAGGATGGGGTAGGTGTTGCGGCGCTCGACCACGCGATGGACATGGCCCAGCGACTTCAAAAGTGCGTTGCGCTCGAGTGTGACTTTCATCCTACGCTACCCCCGGCGGCCCCGAGCCGCCAAAAACCCTACAAATCCGGGCCGCGACCTTGGCAATTCAGGGCCGGAAACGCAAGGGCGGGCGGCCCGAAACGGGGGGCTTTCCGCAGATTTGGCGGCTCGTCGAGGCGCAGCCGGTTGAGCTCGCGCTCAACCTCGGCCATGCGGCGCTCGGTGTCGGAATCGGGCCGCTTCACGCGCTCCATCATCCGCTGCCAGCTTGCCGCCGTTTCAGCCCCGGTGGGGGCCAGTTCTTCGGGACGAAACGACCAATGACGCACTGCCCGCTTCACGCGCAGCACCAGACGCGGCAACACTCAAACACACCCCAGAACGCAAACAACGGCAACTCGAACCCCTCGCCTTGCGGCGGTGGGACTACTCACTCTTCAAGCATACGCTTGAGACCCTCAGGTCGAGCCCGAGGGCGCTTACCGTGCGCTGGCGCGCACAGTCGCGGCTCAATTCACTCCTCAAGCATGCGCTTGAGGAGTTCGATTTCCTGCGTCAGGTCCGCGTCGTCCTTCATCATCTGTTCGACCTTGCGGACCGAATGAAGCACCGTGGTGTGATCGCGGCCGCCAAATCTCCGGCCGATTTCGGGCAGCGAGCGCGAGGTCAGCGACTTGGCCAGATACATCGCGATCTGGCGCGGCCGGACGACGTCGCGCGAACGGCGTGACGAGAGCAGCTCATTGCGCGGCACCTTGTAGTGGCGGGACACGATGCGGAGGATGTCCTCTATTCGTACCCTCCGCGCTTCGCGGGCGCGGACGAGATCGGCGAGGGTGCGCTCGGCAAGCGCCACGCTCACCGGCTCGTTGGTCAACTGGTTGGCGGCGACGAGGCGATTGACGGCGCCATCGAGGTCGCGGCCGTGGCTGATGACGATGCGCGAGATGTAGTCGACCACCGCCGGCGGGAAGTGGACGCCGAAGCGCGACTGCGCGAGTTCGGCGCGGCGCACCACGATCGATTTGCGGAGGTCGAGATCGAAGCCCCCGATGGGGACGACGAGGCCACCGCTCAAGCGCGAGCGGACGCGCTCGTCGAGCATTTCGAGATCGCGCGGCGGCGCATCGCCGGCAACCACCACCTGCTTGGCACCGGTCAGGAGCGTGCCGAGCGTGTGGCCGAATTCGGTGGCGGACTTACCCTGCAGGAACTGCATGTCGTCGATGAGGAGAAGATCGACCCGGCGCAGCCAGTCCTTCAATGCGATGGCCGACTGGCGCTGCACCGCAGTGATGAAGTGGTACATGAAGTGGTCGGCGGTGAGATAGACGATGTTGCGTCCCGGCTCCGCCGCACCGGCTGCCCATGCGATGGCATTGAGCAGATGGGATTTGCCGAGGCCGACGGTCGAGTGGATGTAGACCGGGTTGAAGCTGACGGTGCCGTTGAGCGCCGCGCTTGCCACCTGTTTGGCGATCCCGAGCGCGATCTCGTTACTGGCGCCGGGGACGAAATTGTCGAACGTCATTTTGGGTTCGAGCGCCGAGCCCGAAAGTGCATCGCCGCGCGGGGCTGCGATATCGCGCTGGGGCCGCGACTGGGGCGCCGGCTCGGTCTCGGGCTCGACCGCGATCTCGGCGGGTTTTTCGAGCCGCGGCCGTGCCTGGCCGTTGACGCGCACGGTGAAATGCAGCCGCCGGAGGCTGGGCCGCTCGGACTTGAAGATGTCGAGGATCTTGTCAGCGTAGTTCGACTGGATCCACGAGCAGAGGAAGCGCGTCGGGACGCTGAGATGCGCCTTGTCGTCGACGATCTCTTCGAGCTCGAGACGGGCGAACCAGGAGTTGAACACATCCTCGCCGACCTGGGCGCGAAGGCGGGCCCGGACCCGCTGGAACAACTCGCTTTCGCTCCGCTCTTCGCCCATCGCCATCAGCCCCTTATTGTTGCCACCCCGTCCGCCATTCGATGGGACTACGCCCTCGCCTGCACCGCCAATGCCTGCTGTCATGTTTCGCTATCTGCCCCGCTCGCCGATAGGAACCCTTCTGGGCCCACTCAATGTTTCTGTTCCCGTCTGCCCGCACGACAGACAAATCTTCGACCAGCCGCTCAACTCGATCGCGGCCGGACCTACTCACTGTTACTTTTGACACCGGGGTAAGGACGCCTCGGTTCGTCTCATCCGCTACGCAACGCGACGATGAAAAATGCTCACACCAACCAACTGCAATTGAGAAAAGCCCCGATCCTTTTTGCGCCGCGATCCGCAAGACCGCGAGGCTGGATTTTGCCGAAAGCTCCCGACGCCTGTCGCCTCGAACTCGGGACCGCAAGCCCTCCGTCTTCAATCAACGAGGTCACCATAGACCGCTCGCAATTTGCGGTGCAACCCTGAGTCTTTTTTCGTCGAGCGCTTGACTCTCGCCGCCATTTTCAGTGCCGGGAATTTGGTTCTTCACAGCCCTTTGAGCGAGCACGAAAGCAAGGCCCTGTGACTCAATGACGATTCAATCCCGAGGGCGGTGTTTGGAGTCGTGTTCCAGTTTTCCAGCAAGGAGCCAATCGGGGAAGATTCGTCTCATCGCTGCATGGGTGCAATCGATGCCGCGCGGGAAGCCCGTTAGATTCAAGCCTTTGCGCGATGGACCGGCGGTGTCTCTGAGAAGACACATAAGCGTCACGTGACAAACCATGCGGCGCGCAAAACAAAAGGCTCCCAACTGGGAGCCTTACGCACTTTACCGATGAATGTTCGGTCTCTTTGCGCTCTCAACCAATCGATCCCAAGAGGGCTCGATTGGCCAGCCGCTGGATCAGGCCTTGAGGGCCTTGACGCGATGGTTGAGGCGGGAAACTTTCCGCGCCGCGACGTTGGCGTGGACGATGCCCTTTTGGGCCGAACGCGCGATCTCGGGCTCGGCTGCCTTGAGGGCCGCGACGGCGTCCTCATGCTTGCCGCCAGTGATGGCTTCTTCGACCTTGCGGATGAAGGTGCGCATACGCGAGGTGCGCGACTTGTTGACTTCCGTGCGCGCCGCGATCTTGCGGGCAGACTTCTTTGCCGACGAGGTATTGGCCATGCGGTCCTCTTTATCCGGCGACCCGCTTGGTCGCGAAAACGCCGGAGGATGAAAATGAAATCGGCGGCACCGGGCCGCCAAAGCTGGGCTCATATAGGCGGGGATGGGGATGGCGTCAACTTGAATCCCCTGCCCTCTCGATCGTCATGGCCGGGCGAAAACCCGGCCACCCAGCCGCGTCCTGGGCCCCGGCTCGTTCAACTGGGTCCCCGGGTCAAGCCCGGGGATGACCGTGGGTGGGGTTAGTACGAGGCCAATCTCCACATCTAGGGCTTCTGGCACACCGGGCAGTAGAACGTCGACCGGCCGGACTGGACGATGCGGTTGATGGTGCCGCTGCAGCCGGGGGTGTGGCAGGGCTCGTTTTCGCGGTCGTAGACGTCGAAGCGGTGCTGGAAATAGCCCGATCCGCCTTCGGCATCGCGGAAATCGCGGAGGGTCGAGCCGCCGGCTTCGATGGCGTCAGTGAGGACGGTCCGGACCCCGTCGGCGAGGCGCTCCAGCCGGGCGGAGGGTTTCCCGCTCTTCAGCACCAGCTTTTTGGCCTCGGTGGTGGGGCGGATATGGGCGCGCCAGAGGGCTTCGGAGACATAGATATTGCCGAGGCCCGCCACCACGCGCTGGTCGAGCAGCGCTGCCTTCATGGGGGCCGACTTGGTCTTGAAGCGGGCGGCCATTTCCTCGGCGTTGAACGCATTGCCGAGGGGCTCGGGGCCGAGCCCCTTGAGGTACGGCGAGTCCTCGTCGTTTTCGAACAGGTCCATGAAGCCGAAGCGGCGGGCGTCGGAATAGATGAGGGTGAGTTTTCCGCGCCTAGGATGGTCCAATTGCATGACGACATGGTCGTGCTTGATGTTCTCGCTGGGCTCGTAATAGCGCGAGGGCTCCTTGAACTTGCCTTCGGCGAAGCGGAAGGCACCGGTCATGCCGAGATGGCCGAGCCAGGTCTTGCCCGATGACAGGCGGAAGAGGAGGTATTTGGCGCGCCGGCCGACGGATGTGATCGTCTGGCCTTCGAGGGCTTTGACGAAGCCTTTCGGGAAGGGAAAGCGCAGATCCTTGCGGTTGAGGGTGACCGTCTCGATGGTCGCACCCTCGAGGTATGGCGCGAGGCCGCGGCGGACGGTTTCGACTTCGGGCAGTTCGGGCATCTTCAGCGCTCGGGAGTGGCAACCATGCGCGGCTTTGGGCAATTCCAACGCGCCAGTTGCTTCTATATAGAGACGGCCAACCGACAAAGGCTGACAACAATGGCTGAAACCACGCATTTCGGCGAACGCACGGTGCCGCTCGATGAGAAGCAGGCGCTGGTCGACAAGGTGTTCCACGACGTGGCCGACCGCTACGATCTGATGAACGACCTGATGAGCGGCGGCGTGCATCGCCTCTGGAAGGACGCAATGGTGGCGCGGCTGGCGCCGCCGCGGACCGGGTCCCTGCCCTATCGCGTGCTCGACATGGCGGGCGGCACGGGCGACGTCGCCGAGCGCATCCTCAATGCGTCGGTGGGGTACGCCGAAGTCACCGTCAGCGACATCAATTCGGACATGCTGCGGGTGGGCGCCGAGCGAGCCAAGGACTGGCGCTTCGGCACGCAGGCGAAGTTCGTTGAGGCCAATGCCGAAGAGCTGCCGTTCGAGGACGAGTATTTCGACGCTTATACGATCGCCTTCGGCATCCGCAACGTGCCGCGCATCGACAAGGCGCTGAGCGAAGCGTTCCGCGTGCTGAAGCGCGGCGGGCGGTTCCTCGTGCTCGAATTTTCGACGGTCGATCTGCCGGGGCTCGACCGGCTCTATAGAGAGTGGAGCGACCGCGCGATCCCGCCGATCGGCAAGGCGGTGACGGGCGATGCGCAGCCCTACCAATATCTGGTCGAGTCGATCCGCAAGTTTCCGGCGCCAGGAAAGTTTTCCGGCATGATCGAGACGGCGGGGTTCAAGCGGGTGACGCATACGGCGATGAGCGGGAATATCGCGGCGCTGCATGCTGCGTGGAAATTGTAGTTTGCTCCTTACGCACCACACCCACGACGTCATTCCCGCGAAGGCGGGAACCCAGAGCCGCAGGCGCTGGTGGGCTTGGCCCCTGGGTCCCCGCCTTCGCGGGGATGACGTTCGGTTGGAGGCGAGGGTTTGAGTATCTCCGCGACTCTTCGCCTGCTCGGAGCCGGCTTTGTCCTCGCCCGCGAGGGGGCGCTGTCGGTGATCGATCCGGCTGCGCTGCCGCCGGTGATGAAGACGGGGGTGCGGCTGGGGCGGCTGTTCGAGCGGCCCAGCGTGCGCAAGCGCGGGCCGGTCGAGAACCTGCGGCATGCGCTGTACCGGCTGGGGCC
>JBKJTB010000243.1:0-32946 GCA_046594305.1 Devosia sp. | reverse complement strand
CTGACGCAGCAGCGGTGCCGGACAATCGGCACCGCTGAAGTGGTGTTCTAGCTCACGGCCAGTTGTCGCTGTAGTCCTGCATCACCACGCCGACCGCGTCGCCGCGCGTGACGCGGCCCGGACCCGCGCCCATCCACAGGACTCCGCTCATGCCGTAGTGCAGCACCATCGGTGGCGTATCCGCGTCCTCGATGAAATGCACATAGCCCGCCACTTCGCCGGCCTCCACGGCCTCGCCCACATTGTGGGTGGGCTCGAACAGGCCGCCGCGCGGCGCAAAGACATAGGCCGTGGGGTCGCGCACCATCATCTGCCGCGTGATCGGCGTGCCGTCGCGCTGGGTCGTCTCGGGTTCGCCCTCGATGAGCCCCATATGCTTCATGATGTTGTCGACGCCGCGCCGTCCGATGCGCACGCCTTCGATGTTGACGCGTCCCCAGCCGCCCAGTTCCGTGCCCAGCGATACCTTGCCCCGTCGTTCGACGCAGGAGGTGAAGGTTGAGCCCTCGTCGACGCCGCCGAACACCACATTGTAGGGCGCGCCGAAAGCCGCTGCCGCCGCCATCGTCTTCTGCCGCATCGCTGCGTCGGCCAGATAGTGCATGTTGGTCGACAGCGCCGAATCCGCCGAGTGCCCGGCAGTATGCATATCCACCGACAGATCGGCCATTGGCAGGATCACGCTGTCCAAAAAGTGCGCCAGCATCGGGGTGAAGCTACCCCTCGGGTTGCCCGGAAAGGTCCGGTTGATGTCCCATTGATCGACTGGCGACAGGCGCGTATCGGCCAGGATGGCGGGGATGTTCACCGCCGGCATCATGATCACGCGGCCCTGCACCTGGCCCCAGTCCAGCGATTGCGACAGCCGCGAAATGGCGATCGGTCCCTCATATTCGTCGCCATGCACACCGCCGGTGAGCAGCAGGGTGGGGCCTTCGCCGTTTTTGACGACGATGATGGGGATTTCGACCGTGCCCCATCCCGCCGTATTGCGTGATAGAGGGGCGCGGCAATAGCCGGCCTGTCGTCCGTTCTTGTCGAAATCGACGTCGCACTTGATCCGACTCGGTGTCTCTTGCACGGCCACTGAACATCTCCCTGTGATGACTTGAATCGTATTATTGTATACGATAAGTCTGGAAGTCAAATCCGCTACACTCTGTATCAAGGAGACCTCTATGCCGTTGCCAACACGGGGCGACATCGGCCCTGTCCGCATCACCAAGATCGTTGCCGCGCCGTTGTTCGGCGAGAGCCCGAAGGGCGGCTGGTCGGTCGAGATCAAGGCGGATGACTCCATCCACGCCTTGATTGCCGTCCATACGGATGCCGGCATAACGGGATATGGCAGCGTGTTTACCGATGGCCGGCTGGTCGAGGCCGCACTCGACGTGCTCGAACCCTATTACCGCGGCGAGAATGCGCTCGAGCCCGAGCGCGTCGCCGAGAAGATGCATCAGAACACCTTCTGGATGGGCCGCGGCGGCACGCTCACCCATGCGATCAGCGGCATCGACATCGCGCTCTGGGATATCCTGGGCAAGGTCACCGGTCTGTCGGTGGGTCGCCTGATGGGCGGCCGCTATCGTGACCGTGTTACGCCCTATTGCTCGCTCCTGATGGAGGAGCCGGCGCAGATGGGCGACGAGATCGTCCGCTGGCGCGAGCAGGGCTTTCGCGCCTTCAAAATCGGCTGGGGACCTTTCGGCCGCCGCGACGATCATCGCCTCGACGAAGCCATCGTCCGCGCCGCCAAGGATGCGCTACCACCGGGCGGCCGGTTGATGGTCGATGCCGGCGCCAGCGACGCCTATTGGCCCAACGGGCTCAAATGGGCGCTGCGGACGGCGGACATGCTTGCCGATCATGACGTCGATTGGTTCGAGGAGGCGGTCAAGCCCGATGCCCTCGAGGACTTCGTCACCCTGCGGCGCGAGACCCGGGTTCCGATCGCCGGTGGCGAGGTGCTCACCCGCCGGCAGGCCTTCATCCCCTTCCTCGTGCAAGGTGCGTTCGATATCGTCCAGCCCGACGTCACCAAGGTGGGCGGCCTCAGCGAACAGCGCCGCATTGCCTGGCTCGCTCAGGACTTCGGCATTCGCTATGTCGGCCATGGCTGGAACACGGCGCTGGGCATCGCCGCCGACCTGCAACTTGCCGCGGCGCTGCCCAATGTCGATCTCGTCGAATACATCGCGGGCAGTGCCTATGTGGACAACATCATGGCCACGCCCTTCAAGCTCGATGCCGATGGCATGCTGGCGATCCCCGATGTGCCCGGCCTCGGCGTGGCGCTCGATCCGGATCGCGTCGCGCGCTACTCACCGGCATCTAAAGCATTGTTCTAAGTTGAGATGCGGCAGCGGGTGGCTCACGACGCTGCCCGCACCCGCGGGGAGAGGGCGATGCGGCTACTCGTAACGGGTGCGGAAGGTTATCTCGGGCGCAAACTGGTGCGCGCCCTGCTGCATCGCGGTGAACTTGTCGGCGCCGGTGGCGAGGCCGAACCGATCGACGGCCTGCTGCTGACCGACATGGCGCCGAAGATGCACACGCCTTCAGGCGATACGCGTCTGACCTATGTCGGCGGCGATATCGCCGATCCGGCGTTCGTCGCGACACTTTTCGCCGAGCCGCCAACAGCCATCTTCCACCTTGCCGCCCTCATGAGCGGTGGCGCCGAAAAGGCGTTCGCGCTTGGCTACCAGGCCAATCTTCACGGGACGCTGCATCTGCTCGAGGCGGCGCGCCAATCCGGCGTCGTGCCCCGCTTCGTCTTCGCCAGCACCATCGCCACCTATGGCGGCGAGTTGCCCGAGATCGTGCCGGACAACCAGCGCCTCACACCGCAAAGCTCCTATGGCACGCAGAAGGCGATCGGCGAGTTGCTCGTCAACGACTACACCCGCCGGGGCTACGTCGATGGCCGCTCCCTCCGCCTGCCGATCATCGCGGTCCGCGGCGGCGCACCCAGCACCGCCACTTCGGCCTGGGCCAGCGACATCGTCAGGGAGCCGATCAACGGCAATGTCTACGACAGCCCTGTATCGCCCGACGATCGCGGCTATCTGCTCTCGCCCCGCCGCGCCATCGAAGGGCTCCTCATCGGGCACGACAGTGCGGCTGAGCGCTGGGGCGCCGACCGCTCGGTGATGATGGCCGGCCTTGCCTGCAGCGCCAGCGATCTGGTGGCCAGCGTGGCGCGCCTGGTGGGCCAGAGTGCAGCAGCTCGCGTGCAATGGCGGCCGGACCCCTTCATTCGCGATATCGTCACAACCTGGCCATCCGCCTTCACGCTCGACAAGGCCCACCGGATCGGCCTCGCCGCCGACGCCTCGGTCGATGAGATCGTCCGCAACTATCTCGAGGACGACGCCGGGACCTGAGTCGGCGGCAGGCGGCATCAGAGGTCAAACTTGCCTGCGACAACGTTGTCACTCCTGCGCATCCAAGCGTGTTGACACACAGTATACCGTATGTCAGCGTTGCCTGACCTTACGGGGACGTAAGCCAGCAGGGAGAATTCAATGACCGACTTTTCGCGCGATGACGACGGCACTGCGCCGATGTTCAGCCGCCGCTCCATCCTCAAATCAGCCGCGGCGGCCGGCCTCTCGGCCACGGCTATCGCGGCGCTCAGCAGCATCCTGCCGATGCGCGCCTTCGCCCAGGGCGCCCCGTCGGGCGCCGTCGTCTACGGCAATGCCGAACCGCCGACATCGAATTACTGGGATCCGGCTGCGGGCTTCGGCCTCGTCGACGAGCAGGTCGCCTCGCTCGTCCACGACACGCTGATCGCCTTCGACGTCGACGGCAAAATGAACCCGTCCATCGCGACGGCCTGGGAACTGGTCGGCGACAAGCAGGTCAATCTGACCATTCGCGCCGACGTGAAGTTCCATGATGGTTCACTGCTGACCGCCGAAGACGTCAAGGCATCAATCGACCGCCTTGGCGCCGGCACGCTGGCCCAATCGATGGTCGCGACTCCGGGCATTGTTGCCAACATCACCTCGCCGACCACGATCGAAGTCGTCTCGCCCAGCGCCTTTGGCGTCGTGCTCAACATGCTGGCTTTCGTCAAGATTCTGCCCAAGGCCAACATCGACGCTCCGGACAATTTCAAGACCGGCGCCCTTGGTTCGGGCCCCTACAAGTTCGTCTCCTACAGCGGTAACGACGTCGTCCTCGAAGCCAATGCCGAATACTGGGGCGGCGCGCCAAAAATCCAGTCTGTTACCTTCCGCTACATCGAGGACGCGCAGGCCCGCATCAACGCGCTGCTCGCCGGTCAGGTGGACATCCTCACCCGCGTGTCGTCGGAAGATCTCGCCCGTGTCGAAGGTAACCCCGATTTCTACGTCAACGGTCAGACGCCGCCGGCACAGATCATCGCCATCTACCAGCACAACGGTCCGCTGGGAGATCTGAAGCTGCGCCAGGCGATCGCGCATGCCATCGATCGCGAGGGCATCGCCAAGTCGATCATGCGTGGAGCGAACCCGGTTGGCTTCTCGAGCCTCCCGACCAGTTCGACCTACTACACGCCGCTCGAGCCCAAGTTCGAGTATGATCTCGAGAAGGCCAAGGCGCTGCTCGCCGAATCCGCTTACCCGAACGGCGTGACGCTGCGCATGTCGACCTCGACGCTGGTGCCCAACCAGATCGAAATCGACCAGGTCATCGCCGCCTCGCTGCAGGCCATCGGCATCACCGTCGAAGTCGAGCGTCTCGAAGTGGGGGCGTTCCGTTCGTCCTACAACACCTACGACATCAACCTGAACACGCTCGGCGTGTTCAACAACGATCCTGACTTCCTGCTCGGCTTCTACGTCGGCGGTACTGCTGAAGCGGTGTTCCACTACAGCGATCCCGTCTACACCGAACTGCACACGGCGCAGCGAGCCGCACCGCCGGAGACGCGTGCTGCTGCAGTCACTGCCGCTGCTCAGTATCTGTGGGACAATCAGGTCACGCTCTATCTCTCGGACGAAGTCTGGTACTTCATCGTCAACAAGCGCGTCGTCGATTACGTCCGCGCGCCGCTCGTTGGCGAAAACCTGCTGCCGCAGGTGTCGGTCGCATCGTAGCCTCCCGGCGACGAGGAGCCGGAGCGTCATGCTCCGGCTCCAGCTTTTCTACTGAGGGTGGTCCTGCGTGAGCTCTTATGTCCTGAGACGCCTGCTCCAATCGATCATCATCGTGGTGTTCATCGCCATTGCGGTGTTCATTGTGCTGCGCCTCTCTGCCGGCGATCCCGCCCGCATCCGCGCCCCCGTGTTCGCTCGCCCCGACGTCATTGAACAATACCGTCGCGACTTCGGCATCGACCGCCCGCTGCTCGAGCAACTCGGCTCATTCCTGTGGGGCGCCCTGAGAGGTGACTTCGGGCAATCGTTCCGCTTCCAGGCCCCGGTCATGCAACTGATCCTCGACGCACTCCCGCGCACGCTGCTGCTGGCGGCGGTGTCGCTCGTGCTGTCGCTCGTCGTCGCTGTTGGCCTCGGCAGCCTTGCGGCGATGCAGCCGCGCTCCATCTGGGCCTGGCTCTCCTCGGCCCTCGCGGCGCTCGGTCAATCGGCTCCCGTGTTCTGGTCGGGCGCCATTCTCGTCCTCGTGTTTGCCGTGGGCCTCCACTGGTTGCCTTCGGGCGGCTTCACCGGCCCGACGAGCCTCATCCTGCCAGCCATCGCCGTAACACTCTCGATCCTGCCCACGCAGTTGCGCGTCCTCCGTGCCTCGATGGCAGCCTCGCTCAAGGAAGAATACATCCGCACCGCGCGTGCCTTCGGCCTGCGCCAGAGCCGCATCACCTTTGTCTACGCGCTGAAGAACGCCAGCCTGCCGCTGCTCACCGTGATCGGCGTCGACATCGGCTATCTGCTCGGTGGCGTCATCGTCGCCGAAGTGGTCTTCGCCTATCCCGGTATCGGCGAGCTGGCGCTGGTTGCGCTCAACGCCCGCGACTATCCGCTGATCCAGGGCATCACCATCGTCACGGCGAGCACGTTCGTCGTGGTCAACCTGCTGATCGATCTCGTTTACGGACGTATCGATCCGCGCATTCGCTTGGAACGGTCATGAATATCCTCGCCCTCGGCGCCCATCCCGACGACATCGAAATCCAGTGCGCCGGCACGCTGGCGCTCTATGCAGAGGCTGGGCACAAGGTGTTCATGGCGGTCGCGACCAACGGCAATGTCGGCTCGCCCACCCACACCAGCGCCCAGATCGGCGCCATCCGCAAGCAGGAGCAGCTCGCGTCCTGCGCGCTGATCGGCGCGGAACTGATCTGGATGGATTTCGACGACGAGTGGCTGTTCAACGACCGCCCGACCCGGACGCGCTTCATCGACGCGATCCGGCAGGCCGATCCCGATATCATGTTCATCCACGGCCCCACCGACTATCACCCCGACCATCGCATTTCGGGACAGGTCGCCGAGGACGCTCGCATTCCCGCCTCGGTGCGGCTGGTCGAGACGAGCCTGCCTTACATCAAGAAAATCCCGCATATGTTCTACATGGACAACCCGACCGGCCTCGGCTTCGATCCGGAGGCCTATGTCGATGTCAGCTCTGTCATGAAGACCAAGCAGGACATGCTGCGCTGCCACGTCAGCCAGGACAGCTGGATCCGCGCGGTCTATGGCGATGACGTGTCGATCACCGACATGATGGACAAGAACGCCGCCAATCGTGGGCAGCAGATCAACGTCGCCTTTGCCGAAGGCTTCCGCGAGGTAAAGACATATCCGCGAACCGGCAATTTCGGTCTTCTCCCGGGCTTCGGCCGTTGAGCGTTGCACCCGCAGAAGCTATCGCGCCGCGGCTGGGTCCGATCGCCCGGCTGCGCCTCGGCACCCCGCTGATCGCCGGTGTCGCGCTGCTGCTGCTCATCATCCTGAGCGCCGTCGCCGCGCCGCTGCTTGCTCCCGCCGGCCCCGCCGTCGTCGATCTGGGCTCGGTGCGCCTGCCGCCCTCGGCGGACCATTGGGCCGGCACCGATGCCATCGGCCGCGATCTCCTGGCGCGTATCCTCTATGGCGGGCAGGTCTCGCTGCTCGTCGCCGGCGCGGGCATGATCGGCTCGCTGGCCCTCGGCACGGTGATGGGGATGCTCGGTGCGTTCGGCAGCTATTGGGTCCGCGCCGTCGTCGATCGGGCCATCGATATCCAGCTCGCCTTTCCCTATGTGCTGCTCGCCATCGCCATCACCAGCGCGGTGCGGCCCTCCACCGGCGTGCTGATCGTGCTGATGGTGCTTGCCGCATGGGCCGGCGCGGCGCGCGTCGTGCGCTCGATTGCCCTGCAGGAGCGTGGCAAGGACTATGTGAAGGCCGCCACCGTCATCGGCGCCTCGCCGTTCCGCATCGCGCTGTTTCACGTCTTTCCCAGCGTCCTGCCGAGCCTGCTCGTCCTTGCCGCCATGCAGATGGCAGCCATGATCGTGTTCGAGGCGACGCTGAGCTTCCTCGGCATGGGCGTCCAGCCGCCAACACCCAGCTGGGGCGGCATCATGCTCGACGGCAAGAACTACATCACCTCGTCGTGGTGGCTGACCACCTTGCCCGGTCTGGCGATCGTCCTGACCTCGCTGAGCCTCGTGCTCATCGGTGATGGCATGCAGGCGCGCACCGATGCCTCGCGCTCCCGCGAAGGAGACGAATGATGGCTCGCGTCCTCAGCGTCGAACACGTCTCGGTCAGCTTCCCCGGCGCGCGCGGCGACATCACCGTCGTCGACGATGTGTCGTTCACCCTCGACGCGGGCCAGAGCCTCGTCATCGCCGGTGAGTCGGGCTCGGGCAAGTCGATGATCTGCCAGACCCTGCTCGGCATCGCGCCCGATTCAGCGTCGGTCACCGGGACGCGCATCGATTGGCAGGGGCGTGACCTGCTCGCCCTGCGCGAGCCTGAATGGCAGACCATCCGCGGTGCCGAAATCGCGATGATCTTTCAGGACCCGACGGCCGCGCTCAATCCGCTCATCACCGTCGAGAACCAGATCATCGACGCCATCCGGGCGCATCGCCGCGTCAGCCGCGCCGAGGCGCGGGCACGGGCTGTCGACGTGCTTGGGCTCGCCGGCTTCCCCGAGCCCGAGCACCGCATGCGCAGCTATCCGAGCGAACTGTCGGGCGGGCTTCGTCAGCGCGTCGCCATCGCGCTCGCGCTCTCCTGTTCGCCCGCGCTCATCATCGCCGACGAGGCGACCACCAATCTCGACGTGTCGATCCAGGCGCAGATCATCAAACTGCTGCGCGAGCTCAAGGACAAGCTCGGCCTGGCGCTGATCTTCGTCACCCACGACCTGGGCCTGGCTGCCGAAATAGGTGGCGATCTGCTGGTGATGTATGCCGGGTGCGCGGTCGAGCGAGGCCCGGTCAACGATGTGCTCACCGACCCCACCCATCCCTATACGCGCGGCCTGCTGAAATCCGCCCCCACGCTCAAATCGAGCCGCGCCAATCCGCTGCGGCCTATTCCCGGGCAGATGCCCAAACCCGGCTCGGTCGGCGCTGGCTCGCCCTTCCGTGCGCGCTGCCCCGTGGTCGTCGATGGTGTCTGCGACGTGCAGCGCGCCGGCTGGACCAGCGCCGGCCCGCGCCACGATGTGGCGTGCCACCGCTTCGCCCTCGAGGGACGGGAGGGGGTGCGATGAGCGGCAATCTGGTCGCCGACAGGATCGTCAAGACGTTCACCGTCAACCGGGGCGGCACCACGCGCGAATTGCGTGCCGTCAACGATGTGAGCCTCACCGTCGCCCCCGGCGAGATCGTCGGCCTCGTCGGCGAAAGCGGCTGCGGCAAGACCACCCTGTCGCGCATCATGATCGGCATCGAAACCGCCACCACCGGCGAGATCAGCTACGACGGCCGCCCGGTCAGGTCGCGCGACGAATGGCGCAACCTGCGCCGGTCCGTTCAATACGTATTCCAGGACCCGTTTACCGCGCTCTGCCCGACCATGCGGATCGGCGATGCGCTGGCCGAGCCTCTTGCCATCCACCGCATCTGTCCGCCCGCCGAACGCAAGGCACGCGTCACCAACATGCTCGAAATGGTGGGGCTCCACCCCGACGTGGCGCGGCGGCTGCCCAACCAGCTTTCGGGTGGCCAGCGCCAGCGCGTCAACCTTGCCCGGGCGCTCATGCTCGAGCCCAAGGTGCTGATCTGCGACGAAATCGTCTCGGGTCTCGATGTATCGGTGCAGGCCCAGGTGCTGGCATTGCTCATCGAACTGCAAGAAAGGCTGGGACTAAGTCTCGTCTTCATCTCGCATGATTTGCGCGTCGTCAGATATCTCTGTAGCCGGGTACTTGTGATGTACATGGGGGAAGTCGTCGAGCAGGGGGCAGTCGAGGCGGTTTTCGACGATCCGCAGCATGCCTATACGCAATCCCTGCTGGCTGCCATTCCCGATCATTCCCGCCTCATCGCGGGAACGGCGAACTGACGTGAATCGGACGGTGACCGGAGGAGCCACCTGCGATGCCTGACGAACCAAACCTGAATGGCACGGCGCGTCGCCCGGCGCTGTCGCCGATCGAGCGTGCGCGCACCACCACCGATGAAGTGGAGGAGCGCCTCATCCTTGCGATCGCGACCGGCGACAAGTCGTTCGGGGACCGCATCACGGAGGCGGAGATTGCGTCCGCGCTCAAGGTCAGCCGGGTCCCGGCGCGCGAGGCCATGAAGAACCTGCTGCTGCGCGGCGTGCTCGTCGAAGGCGAGCAGCGCGGCCTGCGCGTTTCGGACTACAGCGAGGTGCGGATCGCCGAACTATTCGAACTGCGTTTGGCGATCGAAACGATCATCTTCGAGCACGCCATGCGCCCGGGCCGCGACCGTCGGCCGTTGCTTGACGCGCTGGCGGTCATCGTCGACCGCATGCGCACCCTCGCCGGTTCCGGCGACGCGGTCGCCCTGAGCTCGGTCGATCTCGATTTCCACCGCGCGGTTGCCCGCCATTCCGGCAACGAACTGGCCGCCAAGATCTGGGAGGGCCTGGCCCAGCATCTGCTGATCGTCTTCTGCCGGGACTGGTCCAACGCTGCCGACCGCACCGGCGAAGTGCGGCTGCACGAAACGCTCGTCGAGTTCATCCGCACCGGCTCTCTGGCCGATCTCGACGCGGTGTTGAAGCTGCATTTTTCCGACCCGGCGCATCGCAGCTAGAAGGCCAAGCCCATGACATCTTCCCCGCAATCGGGCCGCCTGGACGGCCGTGTCGCCGTCGTGACCGGCGCCGCCCGTGGCATTGGCGAGGCCATCGCGACGCGGCTCGCGGTGGAAGGGGCCACCGTGTTCCTCGCCGACATCGATGGTGATGTCGCGATCGAAGCTGCAGCGCGCCTGTCGCAGTCCGGCCTGCGGACGCACGGTGTGCGAACGGATATCACCAGCGAGGCGAGCATCGGCGAGTTGCGCCAGCAGATCGAACGTGATCACGGCCGGCTCGATATTCTCGTCAATAATGCCGCGATCCTCGACGCCACGCCGCTCGCTCAATTGACCCGCCAGCGCTACGAACTCGTGCAGCAGGTCAACCAGAACGGCGCGCTGTGGACGACACTCGGCCTGCTAGATCTGCTCAAGGTTTCGGGCCGGGGCAGGGTGGTCAACATCGCCTCGATCCAGGGTGTTCGGGCAGCGCCGGATACGCTCGCCTACGCCACCGCAAAGGGCGGAGTCGTCAACATGACGCGCGCCCTGGCCGTCGATCTCGCCGGGCACGGCATTCTGGTCAATTGCATCTGCCCGGGCTTCGTCGATACCCGCATGGCGCTGCTCCCCGATGGGAGCGGCCACGAACACGACACCGACTGGTTCCGCGACATCTACATCAAATACGGCCGCATCCCCTTGAAGCGCGCCGCGCAACCCGAAGACATTGCGGCGGCCACGCTGTTCTTCTGCGGCGACGACTGCCGCTACGTCACCGGTCAATACCTGCTCGTCGACGGCGGCGTCTCGTCCACCTTCTAGCGAGGACATCTCGATGACAATCCAATCGGCCGAAGGCCTCGGCCCGGTCGCAAAATCCGCTACCAATGCCGTGCGACTGACCGCCGGCCGGCTGGTGCTCGAACTCACACCTGAACTCGGCGGTTCGGTTGCCGCGTTCCAGCATGACGGCGTCGATTTGATGCGGCCTCTGCGCGTGCCGCGAGGCGCCGCGCCCCATGCCTTGCATTCCGGCATGTTCCCGATGCTGCCCTTCGCGAACAGCCTGCGCGACAATCGCTTCTCGATCGACGGCCGGACCTATGAAGTGGCACCCAACATGTCCGGCGCGCGTCTCAACTATCACGGCGGCGGCTGGCAGCGTCCGTGGCGTCTCGGTGACACGACGGCCAACCGCTGCACCTTGCTGCTCGACATGACAGAGGACGCGACAGGTTACGCCTATTCGGCGGAGCAGGAATTCACGCTCTCGCCCGACCGCCTCAACGTGCGGGTCGCGGTCACAAATCGCGGCGCTCAGCGCATGCCGTTCGGCCTCGGACTACACCCCTGGTTTCCGCGCCATGGCGATGCCCGGGCGGCATTTTCGGCCAACGAGGTTTTGCTCGAGGATGAGGCGTTCCAAGCTGTGAGCCTGGCGCCAATCCCGGCTGCGCAAAACTTCCGCGACGGTCTCGAGCCGCCGCGCGCCTACCAAAATCGCTGCTACGCCACCTGGAACGGGCGCGCCCGCATCGACTGGAAAACGCTCGGCTTGGGCCTGACCATCGAAGCCGATCCCGTGTTCCAGCATCTCATGTTCCACGTCCCTGCCCACGATGTGGAGACCTTCTGCCTTGAGCCGCAGAGCAATCGCACCAGCGCATTCGACGGGGTCGGCACCCCGTCTGCTGCGCCGGGCGTCCACATCCTCGCGCCAGATGAAACGCTGGCTGGCCGGGTCAATTTCGTGGTTCATCCTCCACAGGCTTGATCCTGGTCGCCTTGCCGCCGCCACGGCTCTTCGTATACGAAACCGGCAGGCGGATATCGGATGGCAATGGCAGTACGAGGCGCGCCACGACCTAAAAATCCCGCGGCGCGGCGCACGTCAGCCCCCGGTTGGGAGGCGCCGCGGCCAACAACCATGGTCGATCATGCCGTTGCCGCCATCATTTCGGGGGCCAGTCGCGGCGTCATCCTGCCCGGTGACCGCATTGTGGAAGCCGATCTCGTCGGCGCCCTCGGCATGAGCCGCGTGCCGATACGCGAAGCTCTCCGCATTCTCGAAAGCCAGGGGGTGGTGACCAGTTCGCCCTACAAGGGCATCCGCCTGATGGAGGTCACCCATGAGCGGCTCGAGCAGGTGCTGGATGTCCGTTCAAATCTCGAAATCCTCGCGGTGCGCCGCGCGCTAGAAGCCAATCGCAACCGGCCCAGGGATGTCGAGTTGCTGGAGCGCGCGCGCCACGAACTCGACCTGATGGCCGGCCGCGACGACGCCTACGGCTTCGCCTTGGCCGACGCCGGCTTCCACCGCCAACTGGTGCAACTCGCGGGCAATCCGGTGCTGTCGGTCCTGTGGGAGTCGCTGGCCCGGCAGGTCACCATCATTGTCGGCCTCGCGACGCTGGGCAAACCGATGCGCGATATCGTTGTCGAGCACGATCAGCTGATCAGCGTCTACGCCTCCGGAGACGTCGAGGCGATGGTCCGCGAACTGCACGAACACATCGTCGTCATGGCGCATGGCATCGATTTTGATGCCATCGTCGAAGAGCGCCGCAGGCTGCGCGACGCCCAGCTTGTGTGATCGATAAATCACCGCGCGATTCCTGATTTTAGGCCTGTTCACACGAAATTATACGGTATACGAATATCAGGGCCTTGCAGTCTTCTGCGCTTTGCCGCCGATTGACGGCCAGAATATCGTATACAATAATACGTTCGAGGGGGAACGCGAATGAGCGCATTGCAGGTCGAAAAGTCGAGGATTTCCAACCCCATAGACTTTGACAAGGACGGCCGGCAGGCCGGCTATCTGCGCGCGCCGTTGTCGCGCAACACGTCGGGCTGGGGCGTCGTCGAGATCCCGATCATCTCGATCAAGAACGGCAGCGGCCCCACCGTGCTGCTTACCGGCGGCATCCACGGCGACGAGTATGAAGGCCCCATCGCCATCTCTCGCCTCGCGCGCACGCTCGATCCAGCCAAGGTGCAGGGCAGGGTCATCATGATCCCCGCCTACAATATGCCGGCGGTGCTCAACGACACCCGCCTCAGCCCGGTCGACAACCGCGACATCAACCGCTGCTTCCCCGGCAATCCCAAGGGCACCTTCTCGGAGATGCTGGCGCATTTCCTCGACGGCTACGTCCTGCCGCACGCCGACGTGTCGGTCGATCTCCACACCGCCGGCCACAGCATGGACTCGGCGCTCTCGACCAACATGCATTATGTGTCCGACGGCAGTATCCGGCAGAAGACCATGGACACCGCCACCGCTTTTGGAGCGCCGTTCAACACCGTCTTCTGGGGCGTCGACGAAGGCGCCACCTTCACCTCCTGCGTCGAGCGCCGCGGCATCATCTCGATCGGCACGGAGCTGGGCGGCTGGGGCCGCGTCAATGTCGAAGGCGTCCGCCATGCGCGCCGCGGCATCGACAATGTGCTCAAGCATTTCGGCGTGATCGAGGGCAAGCCCGACACCGTGCAGCGCGACGGCAGCCCCGGCACGCGCCACATGATGGTGCGCGATCCCAATTGCTACAGCTTCGCTCCGGCCGACGGCCTGTTCGAGCCCACCAACGTCACTGGTGACACGGTCAAGGCCGGCGAGCCCGCCGGCTGGCTGCATTTCGTCGAGGACATCGATCGTGACCCGATCCAGATCGATCACCAGCGCGACGGCGTTATCTGGATGGCTGCCGGCCCCGGCCGCGTCGGTCGCGGCGATGTCGTCGCGGTGGTGATGCAGGACTATGACGCCAAACTGGCCGCAATCTGAGGTTGGCCATGCGCATTCTCATCGCCGAGTGCACGCAGGAAATTTCGTCTTTCAATCCCCTGCAGTCCCAATATGCCGACTACGCTTTCGAGCGCGGCGACGCACTCCTGCGGCATCGGGGCATGAACACCCATCTGGGCGGCGCCCTCTCGGTTTTCGACCAGCGTTCTGAGGTCGACATCGTCTGGACCATGGCGGCGCGGGCGCCGAGCGCGGGCATACTCTCCGCCGATGGCTGGGCCAGGCTGAAGGACGATCTGCTCTCGTCGATCCTGCCGCATGCCGGCAAGGTCGATGCGATCTACTTCTCGATGCATGGCGCAATGGGCGCCGTTGGCGAGCCCGATCCCGAGGGGGCGCTGCTCGAAGCCGTGCGCGCGGCCTTCGGCGATCTCCCCCTCGTCATCTCGCTCGACCTGCACGGCATCCTCACCGACCGGATGCTGCGCCATGTCGATGGCCTCACCATCTATCAGACCTATCCGCACGTCGATTTCGCCGACACCGGCGCCCGTGCCGCACGCCTCCTCCTCGATATCGCCGATCGCGGCCTGAAGCCCGTCATCGCTCGCGTGACTGTACCCTTGCTCGCCCGGGGCGACGAATGCATCACCAAGACCGGCTGGTACGGCGACGTGCTGCGCGAAGGCCAGTTGCTCGAACGCAAGGGGCAGGCCCTCGCCGCCGGCGTCATGATCGGCAATCCGTTCACCGACGCGCCCGAGCTTTGTACACAGGCCATCGTCGTCGTCGAATCCGATGCCGCCTTTGCCGAACAGGCCGCGACGCGCCTCGCCACCCGCATGTGGGAAGGGCGCCAGCGCCTCGTGGGCAAGTTCGTCAGTGTCGACAATGCCGTCGAACTCACCAAGGGCATGCCGGGCACGGTGCTGTTCACCGATGCCGCGGACGCCACCTCGTCGGGCGCCAGCGGCGACTCCAATGTGCTGGTCAAGGCGCTGCGCGACGGTGGCTACAAGGGCCGCGTCCTCGCCCAGATCGTGGATGCCCCCGCAGCCGCCGCGGCGCATCGCGCCGGCGTTGGCCAGCGCATCTCCGTCCCGCTGGGTGGCACGGTCGATCCCGCACGCTTCACGCCGATGCCGGTCGAGGCAATGGTCGAGAGCCTGTCGCACGGCCGCGCCAAGCTCGAAACCATGGGGCTGATGATGGATGGCGGCCTTACCGCTGTCCTCACCTTCGACAATTTCACCATCGTCGTGCTCAGCAAACCGGCCTTCCTCATGGATCGCGCTTTCTACTACGCCAATGGGCTCGATCCGGCCGACTTCGACCTCGTGGTGGTGAAGTCGCCGCACACCGAGTTCCACATGTACGATCTGTGGGTCACCAAGAACTTCAACGTCGATGCGCCGGGATCGACGTCCGCCAATGTCGCGAGTCTCGGCCACGTGCTGTGTGCCCGGCCGATCTATCCCATCGAGCCCGAGACGAACTTCGTTCCAAAACCCGCCCTCTACCGGCGGGCAGGCTGACGCCTGCACTCCATCTAAGACAAGGTACGACCGACAATGAAGATCGATAGCGTGGACTTCTTCTACCTCGCCATGCCCGAGGTAACGACAGCTGCCGACGGCAGCCAGGATGCGCTTGTCGTGCGCGTCTCGGCCGGCGGGCATGTCGGCTGGGGCGAGTGCGAATCCTCCCCGCTGCCCTCTATTGCTGCGTTCGTTACGCCGATGTCGCACGGTGCCTGCCGGCCGGTGTCGGCCTCGGTGCTGGGCGAAACGCTGGACGCTCCCGCCGATATCCATCGCATGGCGGCCAATGTGGCCTACAACAGCATGGATCTGCTGCAGGCGGCCCATACCTGGTCAGGTATCGAGATGGCGATGTGGGACCTTCTGGGTCGCGTCCGTGGCGAGCCGACCTGGAAACTGCTCGGCTACGAGCGCGCCTATCCCAAGACCCCTTACGCCTCGGTGCTGTTCGGCACGACGGCCCAGCAGACGCTCGAGCGGGCCAAGGACATCGCTGCGCAGGGCTTCCGCGCCGCCAAGTTCGGCTGGGCCCCGTTCGGCGACTCGCTCGCGAGCGACATCGCTCATCTCGATGCGGCGCGTGAAGGTCTCGGAGTGGACGCGTTCCTGCTCATCGATGCCGGCCAGATCTTCAACGAGGATGTCGAGGCCGCAGCGCTTCGTCTCGATGCGATGGAGCGCAACCGCGTCACCTTCTTCGAGGAGCCCTTCCACGGCTCAGCCTATGGTGCCTATGGCGAGTTGAGCAAGCGTGCAAAGACCGTCAAGACCGCTGGCGGCGAAGCGGCGCACAATCGTCATATGGCCGAGCACCTCATCGATTTCGGCGGTGTCGGCTACATCCAGATCGACTGCGGCCGCATCGGTGGTTTGTGGCCGGCCAAGCAGGTGGCCGACTACGCCGTCAAGCGCGGCGTCACATACATCAACCACACGTTCACCTCGAACCTGGCGCTCAGTGCCTCGCTGCAGCCCTTCGCAGGCCTCGCCGATCACACCATCTGCGAGTATCCGACGTCGCTCAAGCAGGTGGCCGTCGATCTCACGCGCAACCGCATCGAGCGCGATGCCAACGGGCAGATCAACGTTCCAGATGCACCGGGCCTCGGCATCGAAATCAATCCCGAGGCGCTGACCAAATATCGGGTCGACGTCGAGATCAAGGTCGGCGGGAAGACCATCTTCACGACGCCAGCTTACTAAGATCGGGACGCAATGGCGCAGGCTGCACCGATAGACGTGTCCACCACGGCAAGGCCGCTGCTCGACGTCAGGGGGTTGAGCGTCATGCTGACCCGCGACGGCAGCACCTCCAGCCTCGTGGACGATGTCTCGTTCAGCCTCGCCGCCGGCGAGATCCTCTGCATTGTCGGCGAATCCGGCTGCGGCAAGACCGTCACGGCACGGTCGATCATCGGCCTCAACCGCACCGATCCGCGCTTCGCCCTCTCCGGTCGCATCGATTTCGACGGCACCGATCTGTTGTCGCTCAACGAAACGCAGATGCGCGCGGTGCGCGGCTCGCGCATCGCCATGATCTTCCAGGATCCGATGACCAGCCTCAACCCGCTGCATCGGATCGGCACGCAGATCGGCGAGGTCCTGCGCAACCACACCGATCTGAGCCATCGCGCCATCCGCGAGCGGACGGTCGAACTCCTCGCCCAGGTCGGTATCCCCAACCCGCGCAGTCGCATCGACGACTATCCGCATCAGTTCTCGGGCGGCATGCGCCAGCGCGCCATGATTGCCCTCGCGCTCGCCTGCAGTCCGTCGTTACTCATAGCCGACGAGCCCACGACGGCGCTCGACGTCACCACGCAAAAGCAGATTCTGTCGCTGATCGATGGCCTGCGCCACCAATACGGCATGGCCGTCGTGCTCATTACCCACGATCTGGGCGTCGTCGCCGGCATCGCCGACCGCGTGATGGTTATGTATGCCGGCCAGTGCGTCGAGGCCGGTGCGGTGCGCGACGTGTTCCGCGCGCCGCAGCACCCCTACACAGCCGGACTGCTCGCATCGATCCCGGCTGCCAATCGGGTCCGCACGCCGCGCCTGCCGTCGATCAGGGGGGCGCCGCCGGTGCTCACGGAGGGCCGCCCGTCGGGTTGCGCGTTCCGCCCGCGTTGCGACCACGCGTATGGGGCCTGCATCGAGCGGCCCAACCTCGAAGGCCACGACCACCTCTATCGCTGCTGGCTCAATGATGCCGCGCGCGCCCATCTCGCCATCGAAGCGGGGAGGGTGCCCGCATGAGCGAGGCGGCGCTGGTCCAGGTCGATGGCCTCAAGAAGGTCTTTGCCACGCGCAGTCCGTTTGGCGCCGCGCGCCGCGTCTATGCCGTCGACGATGTGTCGTTCGACGTCAGGGCCGGTGAGACCTTCGGTCTCGTTGGCGAGTCGGGCTGCGGCAAGTCCACGCTTGCCCGCTGCATCGTCCGCCTGCTCGAGCCGACCGACGGCGCCGTGCTGTTCGACGGCGCCGACATCACCCATGCCAGCATGGCCAGCCTGCGCCCGCTGCGCCGCGACATCCAACTGATCTTCCAGGATCCCTTCGCCAGTCTCAATCCGCGCAAGCGCATCGGCGCCATCCTCGAGGAAGCCTTTCGTCTGCACCGTATCGGTGCCAATCGCGCCGAGCGCCGCGCACGCGTTATCGAACTGCTCGGCAAGGTCGGGCTGGCGCCCAGTTTCGCCGACCGGCTGCCGAGCGAGTTGTCCGGTGGACAGCGCCAGCGCGTCGGTATCGCCCGCGCCCTTGCGCTCAATCCAAGGCTGGTCGTTGCCGACGAGCCGGTCTCGGCGCTCGATGTGTCCGTGCAGGCCGAGATCCTCAATCTGCTCAAGGACCTGCAGGCCGAACTGGGCCTTACGATGATCTTCATCTCGCATGACCTGGGCGTGATCCGTCACGTCTCGGACCGCATTGGCGTGATGTATCTGGGCAAGCTCGTGGAGCTGGCGCCCGCCGATGCCTTCTATGACATGCCACTGCATCCCTATTCGGATGCGCTGCTGTCTGCGATCCCGCTACCCGATCCGGATGCGCAGCGCCGGAACGTCGTTCTTGAAGGCGATGTGCCCAGTCCAATGGCACCCCCGTCGGGGTGCCGCTTCCATACGCGCTGTCCGCGCGCGCAGCCCCGCTGCGCCAGCGAAGAGCCAGAATTCAGGCCGTACGGCCAAGCCCGCAAGGTCGCCTGTCACTACCCGCTCGACGAGCTGGCACCGGCCTGACAGGCGCCTTACGCAAACTTGACGTGCTGCTTGATGGTATACAAAACTACGATCTGAACGTTCAACAGGGAGACAGAGATGAACGGTCGTGAGGGATGGGGGCGGATGAACCGCGCCGAATTTCTAAGATTGCTCGGGGGTGCCGCGGCAGCTGCTGCTGTCGTTGGTCCATTTGGCATGGCAGGCGCGGCGCGCGCGCAGGAGGGCGGCGAACTGATCGTCGGTATCTCCAGCGACATCAGCACGCTCGACCCGCAGATGTCGCCGATCGACGTGTTCCGTCACACGATCCGCTCGACGGTGTTTGAAGCGCTGGTCTTCATCAATCCCGAGACGCTATCGGCCGATCCGCTCCTCGCGGACAGCTGGGAGACGTCGGCTGATGGGCTCACCGTCACCTTCAAGCTCAAGTCGGGTGTGACCTGGCACAATGGCTCGCCTTTCACGGCAGCCGATGTGGTCTATTCGATCAAGCGCGTGCAGGATGTCGCAACCGGCAGCCCCTTCGCGCCGCAGCTCGCGGCCGTGTCGAACGTCGAGGCACCCGATGACCAGACCGTCGTTCTGACGCTGGCCAATACGGTGCCGGGCATCCTCGCCAACCTCGCGGTGATCCAGATCGTCAACGAGGCCACGATCGGCACCATCACTACCGCGCCGGTCGGCACGGGGCCGTTCAAGTTCGTCAATTGGGCGCCGGGCGATCACATCCGCGTCGAGGCCTATGCCGAACACCGCAATGCTCCCAAGGTCTCTGCCCTCGAGTGGCGCATCGTCCCCGACTCGCAGGCGCGTCTCGCCGGCTTGCAGGATGGTACGCTGCAGATGGTGGCTCTCGTTGAGGGCAAAGACGTCGTGCAGGCCCAGTCGGCCGACATCGGCATCATCCAGACCAAGCCCTACATTCTCTACGAGAACTTCAACATCAACACCAAGCGGGCGCCCTTCGACGACAAGCGCGTGCGTCAGGCACTCGCCCATGCGTTCGACCGCGAGGGCTACGCCAAGACCATCTGGTTCGGCTTCGCCCGTCCCACCATCAACCCGGTCCCGCCGGAGATGGCGACGTACCTGCCGGACTCGGCCGCGCTATATCCGTTCGATCTGGACAAGGCCGCGGCGCTTCTGGCCGAGGCAGGCTTCAGCAAGGACAACCCGCTGACCATGGAGATCCTCACCATCCAGGGCTTCGACACACTCAAGTCGATGGCGCTGCTGCTGCAGGATACCCTCAACCGTATCGGTCACAAGGTAACGGTGCGCGAGCTCGAAGTGACGGTGTGGATCGAGCGCATCCTCACCAAGCCCGACTACGACGTCACCACCGACAACTTCAACACGGGTCCCGAAGATCCGGCGAGCATGTTCAACTCGCCCAACCTCGCGCCGACCTCCAACGTCAATCAGTGGAACCCCGCCGGCTATGCCGATCTGGTCGCCGCTGCGGCGTCCGAGAACGACCCTGCCAAGCGCATCGAGCTCTATCAGCAGCTCCAGACGCTCATCCTCGATGAGATGCCGCAGATCACCATCAACCATCTGCCGCTCTTCTTCCTCGGCAACGAGGCATCGAAGGCGCTGGTTATCGGTCCGAGCGGTATCGACGACTACACAAAAATCGCGCTCTGATAGGCTCTCGGAGCGTTCGACAATGCCGGCGGCGGGAAACCGCCGCCGGCATCGGGGGCATGTAATGGTCAAATATCTGTTCGGCCGGGTGATGGGGGGCGTCGTCACGCTGTTCTGCGTCACCGCGCTGGCGTTTTTCGCGACGGCCCTGGCTCCGGGCAATCCGGCGTCCGTGCTCCTCGGCAATATGGCGACGCCCGAGCGCATCGAGGCGATCACCCGCCAGCTCGGTCTCGATCAGCCGCTTCCCGTCCGCTACGGCCTATGGCTGCGCGAGACATTGCTGGGCAATTTCGGCACGTCCAATGTCAGCTTCAAGCCGGTCAGCGACCTGCTTCTGGCCGCGGCGTTTCCCACCGTCCAGCTCGCGCTCATCAGTCTCATCGTCGCCGTCGTCGTCGCGATTCCGCTCGGGCTGGTCCTCGCGCAGAACCGCAATAGCTGGTGGAGCCGTCCCGCTTCCGGCCTTATCACCATCGGCATCTCGGTGCCCGGCTTCTGGGTCGGGCTGATGCTGATCGTGCTGTTTTCGGTGACCCTCAAGCTGCTGCCCTCGGGCGGCTACGTGCCGCCGGGCAAGGACATCTTCGGCAATATGCGCTCACTCGTCCTGCCGGTGGCGACCCTCGCCATCTACCTCATTCCGTCCCTCGTGCGCTTTGTCCGCGTCACCGCCATCACCGTGCTGCGCGAGGACTACGTCGATACCGCGCGCGCCAAGGGCACCGGCCCCGCCGCCATCCTGCTGCGCCACGTCGCGCCGAATACGCTGGTGACCACCATCACCTATATCGGCCTCCAACTGGGTGTCCTGATCTCGGGCGCGGTGGTGGTCGAGTTGATCTTCTCCATTCCGGGCCTGGGGCGTCTAGGCCTCAACGCGGTCCTCAACCGCGACTATCCGGTAGTACAGGGCGTCGTGCTCCTCGCCGCCACCGGCTATGTCGCGGTGAATCTGATCATCGATCTCGCTTATGCCCTGATCGATCCAAGGGTGCGTGCCCGATGACCGATATCGAAACGACCGCGCGTGTCCGGCGCCCGCCCGGCCTCTTCGCCTTCCTCATCCGTCGCTCGCCGCTTGCTGTGCTGCTGGTCGGCATTTTCCTTGTCGCCAGCCTCTTCGGGCCGTGGCTAGCGCCGCATTCGATGACCGACACCAACCTGTCGGCCGCGTTGTCGTCGCCCAGCGCCACCAACTGGCTCGGGACGGACCCCCTTGGCCGCGATGTGCTCAGCCGCCTGCTGGGCTCGGCCCAGGTCGCGGCGCAGGCCTTCGTCATCGTCGTCCTCATCGGCGGCATTTTCGGCACCGCGCTCGGGCTTGTTGCCGGCGGCCTCGGTGGCATTCTGGATCTCGTCGTGTCGCGCGTCGTCGAAGTCCTGCAGGGCTTCCCGACAATCCTTGTCGCCATTGTCATCGTCGCCTTGTTCGACCCCTCGCTCACCAACGCCATGATTGCCGTCGGGCTCGCCGCCATTCCGGATTTCGCGCGCGTCTCGCGCAGCGTCGCCATTCAGTTGCGCGATCGCGAATTCATTCAGGCCGCACGCGGCCTCGGCGCCGGTGAAATCCGCATCCTGTGGAGCGAAGTGCTGCCCAATATGGTTGGGCCGCTGATCGTCATCGCCAGCTTCGACGGTGCTCAGGCCGTCCTGTGGGAAGCCTCGCTCAGCTTCCTCGGCATGGGCGTCCAGCCCCCTGCGCCATCCTTCGGCTCGATGCTGCGCGACGCCCAGGGCTATCTCGCGATCCAGCCATCATTCGCCGTCACTGTCGGTATCGCGGTCTCTGCCGTTATCCTTGGCCTCAACCTGCTGGGCGATGCCATCAGCGACTATCTCGATCGCGGCGGAAAGTAGCGATATGGACTCCGCTGGCCAAAGGCCGCGGTGCCGAAGTTAGAAAGAGGAACACAATGAATCAGATCGATCTCGACAACCAGGTCGCCGTCGTCACTGGCGGCGCGCAAGGCCTCGGCTTTGCCATCGCCCAGCGCCTCCTCGCGTCCGGCGCCAAGGTGAGCCTGTGGGACATGAATGCCGGCGCTCTCACAACCGCCGTCAGCGCGCTCGGCCGCGGCGCCTCCTCCAAGGTTGTCGATATCACCGACCTTGCAGGTCTGCAGCGCGTTCACGCCGAGGTAGAAGCCGAGCAAGGCCCGGTCTCCATCCTCGTCAACTCGGCCGGCATCGCCGGCAAGAACGCGACTCTGGAGGACTACGACCCCGCGGAATGGCGCCGCGTCATCGACATCAATCTCAACGGCACCTTCTACGTCAACAAGGTGGTCATCGGCTCGATGAAGGCGCGCAACTACGGGCGCATCGTCAACATCTCGTCGGTCGCCGGCAAGGAGGGCAATCCCAACCTCTCCGCCTATTCAGCCGCCAAGGCCGGCGTCATCGGCCTCACCAAATCGCTGGGCAAGGAACTGGCCAAGTACGACATTGCGGTCAACGCCATCACGCCTGCCACGGCCAAGACGGGGATCCTCGACACGCTCACCGAGGAGTTCATCAACTACATGCTGGTCCGCATCCCGCGCGGTCGCTTCCTCGAAGTCGACGAAGCTGCCTCCATGGTCGCCTGGCTGGTGTCGAGGGAAAACAGCTTCACCACCGCGTCCGTCTTCGACCTCTCCGGCGGCCGCACCACCTACTAGGCCTCAGCAACCGGTCCGAACAGCTGGTGTCTCGGCCCTCGTCAGCGGAAGTGCATCCGCCGCAGCCGGCGCACCGACCACCACACCAGGAGGATGGCGAACGGCGCGGCGATCGAGACGGCGAGGGTCTTGTCGAAATGCGCGATTTCGAGCGGGCCGGCGAGCACGTAGCTGAGGATGCCCAGCGCGTAATAGCTAATGGCAATGACCGAAAGGCCCTCGACCGTGGCCTGCAGGCGGAACTGGCTCTGCGCCGTGCTGGCGATGGTTTCGAGCACCGATTTGTTCTGGATCTGGAGGTCGAGCCCGATCCGCACGTTGAGCAGTTCGATCGCCCGCTCGATCTTGTCGGTGAGCGTTTCGAGGCGCTTCTCGATGGCGAGGCAGGTGGCGAGGGCGGGGTCGACGCGGTTGCCGAGGTACCGGCCGAGCGTTGAGCCGAGTGCGGTCGGTCCTTCGCGCAGGCCCTCAAGCCGCGCCTGCAGAATCTTGCCATAGGCTTTGGCGGCGGCGAAGCGATAGCCCAGCCGCTCCGATAGCTGGCCCGAGCGGATCGAGAGCCGGTGCAGGGTATTGAGCGCTGTCTGGATGGCCTCGACGGTCGAGGCGGTGGCGAGCGTTTCGATGAGCGCGGTGAGATCGCGCTCGGCGTCGGACAGTTCGGGGGCGCTGCGGCGGGCAAGGGGGAGGGCGAGCAGCGCCATGCTGCGGTAGGTGTCGATCTCGAGCAGGCGCCGAACGAGGATCGAGCGGCGGAGCGGGGTCAGGCCTCCGGCGGCGAATTCGAGCCGGATGTAGCCGTCGGCGTCGGCGAGATAGTCGGTAGCGATCTGGCCCGCCCCGTCTTCGATGAACGACACGCAGAGGCTCGAGAGGTTGAATTGCGGGATGAAGCGCGCCGGGATTTCGAGATCGGCAATGACGTCGATGCGGGTGGCAGCGATAAGCTGCGCGTCGCCCACAGCTTCGAGACCGATGTCGGTCGGCCAGTTCTCCGCGTCGGCCAGCGGGCCACGCCAGGTTATTGTTACGAACTCGGTGTGGAACTCCCAGGTGACGGCGCGCGGACCGGCGGTAAAGCCCGTCTGGCGCACGCCGCGCGGCATCGGCTCGATGTCGTGGGCCAGGCAGAAGGCGTTGAAGCGGGCGATCAGGGCTTCGCTGCCACCCTGCGGGGTGGTAACAAAAACCAGCCGCCGCACGCGCGCCACACCGTCCATGATGTCGACCGGACGGGCGTGCAATTCCTCCGTGATCGCCTGGCGATCGGGGTGGTCGACCGGCATTTTGCGGAACTCCTGAAGCGCCGGAGGCTAGCCTACGCCCGTACAGGCGCAAGGTGCAGTTCGTCACACCGACTAACGTCGAACATAAGTCGCCTCAATATCGAGGTGGGCGCTTTTTCCCTTTGAGGGTGGGGGGGAGGGGACTAGAACTGCCACGGGGAGACGACCGCCTTTGACCGAACCGAAACCGACGTACGACTTTGCCGGAATGGCCTATGACGCGGCGCTCGGCAAGCGCAGCTGGCAGTCGCTGACGGAAGATATCGCGATCGCGTTCGACGCCGTCCATGCGGTGATCGCGCCGCACATGCCGGATCGTGGCACCGGCCGGATCAGCGGCATTTGCCATGTTGTCTCGCATGCCGAATGCGGGACCTACGAAGGACAGGATATGCTGATGGAGCGCGCCTGGCGGTTGCCGCGCGGCGAGCTCTCGGTGGTTCAGAACATGCGAGCGGACCCGTTCATCGGTAAATCACCGTTCTACAAGGTGACGCTCGACGCCATCGATGTCGGCCACGCGGTGCATGTGCTCTTTGCCACACGGCATGACGAGGTCGGCTTCTTCTGCGTCACGCGCTACAGCGAGCAGCCGGCCTTTTCGGACGACGAAATCGGGGCGATGCGCTCCCTGGTCGAGCATCTCACACGGGCGTTCGAGATCGAGGACCGGCTGGGGCAACCGGTCGAGCCGCAGATCTTCGAGAGCCTGCCCTATGGCCTCGCACTGCTTGACCGCCACAGCCGGGTGCTGCGGATGAACTCGCTGGCGCAGCATTTGATCGCGGCGGAAGACGGGCTCCACATGCAGCTCGATTCCCTCCATACGGCGCACGGACGGCTCGACGTCGAAAATTTCCTGGCGACGACCAAGGGCGGCTCGTCCGAGCCCAAGGCGATGCGGATCGAGCGCTACTACAGCGACAAGCCGCTGTCGGCGATCATGACGGCCGTGCCCTCGGAGTGGCGGGATCCGGCGCATCAGGATGGCGCTGTCCTGTTCGTGCTCACCGATCCCGACTGGGTCATCTGCCCGCCGGAATCGACGCTGACCCAGCTGTTTCGGCTGACCAATGGCGAGGCGCGTTTCGTGCGCATGCTGGTGCATCGCCGCTCGCTGCAGAAGGCGAGTGCGGCACTCGCGATCTCGCCGGAGACGGCGCGGCGCCATCTCAAATCGGCGTTCGAAAAGACCGGTACGCACAGCCAGTCCGAACTGGCGCAATTGCTGGTGCGGCAGCCGTCGGCGCGGATGTTCAATTCGCACCTCGTTGCCGAGGATTTGCAGCGCTTCAAGCCTGCGGCTGAGTAGGCGGAACCTTACACGTCCTCGCGATTTGACCCAAACGGGTCATGCCGCGTCAACACCTTCATGCGAGGGTTTCACAAAATGTCGATCAATCTGGATTCTCCAATGACTATGAAGTTCTCCCTGCCGCGTGCCGTACTGATGGCGGCGGTGACTGCCGCGCTGTGCTTTGCACCTGTCGCGGGGTTTTCGATCTCGTCCGCCTATGCGCAGGACGCTGCGTCCTCATCTGAGCCTACCGCTGCGCCCACCGACGAGCAGATCAAGGCGGGCCTTGCCGTGTGGAAGGACCGCGGCGGTTGCTTCAACTGCCATGGCGATTTCGGCCAGGGCGGCGAGGGCGGCCACTTCCCCGCCGGTCCGAGCCTCCGCAAGTCGGCGCTCGATCTCGAGACGATGCAGCTGGTGATCTCGTGCGGCCTGCCGGGCACCAAGATGCCGTTCAACCTCGCCGGCGCCTATAAGACTGAGGACTGCTACGGTACTGTCGGCGAAGCCCCCCCGCCCGAAGTCGTTCCGGGTACCGAACTGAGCAAACAGGAAATCACCGATCTGGTGGCTTATCTCGGGGCCCGCGTTCACGGCCAGCGCCGCATCACCAAGGATCAGTGCGTCGAGTATTACGACGACCCGAACGCTCCGGCCTGTGCAGCGTATCGCTGAGGTCGTCGACGAAAGAATGTGGTGCGCCGCTCCCTTGAGGGCGGCGCATTTGTTTTCAGGGGGCGGTGGTACCGTCGGGCATCAGCGAACCGGTGAGGATCGTGCCGTCCTGAACGGTGTCGCGCAGATTGGCGAACTCGAACCGCACATGCGTGAAGTCGGCGCCCGTCAAATCGGCCCCGAGCAGATTGGCCTTCTGGAAGTCGGCGTCGCGGAACACCGACTTGCTCAAATTGGCTTCGCGCAGCACCGTCTCGTTGAAAGCTGAGCCGGGAGCTTTTGCGCCGGTGAAGTCGGCGCGCACGAGGTTGGCCTGAAAGAAGTACGAGCCGCTGAGGTCGGCATCGACCAGCCGGGCATTGTTGAGCCGGGCCTGGCCGAAATCGGCGGTGGTCATGGTGGCACCGTCGAACTTGCCCTGGCGAATGTCGAGCGACCCGGCCCGCACCGCCGCGAGGTTTGCGCCGGAGAAGTTGGTCTGCGCACCGCGCGCGCCAAACAGCGTGGCCGCCTGAAAATTGGCGCCCGTGAAGTCGGTCTGCGTCAGGTCGGCGAGGTTCAGATCCGCCCGCTCGAGATCGGCGCCGGCGAGCTTGGCCTGGCGCAGGATAGCGCGATGGAGGTTCGTGGCAACGAGTTTGGCGCCGGTGAGGTCCGCTCCCGTAAGGTCGCGGCGGCGGAGGTCAGCGCCGCTCAAATCGCAGCCGGCGCAGTCGTTGGTGAGCTTCGCGAGGAAGCGGCCAACCGCGTCATCGGCGGCTGGGGGCGGGGCTTCGTCCTGCGTCGCGACATCCGGCGGGTCGGCGGCATAGGGGGCCGTCTGCGTCACCGTGAGGTAGGCCGAACTCTCGAACGCGTTGAGCATCGGCTTGCCGGTGGCGGGATCGACGACGGCCTGTCCGGGTTTCAGGTAGAACCGCGTTTCATTGACAGCGCTGACGTCATCGCGGGTCAGGGTGCAGCGCTGTTTGATGTACTGGCCCTCGATCGGCCCCTCGCCCTCGTTCTTGGGCAGATCCTCGCACGCCCAGCCATCGGGTCCGACGATGGCGCGCATGGTGGCGGAGGCGAGATGGTGGTCGTAGCGGATCCGCGGGTCGGCGGCTGGATCGGTGGCGGCGCGATAGCCGCGGATGCGACCCGTGTCGTCGACAAGGAACGACAGGATCGCCGGCTGCATGCCGACCTTGGTGAAGTTGAAGCGGATCGCCTGCACGGGATTGCGCACGGCGCGCGCGAGGTACTCCATCGTGTCGTCGTAGCGGAACCAGATCTCGCGCAGACCGTCGGCTTCCGTCGGGCACTGGGCGAAGTTGGCGAAGCTCGCCAGTTGCGTGCTGGGCGGGCCGCCATTGGTACCGCAGGCGGGCTCAGCGAAATCGATGCTGAGGCTGTCGATCGACGTGCCGAACGGGATGTCCCAGATCTTTGGCGGGATATCCTGGGCGAGCGCGGCGGGGGCGGTGAAGAGGAGGGCCGCGAGAGCGGCGAGCAGGCGGGGGCGCAAAGGCGTCATCCCTTGGAAAGCGAATGGGGAGGCATGAAGCCTCCCCATCCTTGATGGCTTAGTTGAGGCCGAACACGACGACCTGAGCAGCGTTCTGCAGGCTCGCGAGCTGCGGGCTGCCGGTGCCGCTGCCGCCAGTGACGACTGCAACATACTGCTTGCCGTCGAGTTCGTAGCTGATCGGCGGCGCGCCAATCGGCGTACCGGTGTTGAACGACCACACTTCTTTCATGGTCGTGCCGTCGTAGGCGATCAGCCGGCCGTCGGCGCTACCGGCGAAGATGATATCGCCGGCAGTCGACAGCAGGCCCGAATTGGTCGGGAAGTCGACCGTCGTCTGCGAGACCTTCTCGCCCGTCTCGGTGTTGACGGCGATGATCAGGCCGGGCGCATTCGGGAAGGCATAGTCGAACTTCCAGAAGTTACCGCCGCCCCACATACCCTGGTTGCCCTTGAGGTCGTCGCGGGCGGGATCGATGTGTTCGGCAATCGACTGGCTGAAGCACGCATCGATCGCCTGGATGTAGGCGATGTGAGTGTCCGGATTGTAGGTCGGCGGCCACCAGGTCGAGGTCTGCAACGCCGGGCAGATGTTCTGCGCCGACTGTGCTTCGCCCACCTTGAGGGCAGCGTTAGGAGCGTATTCCTGGGTCAGCGAACCCGGGACATATTCCACCGGCTTGCCGGTCTTGGGATCGAGGCCAGCCGTCCAGTTCGGATCACGATAGGCCGTGCCATAGATGAACGAGCCGTTGGCGCGGTCGAGCGTGTAGAAGAAGCCGTTACGCGAGAAGGTGCCGACAACTTTGCGGCTCTCGCCGTTGTAGTTGATGTCGTAGAGCATCTTGGGGTTGATGGTGTCGTAATCCCACGTTTCCTGCGGGATTTCCTGGAAGTACCAGTTCATCTTGCCGGTCGTGGCGTCGAGCGCGATGGTCGAGTTCGTGTAGAGGTTGTCGCCCGGCCGGAACGCCGGATCAGCCCAGGGCTGCGACTCGCCGGTGCCGAAGATGATCGAGTTGCTGTCGGCATCGTAGGAGGGCGTGCTCCAGATGCCGCCGCCGCCCGTCAGATAGGCGTTGTGATCGTCGGCCCAGGTTTCGTGGCCCGGCTCGCCCGGTCCCGGGATCGAGTAGAAGCGCCACGCCAGGGAACCGTCTGCGGCATTGAACGCCGCGATCCACGAACGCATGCCGGGGCCAGCGGCGCTGGTGATGAGCTTGTCGCCCACGGCGAGGATACCGCCGGTCGCACGCTCGGCGCCGGCAACGTTGTCCGGGCCACGGGTGTCGACCTGCCACACGATGTCGCCGGTCTCGTCATCCAGCTTGTACATGATCATGTCGTTGCGGGTGACGTAGTAGATGCTGTCGCCGAGGAGCGCCACCGAGCCGAACTTGCTCGAGGCACCCTGGCCGCTGAGGTCGGCCTGCCACACGATCTTGCCGGTCGCGAGGTCGATCTTGTTGACCTGATCCCAGGCGTTCTGGACGTACATGAAGCCGTCCTTGACCAACGGCGTCGCGCGCTGGCCGGGTGCCACGCCGCCAACCGAAGCCGGCTGGCCGCCGCCGATGGCGGTCATGAACTGCACGTGAAGATCCTTCACGTTGTCCTTGGTGATCTGGTCAAGTGCGCTATGCGACCGCGCGGTGTAGTCGCCGTAGGGCAGCAGCCAGTTCTGCGGTTCCGCCGAGGCATTTTTCAGCCGGTCGAAGGTCGCTTCGGCGGCGACGCTTACAGCCGCAAAGCTCCCGACGGTCAGAGCCAGCGCCGCGGCCATCATGGCTGAGCGCGATAGATTCAAGATCTTCATAGAGATCCTCCACTCCTGATTTGTTTTTTGCGCTCTCGTTTTGAGGGAGCGCTGAGAACGTTCCCGCCGGGTGCGAATCCATGCCGCATTTGGCGTCGATGTGCGAAAGTTTTGGGCTTTCCTCGTCGATCACTCATGACCCGATTGGGTCAGGGTGTCGTCTATGAGTGATATTGCTTTTTGGAATGTTGCCGCGTCTCAGGCGCGCTGCACGGTCCGGATGGCGCCCGCCTGCGGATCGTAGCCGCGTGCGGCGAGGAAGAACGCCAGCAGCGTGCAGCCGGCGACCACGCCCAGCGCCAGCCAGTTTATCTGCCCATAGGCCGCGAAGCGGATGAGTTCGATGGCGTGGGTGAGCGGATTGGCCTGCGAAATGTAGTAGATCGGGTAGGCGCCGGCCTCGCGCAGCTTCCACAGCGGGTAGAGCGCCGAAGAGAGGAAGAACATCGGGAACACGACGAAGTTCATCATGCCGGCGAAGTTCTCGATCTGCGGCGTGTAGACCGAGACGAGGAGGCCAATCGAGCCCAGCATCAGGCCGGTGAGGATCACCGCCGGGATGATTGAAATCCACCCAAAAGGCGGCAAAGATATGCCGAAAGCGAGG
Organism: Devosia sp.; assembly: GCA_046594305.1. Lineage (GTDB taxonomy): Bacteria > Pseudomonadota > Alphaproteobacteria > Rhizobiales > Devosiaceae > Devosia_A. The sequence continues at coordinate 2,764 of JBKJTB010000243.1, read as the reverse complement.
GCCAAAAGCAGGAAAGCGTAGACCTGCAGCAGCGACAGGATCGTCGCCGCGGCAATCTTGGAAAACAGCAGGAAACTGCGGGGCAGGGGGCTGACCAGCATCACCCGCATCACGCCCGCCTCGCGGTCATAGACCATCGACAGCGCTGACTGCATGCACTGGAAGAGGATGACGATCCCGATGAGGCCCGGGATGATGTACTCCTGGTAGGGCGTGTAGGTCCGATAGGGCGGGATGATCGACAGGCCGAGCAAATCGTGGAGGCCGGTGGCGAACACCAGCAGCCACAGCGTCGGGCGGATCAGCGCCGAGAGCAGCCGCTCGGTCTGGCGCACGAACTTCAGGATCTCGCGGCGCGTGATGGCGAGGAAACCCAGCCACAGCGCGCCGAGCCCTACTTGCATGCGAACTCCGGCTCGTCCGTGCCCAGCGTATCGAGCGTGGTCACCTGATGCTCGAAGCCATCGAGGGGAGCGGCCTCGATCACCGCGTCGGCGGTCGAGAGCGTGAGGGGCATGCGCATCTGGCCGTCCCAGGAACGGAAGCTCATCAAGACGCCTTTCGAGCCGTCGACGCCGAAGCGCTCGCCGCGCATGTAGGCCGCGATCTCCTCGGGATCGGTTTTGCGCGATTTGCCGTAGGCGGTCATCACAGCTTTCGCGGCAATCCAGGCGGACCATTCGGCCCCGTCCATCTTCTCGCCGCCGGTGAGTTTGTCGAAGCGCGAGACGACCTGCGAAGCGCCGTCGCGCTCCCAGGTCCAGTGCCACTCCGACGCTTCGAGGCCGGTCGAGCCGATCACCGGGCGTGGGAGCTGCGTGGCGTACGGCAAATAGCGCGCGTAATCGCCTTGGGTATCGGCGATGTAGATGACGTCGTAGTCGACGCCGCCAGTGACCAGCAGCGGGTTGTTCGCCTCGGTGCTCTCGGAATCGGTCGAGAGGGTCACTTGGCGTGTGTCGACGATGTTGAGCCGCAGCCGCTGCGCGGATGCGGTGAACACGTCGGCCAGCACCTTGTCGCGCGGGTTCTGGCCGAACAGCACGAGCACATTGGTCCAGTTGCGAACGCGCAGGAGCTGGACGAGTGCGTCCGACAACTGGCGATCCGACGCAGCCGTGTGCACCAGATTCGGATAGCAGCGCTCGCGCAGGAAATCCTCATGCGCGGTGGTGTTGATCAGCGTTACCTTAAGGTCGCGCGTCGCGGCGGCGACCTGGTCCAGCACATCGGCAGGGAGGTCGACGATGATGAAGCGCTCGCCTGCCGCGCTCATCTCCTGCACTTTGGCGATGAGACCGGCGGCATCGGCGGCCTTCTGCTCGTCGAGCGTCGCTTTGAACCCAGCGGCATCAGCGAGGATCTGCAAATCGGAGATGCCCATTTCGGCGCCCGGCACCGGCGGCGTCAGTGGATCGAGGACAAGGCCGAGATAGACCACCTTCTCGTCGTAGCGCGCGTCGTAACCGAGGCTCAGATAGCCGATCTTGACGTCGCGCGGCGCGTCCTGCGCCACGGCGGCAAGCGGGAGCAGCGTGAGAGCCGCTCCCATCAACCACGGCGCGAGCCTAGCCATCGATCATCACCGTGTGCGGCACGCGTCCGACGGGGATCGTCAGTGTCGCGGACATGCTGGCCATGTCGATGATGGTGATGTCGTCGGAGAGACCGTTGGAGACGATCGCCACCGTCTCGTCGGGCGACAGATCGACCGACCACGCGCGCTTGCCCACCAGCACATATTGCAGCACGTCGTGGCTGGTGCCGTCGATGATCGCCACATGGTTGGCGCGGCCGAGGCTGAGCAGGATTTTCGTGCCGTCCTTGGTGATGGCCATGCCGACCGGCGTCACGTCCTCCGGCTTGAAGCCGGGCGGCACGAAGAACAGCGGGTCACCGATGATCTCGTTGGTGGCGCGGTCGATGATGTAAATCTCGCTCGACAGCTCGCACGACACCCAGAGCTGCTTGCCGTCCGGCGTGAAGATGAAGCGCCGGGGACGGGTGCCGACGAGGATGTTCTTGATGACTGCGCCGGACGCGACGTCGACGACGTGCACCATGTCCGCGACTTCGGAGGTGACGTAGACCGTCTTGCCGTCTTCGCTGACGATGACGCCCTCGGGCTCCGCGCCGGTCGCGATCTGGGCGACGGAGACGCGAGTTTCAAGATCGATGGCTTCGAGCTGCGAGTATTCCTCGTTCGACACCCACACCTGCTTGAAGTCGGGCGAGAAGGCGAAGACTTCGGGGCTCGGGCCCGTCGGGATCGAGTCCACCACTTCGAGCGTGCCGACGTCGATGACGTCGATCGCGTCGTCATCGCCGCAGGCAACGAAGAGCTGCGTCCTGTCGGCGTTGAAGTGCATGTCACGCGGACGCTTGCTGGTCGCGATGCGCTTGACCTCGGCATAGGTCTTGTCGAGGACGACGACTTCGTTGCCCTTTTCGAGCGAAATGAAGATGTTGCCCGTGCCGGCTGCGTAAGCCGGGCGGGGCAGAAGCGACGCCGCGCCAATCAGCGCGGCCCCCTGCAGCAATCGGCGGCGGTTTGTCATTTGACGACGAACTTCCCTTTAAGGCCGCGGTTTTCGTAGCCCGGCACGTAGATGTCGTACTCGCCCGGGCGCATCGGCACGAAGCCGATGCTGAACGTGCCCTCGTCATCGAACTCGATCGAATAGAGCCCATAGGGCGTCGTCTCGAGATCGTTGACGACGACCTGATTAATCCACGAGTTCCGCCAGAGTTCCGGCGCCATCAC
>JBKJTB010000004.1:0-3531 GCA_046594305.1 Devosia sp. | reverse complement strand
GGCTACGCTGCGCACGAGGACAAGCTGTTCCACGACATTGCCGAACTGCGCGCCAAGTCGATCAGCGGCGGCTCGGTGGGTGAGCAATCTGCTGTGGGCCAGGCCATGACTGCAGCCCTCGGCAAGCTCTTCGCCGTGGCCGAAGCCTATCCCGACCTAAAGGCGTCGCAGAACTTTCTGCAGTTCCAGGGCGAACTGTCCAATACCGAGAACGAAATCCAGCTCTCGCGCCGCTACTACAACGGCACCGCCCGCGACCTGAACACCGCCGTCGAGTCCTTCCCCTCGAACGTCATCGCGAACTTCTTCAAGTTCGAAAAGGTCCAGTATTTTGAGCTCGAGAACCCCGCCGACCGCGCCGTCCCACAGGTGAAGTTCTAACCTCCCCACGACGTCATCCCCGCGAAGGCGGGGACCCAGTTCGGGCTACGCACGGAGCTTGTCGATGGCATCGATCGTTCGAAAAAGATCGTCCTGGATTCTCGCCTTCGCGGGTATGACGCAGCGGGCTGTTGTGGCACTGCTTATTCTCTGCGCCCTCGCGGCGCCCGCTTTCGCCCGCGAAGAAATCCGCTCCTTCACCACCAACACCACGCTGCGTGTCGATGGCTCGGTGGATGTCGTCGAAACCCTCGAGGTCAATGTCGAGGGCGACGCGATCCGCCGCGGCATCTATCGCGACATCCCCACCCAGCTGATCAACCCCGACACCACCCGCCTCCGCTCCGATCTGCGCGTCATCGAAGTCCTCCGCGACGGCCGCGCCGAGCCCTATTCCGTCGACAGTATCGGCAACGGCTTCAAGCGCATCCAGATCGGCGATGCGGATGTGTTCCTCGACTACCGCGTTCACACCTACACCATCCGCTACACCATGACCCGCATGGCCCGCTATTTCGACGGCTATGACGAACTGTTCTGGAACGCCACCGGCAACTACTGGAACTTCCCCATCCTCAAGGCCACGGCGACGCTCAATGTCCCCGATGGCGCGGTGATCGATGGCGCCATCGGCTACACCGGCGCGCCCGGCTCCACCGAGCAGGCCGTCACCATCGAGCAGAAATCGAACACCTCTGTCGCCTTCCGCACCACCCGCGAGCTGTCGGCGGGAGAAGGCCTCTCGGTCACCGTCAAATTCCAGAAGGGCATTCTGGCCGCGCCCGAGGGCCTCACCAACGCCGAAAACTGGATCTCTGACCACCGCGAGCTGGTGTTCCCGAGCTTCGCCGTACTGCTGGTCCTCCTCTACAATTATTTCGCCTGGAGCGCCGTCGGCCGCGACCCAGCGCGCGGCACCATCATCCCGCTGTTCCACGCGCCAAAAGGCATGTCGCCGGCGCTGCTGCACTACATCGGCAATATGGGCTTCAAGGGCTCGGGCTGGACCGCCTTCACCGCCTCGATCTTCGATCTGGGCGTCAAGGGGCTGGTTCAGATCGACAAGTCGGGCGACAAGCTCAAGATCACCGCCAGCGGCAAAACCACCGAGAAGCTGCCGCCGGGCGAGCAGGGCCTCTACGACTACGTCCGCTCGAAAGGCACCGTCACCGTCGACAAGACCGACGGCCCAAAACTCAACGAGAAGCGCGGCGAGCTCGTTGCAGCGCTCGAGCGAGAGAACCGCGAGGTGTATTTCAAGAACAACGTTCTCTACACCCTCGGCGGCGTCGCGCTCGCGGTCGCGCTGCTCGGTGCGCTGGTCTGGCTCGAAGTGCTCGACCCCATCTTCCTCATCGTCGCCGCCGTGGCGGCGGTCATTATCGGCATCATCTTCGGCGTTATGTTCGGCTCCGGCAAGAACGGCGTCGGCGGCAAGATCATCGCTGGCATCTGGATCGTCATCGTCGGCTTCAATGTCTTCGGCGGCGCCATCAGCGGCCTCTCGGGCATCCGCATCGACAACGGCCTCATCGCGGCCATCTCGATCATCGTTATCGAGATCATCTTCGCCATCCTGATGCGCGCCCCCACCATCCAGGGCCGCAAGCTCATGGACGAGATCGAGGGTTTTAAGATGTACATGGAGACGGCCGAAAAGAACCGCCTCAACTACGTCGACAAGGGCGAGCCGGCGATGAGCGTCAGCCGCTTCGAATCGATCCTCCCCTTCGCCATCGCCATGGGCGTCGAAAAACCCTGGTCCGACCGCTTCGAAGCCGACCTCATGCGCAATGCCGTCGCCGGCGCCACCGCCGGCTCCTACTCGCCCGGCTGGTATAGCGGCAGCTCCTGGTCCACCGGCGGCAGCAGCGGCGACTTCTCGAAATCGTTCTCCAGTATTGCGACCGGCATGAGCGCCGCCATGATCGCCGCCCAACCCTCCACCAGCTCCGGCTCCGGCTTCTCCGGCGGCGGCGGTGGCGGCAGTTCAGGCGGTGGCGGCGGTGGTGGCGGAGGCGGCGGCTGGTAAGGCCGCTAAGCGAAGCCCCCACCCACCGGCTTCGCCGGTCCCCCCCGGAGGGGAGGGATGGGCTCCACTCAAGCGGAGTAATCTGGCGTATCCCTCCCATCGGGGAGGGGGGACCACGCGCAGCGTGGTGGGTGGGGGCTAGCCCAAAGCGCCATGTCGGCGCTCCATACCTACCCCACAAACTCCACCGGCACTCCCGGCTCCACCATCTTCGACAGCTCTTCCGCATCCCAGTTGGTCAGCCGCACGCATCCATGCGACGCGGTCTTGTCGATCTTGCTCGGCGATGGCGTGCCGTGGATGCCGAAAGTCGGCTCCGTCAGATCGATCCACATCGAGCCCACTGGCCCGTTGGGCCCTGGCGGAATGATCAGCGTCTCGGTGTTCTCGCCCTGCTGGAAATTGACGTCGGGATTGTAGGTATAGTTCGGCATCGGCGCGACGGCGTTCACCAGATGTGTGCCTTCAGGCGACGGATTACTCTCGCTGCCGATCGTCGCCGGATATGCCACGATCAGCCGGTCCTCGGCATCATACCCCCTGAGCTGCCGCGTCGTCTTGTCGGCCTCGATCCGCGCCACCTTGCCGGTCATGTCCGGCCCATACGCGGTCACCGCAACCGTCTCGCCGGCCACGAACTGCGCGCCGGGATTGAGCACCGCCAGCAGATCCACATCCATATGGAAGCGCTCGCCCAAGAGCTCCTCGACGCTCGCATAGCCAAGGAAATCGCGCTGCGCCATTTCCGCATAGTCCGTCGGGATCGGCGCGACGATTGCCGCCACATCCTCAGCCGTAATCTCGTATCCGCCCACCACCGGCGCCGTCGTGTCGAGCGTAGCCACCACGTCAACATCGACCATGCCGTCTTCCGGCAGCCCGCGCATCACTTCCAACGCCCGCACGGCTTTCCGTACATTGTCGCCGTCAAATCCGTCGATCACCCCGGGCGAGGCGCCCGCACGGTCGAGCAGCACCTGCAGCTTGACGATGGCGGGATCGGGCAACGCTGGGGGAGGAGGCGCGTCGTCCGATCCCGTCGTCTCATCCGGCGCGAGAGGAAGAGCGAACTCGGCCGGGACCGTCGCAAGATCGGCGGAATTGATTGCATCCGCCGT
>JBKJTB010000451.1:0-11763 GCA_046594305.1 Devosia sp. | reverse complement strand
GCAATGCGGTCAACTGGGCCTTCAACGCCGAGCGTCACGCCGAACTGATGAGTGCGCCCAACACGCCCGTCGACAAGCTCGCCAGCACCGACGTCCTCCTCTGGTGGGGCCACGCTGCCCACCACCTCGTCGACGATGCGATCGTCAACCGCATCGCAGCCCGCGTCTGGGAAGGGATGGGCCTGATCGTCCTCCACTCCGGCCATGAATCGAAGATCTTCCAGAAGCTGATGGGCATGAGCGCGCGCCTCAACTGGCGCGAAGCCGGCGAGCGCGAGCGCATCTGGGTGGTCAACCCCGGCCATCCGATCGCCAAGGGCCTGCCCGCCTATTTCGAGCTCGAGACCGAAGAGATGTACGGCGAGCCCTTCAGCGTGCCCGAGCCGCTCGAAACGGTGTTCGTCTCATGGTTCCAGGGCGGCGAAGTGTTCCGCTCCGGCCTCACCTATCGCCGCGGCGCCGGCAACATCTTCTACTTCCGCCCCGGCCACGAAACCTACCCGACCTATCACGATGCGACGGTCGGCAAGGTGCTGCGCAATGCGGTCAACTGGGCCTTCAACGCCGAGCGTCACGCCGAACTGATGAGTGCGCCCAACACGCCCGTCGACAAGGCGATCGAAAAGATCGTCGAGCGCGGCGCCAAGCTCACCGATCACCCCAAGGCCTAAGGTCCCAACAATGCGTCTGCTCATCCTCGGCACCGGCGGCATGGCCGCGCAGCATGCCAAGCATTTCGCCGCCATCGACGGCGTCACCCTCGTGGGTGGCGTCGACGTCGATCCGGTCCGGCTCGAAAAGTTCAACACCACGCACAACATCCCCAACGGCTTCGCCTCGCTCGATGCGGCCATCGCCTGGGGGCAGTTCGATGCGGTGGCGAACGTCACGCCGGACTCGATCCATCACCCGACCTCGATCGCCGCGCTCAAGGCCGGCAAGCATGTGTTCTGCGAAAAGCCGCTCGCGACCGATGCGACGAAGGCCTTCGAGATGGTCGACGTCGCCGAGGCGTCCGGCCTCGTCAACATGGTCAACCTCACCTACCGCAACGTCGCGCAGCTGCAGAAGGCGCGCGAAATCGTGACCTCGGGGCAGATCGGCGCAGTCAAGCATGTCGAGGCGAGCTACCTCCAGAGCTGGCTGGTCAGCAAAGCCTGGGGCGACTGGCGCACCGAGAGCCAGTGGCTGTGGCGCCTCAGCAAGAAGCACGGCTCGAACGGCGTTCTGGGCGACATCGGCGTCCACATCCTCGATTTCGCATCGTACGGTTCGGGCCTCGACATCGATCACGTCTTTGCCCGCCTCAAGACCTTCGACAAGGCGCCCGGCAACAAGATCGGCGAGTACGAACTCGACGCCAATGACAGCTTCACCATGGCGGTCGATTTCTCCAACGGCGCGCTCGGCGTCATCCACGCCACGCGCTGGGCGACCGGCCACTTCAACGAACTGCGCCTCCGCGTCTATGGCGAGCGTGGCGGCGTCGAAGTGCAGCACCGCCACGACGGCAGCAAGCTGCTCGTCTGCCTCGGCGACAACGCCGACAAGGGCGTCTGGGAAGAGATGGCGGTCGAGCCGGTCTTGACCAATTATCAGCGCTTCGCGGCGGCGGTCAGCGCCGGCAAGAACCAGGAGCCGACCTTCCGCCACGCCGCCAACCTGCAGCGGGTCCTCGACCTCGCCATGGTGTCGGACGCCGAAAAGAAAGAACTCGCGACCGCCTAACCTCTCCCGCTTGCGGGGGAGGGGGACCGCGCGCAGCGTGGTGGAGGGGGGTGCCGCTGGCACTGTCCAATAGCCCTTGCACCAACCCTCGGTTGCGCCCATTTATCGGGCGCAAATCTGGAGGGTTCGAGCATGGATTGGTTCTGGGCCATCGTCGTTGGCTTCCTTGCCGGCATCATCGCGAAAATCATCACGCCGGGCGGTCCCAATCCGCGCGGCTTCATCCTCACCACGGTGCTGGGCATCGTCGGTGCGCTGCTTGCGACGTGGCTCGGACAGGCGATCAACCTCTACCAGCCGGGCCAGACGGCCAACTTCATTGGCCAGATCATCGGCGCCATCGTCATCCTCCTGATCTGGCGCCAGGTGGTCAGGCCGCGCTGAGCGCACCTCGCCCATGAGCACTGGCCCATGAGCACCTGGCTCTCGCGGTTCGACCGCCGCTCGCGCCCGCTGTCGGAAGCCAATTCTGCCTGGTTCAATCGCCGGGTCTATATGCTGTCCCGGCACCTCGCCCAGGCCATTCCGAGCCGCGGCTCGGTGCTCGATATCGGCGCCGGCGACGGCCAGATCGGCCGGGCACTGATGCGCCTCCGCCCCGATCTCAAGGTCGAAGGCGCCGACATCGTCCCCCGCCCGCGCACCCTCATCCCGGTCGCCCAATACGACGGCATCACGCTGCCTTACGCCGACAAGAGCGTCGACTACGTCACCCTTGTCGACTTCCTCCACTCCACCGCCGACCCCAGCGTGACGCTGCTCGAAGCCGCCCGAATTGCCCGCCACGGCATCGTCATCAAAGACAATCTGCGCGAGGGCCCGCTCGCCGGCCTCACTCTGGCGTCGCTCGACTGGCTCGGCAATTTCGGCGACGGCGTCCCCATGCCCTACGCCTTCCTCACCCGCCGCGAGTGGCAGGGCACCTTCTTCAAATCGCATCTGCAACTGGTGTCGATGACCGAAAAGCTCGACCTCTATTTGCCCCCCGCGCGCTGGCTGTTCGACCGGCACCTCCACTTCGTGGCCTACCTGACGCCCAAGGACGCGTAAGCCGGCGGGCTGATCCGGCCTCCGTTTGCCCAAAAATCCGCCTTGAGGAACGTGCCCAATTGGGGCTGGCGTGTTCAGATCAAATGGGTAAGCTCCGCCCGCTTTTGAGGAGTTTGCCTATGCGCAGCGCATTGATCGTCTGGGGTGGTTGGAACGGGCATGAGCCGGAGGAATGCGCGGCGATCTACCGCCGCTGGCTGCATGAGGACGGCTTCTCCGTGCGGGTCGAGACCGACACCGCGGTGCTCGGCGATCCCGCTATCCACGACCTTTCGCTGATCGTGCCGATCTTCACCATGAGCAAGCTCGAGCGCGAGCATGCGCAGAATTTTGCCAAGGCCGTCGAGGGCGGCGTCGGCGTCGGCGGGCATCATGGCGGCATGAGCGACGCGTTCCGCGACTCGACCGACTACCAGTTCGTGATCGGCGGCCAGTGGGTCGCGCACCCGGGCAACATCATCGACTACACGGTCGAGGTGACGAAGCCCGACGATCCGATCATGGCGGGCATCCCGGCGTCGTTCCCCTACACCTCCGAGCAGTACTATATGCACATGGACCCGGCGGTCGACGTGCTGGCGACCACAACGTTTTCGGGCGAACACGCGGCCTGGACCAAGGGCGTCGTCATGCCCGTTGCCTGGAAGCATCGCTATGGCGCCGGCAAGGTGTTCCACTGTACTCTTGGCCACCACGCATCCGAGTTCGAGGTGCCCGAGTTTGCGACGATCGTCCGCCGCGGCATCAACTGGGCGGCGCGTGAGTGATGGCTCCGATCACGCCGGTTTGCCCCGGCGTGATTTGAAACTTGACCCGAATGGGTGCCGTTGCTCAGCCATCGCGACACGCGCGAGGAGGGACAAATGGCCGTCATTGAGGGCACACTGCCGCCAGGCGCCGCGCCCGGCGCGCGGGTCACCGCAGCGGGTCTGAGCCTGATCGGGGCGGTCACCGGAGCGGCGTTCGTGCTGTTCCTGATCTTCGCCCGCGACCTGCTGACGCCGCTCGGCTTTACCCGCGACGCCGATGCGGTAGTCGTCTCGCTCTACGCCGCGTCCGTCGTCTTCATGGCGCTGGGCGGCATCGTTGCCTTCGCCCGGCTCGGCCTCGGCGGCACCATCGCGCTGATCGGCGCGCTGTTCTGGATGGTGGCGTGCATCGTCTTCAAGAGCTTTGGCTGGCTGCTGGCCGTTCCAGTGGCCTTCGCCTTCCTCGGCGCGCTTACCGGCATGATCGCCAATGACCGCATGGCGACGGAGAGCGATCCGCGCCTCATCTACCGGCAGGACGTGATGACGCGCATCACCCACTGGAGCTGGGCGATCGCGATGTTCTTCCTGCTGCTGTCGGGCCTCCAGATATTCAACGCCCGCCCCAACCTCTACATCGGCCAGGAGTCGGGCTTCAGCTACGAGAACTCCATTCTGGACATTTATGCCCTCAACCGCGAGGGCGGCCCGGTTGGCGAAACCAAGATTTTCGGCAAGGTCTTCACCACCACGGGCGTGCTCGGCGTCAGCGGTTCGGCCGACCGTCCGTCGTTCGTCGCCTTCCCCGGCTGGGCGACGATCCCCTCATCGCGCGACCTCGGCACCGGCCGCGTCGTCCATTTCTTCTTCGCCTGGATCCTCGTCGGCACGCTCCTCATGTGGCTGGTCAACGCCATTTCGACCGGCCACCTCTGGCGCGACATCATCCTCAAGCCGCGCGATATCCGCGGCCTGCCCAAGGACATCGTCGACCATATCCGCCTGCGCTTCACGCACGGCAAGACCTACTCGCCGCTGCAGAAGGTCGCCTATTTCGGCGTGTTCGTCGTCGCCTTCCCGCTGATCATCCTCACCGGCCTCACCATGTCGCCGGGCATGGATGCGGCGTGGCCCTGGCTGCTCGATCTGTTCGGCGGCCGTCAGACGGCCCGCACCATCCACTTCTTTGCGATGCTGTCGTTCGTGCTGTTCTTCATCGTCCACATCGCGATGGTGGTTCTCGCCGGGCCGTTCAACGAACTGCGCTCGATGATTACCGGCTACTACCGCACCAACACGCATGGCGAGGAGAAGTAAGATGGCCAATCTCATCGTCTCCCGCCGCTCGTTCCTCACCGCGTCGGCCGCCGGCGCCTCGAGCCTCATCCTCGCCGGCTGTGACCAGTTCGACTTCCTTGGCCAGCGCGATCACCCGACGCGCGATTTCCTCGAGCGCGCCAATACGCTGACCTATCAGGTGCAGCGCATGCTCGGCGGCGAGCAGACTTTGGCCCGCACCTTCGACGAGTCCGAAATCCGCCAGCCGCAGCGGCCGAACGGCTCGAGCGATCCGCGGACCGACGAATATGTGGCCCTCCGCGACAACGGCTTTGCCGACTATCGCTTCAAGGTCACGGGGCTGGTCGAGCGCGAACTGAGCTTCTCGCTCGACGATTTGCACAACATGCCCGCGCAGAGCCAGGTCACGCGCCACGATTGTGTCGAGGGCTGGAGCTGCATCGCCAAATGGACAGGCACCCGGCTGGGCGCGATCCTCGACCAGGCCGGCGTCAAGCCCGCGGCCCGCTTCGTGGTCTATCACTGCTACGATGTGATGGGCGGCGGGCTCTCCGGCGCCGAACCCTATTACGGCAGCTCGGATCTGATCGACGCCTACCACCCGCAGACGATCCTCGCCTACGGCCTCAACAACGAAGTCCTGCCGGTCAGCAACGGCGCTCCGGTTCGCATCCGCATCGAGCGCGCGCTGGGCTACAAGCAGTCCAAGTACGTCCACACGGTCGAGCTGGTCGACAGCTTCGCCGGTTTCGGCAAGGGGCAGGGCGGCTATTGGGAGGACCACGGCTACGACTGGTACGGGGGCATTTAGCCCGGCATCCAACCCGGCAGCCAGCCGTTAACCTTTGATTAACTTTGTCGCGATCCCCGGCCGCCGATCTGCTAAACGTTTCCCGTCTGACTTGCGGGGGTCATCATGGTCGGGTCTCGATTCTGGGCGTTCAAATCCGTTGCGGCGTGGATCGCTCTTCTCTTAGCTTTGCTGCTGCCATTCAGTGTTCTGGCGCAGGACATGACGCTGACGCTCAACGCGCAGCCGGGCACCTTTAGCGGCAAGTGGGTCTATCGCAGCTTCGGGATCAGCTCGAAGCCCGGCGACACGCTCGCCAAACTTGCTCTCGGCCTCAACGAACTCGAGCTCACCGAACAGGGCGGCCGCGTCGTCGGTAAGCGCACGGGGTCGGGCGTGAGCTACGACCTCAGCGGCGTGGCGCGCTATATCGCCAAGCAGGGTGCCACGATCCGGCTCACCGGGCAGGCGACGATCAGCGGCAAGCTCTACAACTACGATTACTTCGGTTACCTGATCCCGGCCTGGAGCGTGAGCGGCGCGGTGCAGCCCGACACCATCATGGGCACGGTGCTGCGCAGCGATCCCGCCAACCCCTCCAACGCGCCACTGATCGCCTCCTTCGCCGCGACTCGCGAGTAGAACCGCGTTAAAGTCCCGCATACCAAAAACCGAGGCTCTTCGGGCGTGGGGTCGTCGCATCTGCTATGACTAGGCTACCAGAGGTGGCTTATGCACGAGTTGCAGATTTTCTTTCAGCGGCGGCGGAAGATGCTGACCCGCATTGCGGCGCTGCTCACCCTTGGTTTGGCCGGGATGCTCGCCATTCTCCCCCGCGCCGATGCGCACGGGACGATCGCGGCCAGCAGCGATCCCAAGAGCGTCCTGCTCTCCCCGGAGCCGATGTCCGGCGAGCGGTTCAGCGCCTTCTACGTCGTCCTGCATCGCTGACCTGCGCTGAATTTCCTTGCTTTCGGGCAGGGCTTCCCCCATATGCCCGTTCATCGACCGGTTTTATGCCGGCGAACAGCTTCTCTTCTTATCGATTGTTAGCGGTGAGCGGCGAAGTGGCCTGGAGACCATCCCAGGTTCAAACGCACCCGCGCGATCCTCATAAATCGCCCGATTGCATCATCCTTGTTCCGCCTGCGCGCTGCGCGGCGGCGCGCACCGTATGGTCCGGTGCGCCAATGAAAGCTATCCGTTGAACCATTCAACATTCACCACCCTCGGCCTCCCGGCGCATATCCTGATCGCGCTCGACAAGGCCGGGTTTCACACCCCAACCGCCATCCAGGCCAAAGCGATCCCGCCGCAGATGCAGCGTCGCGATATCCTGGGCATCGCACAGACCGGCTCGGGCAAAACCGCAGCGTTCGGCCTGCCGATCCTCGCCGGCCTCGCCGAACTCGGCGGCCGTCCCAATCCGATGACGACCCGAGCGCTGATCCTCGCGCCGACCCGCGAACTCGCGGTGCAGATCGACGAAGTCCTGCACAAGCTCGCGACCGGCATGAAGCTCACCACCGTGCTCGTTCTCGGCGGCACCTCGCGCAACGCGCAGATCGTGAAGATCGCCCGCGGCGTCGATGTTGTCATCGCGACGCCCGGCCGCCTGCAGGATCTGATGGAAGACAAGAAGATCCGGCTCAACGAGACCCGTTGGCTCGTCCTCGACGAAGCCGACCGGATGCTCGACATGGGCTTCATCCACCCGGTCCGCAAGATTGTCGCCGCGATCGGTCCGCGCCGTCAGACGGCTCTGTTCTCGGCCACCATGGCCAAGGAAGTTGCCGAGCTGGCGAACGGCCTCCTCACCGACCCGGTGCGGGTCGAAGCGCAGCCGCCGGCGACCACTGTCGGCTCGCTCGATCAGCGCGTCATCCTCTCGGGCTCCAAGCAGAAGCGCGACGAGCTCAACAAGCTGCTCGAAGATCCGGCGCTGGCCCGCGTCATCATCTTCTCGCGCACCAAGCATGGCGCCGATCGCGTCACCAAGAACCTCTCGATCGATGGCCACGAGGCCGCAGCCATCCACGGCAACAAGAGTCAGAACGCGCGTCAGGCCGCGCTCAAGGCCTTCTCGTCGGGCAAGGTGCGTATCCTCGTCGCCACCGACATTGCGGCGCGCGGCATCGATGTGCCCAACATCACGCACGTCATCAACTACGAGCTGCCCGACGATGCCGAGAACTACGTGCATCGCATCGGCCGCACGGCGCGTAACGGTGCTTCGGGCTTTGCCATTACGCTGTGTGACGGTACCGAGCGCGCCAAGCTGCGCGATGTCGAGCGGCTGATCCGCCGCACCTTGCCGGTCACCGGCGAGATCAAGCAGCAGGAAATGACCCCGCCCAAGGCGCGTACGCCGCATCGTGGACAGGGGCCGAAGCCGGCCGAGGGTGATCGTCCCAACCCGCAGCGCCCGCAGCGCAACGCCGGGCGCCATTTCTCGGGGGCCAAGAAGGCCGCGATTGCCGGCCAGCGGCACGGCGGCGGCAAGCCCCGTCCCAAGCAGAACGCCACAGCCTAAGCCTCAAGAGGCCGCCCCACCGGGCGGCCTCTTTGTTTCGATGAACGCCGGCTTAACGGACGCGCACGGGAACATTCAAAGCCGCGAGAGCATTGTCATCCAAACTGAGGTTGGGAAAATGCTGAAATTCTCGCTCGTCGCACTGTTCGTCCTCTCCCTGGCAACGCTCAGCGTCGCAGCGTCCTACCTGCCCATCCCCGCCGGCCTCTAGGGACCACCGGGGCCATGACCTCGCTTCAGCTCTTGATCCTGTTTCTCGCTGTCATGCTCGTCGTCGCCCTGGGCGCGGCGAGCACGTTCATTTAGCGGCGGCCAGATCGGCCGTCGATGGCTCGACCCCGGCCGCCTTGACCAGCGCCGCGACGGCGCGATCGGCGAGGTCGGCTGCATCCTCGGTCGACAGCACGTAGCCCGGGTAGCCCACCTTGATGTCGAGGTCGCCGTCGGTTTCGGTGGTGACGATGAACAGCGACGGCCCGAACATATCGATCGAGACCCCGCCGCTGCCGCCTTCGATCGTGAACGGCCCGTAGGACGTCGTGGCGTAGGACTGGCCCGCCGTGGTGATCGCAATGCCGTCGATGCGGCGCCGGTGCGTCAGCGTCGGGATCGTCTCGTATTTGTAGACGTCCCAGGTGGCGAGCTTGAGGATCGAGGCCGATTCCTGGTCGCGGGCGATGGCCGAGATCAGCTTGAACGAAAGATCGGACGCCATACTCCAGAAGTCGTCGCTCAGCTTATGGTGGGTGCGCAGGATATCGATGTAGCAACCGAACGCCGTGACGGGCAGCGGCGGCTTCATCATGCGCCTCAGCTCAACCGTCGACAGGACGGTCATCCCGTCCATCCCGAATTTTCCCCGCGTCGCGGCGAGGAACGCGGCGCCCACCGCACCGTGCATCGTGGCGCGATGCGTGCGCAGCGCCTGGCGCAAGGACTGCGCGACATTGGCGCCGATATGCCGCTCGACCGACAGGCTCGCCATCACCGGGGTGTCGACCTTGGTTTTCGGAAAGCGGATGGCCGGCTGGTAGGGTTTTGTGCCGCTGTCGGCCTTCTTGGGCAGGCCCTCTTCAAGCGACGGCGGCAGGCCAAGTTGCACCGGCGGCTGTTGTTCCATTGCATCGGGGTCGGCGAGGTATCTGTAGAGCTGGTCGGTCAGCATGCTGCCGGCCTGCGCATCGGCAATAGCGTGGTCCATGGTCATCAGCAGGTGCTGCAATGGCGCGCCCTGACGCTCGCGCACAAGAACGAATCGGATGCGCGGATGCTTGCCTTTGACGCCGATGGGTTTTGCTGTCTCCTTCAGCAGGATGTCGCGCCAGGCCTCGGGATCGGCATCGTCGACGACACGCAGCGGAATTTCGGTGGTGCCGCGCGTATCGAAATAGGGGATCGGATAGACGAACGGCGGGACGTTGCGGAATGCGTAGCCCTCGTAGCGAATGTGCGAGCGGAGGATCGGGTGCTGCTTTTGCAGCCAGTCAAAGGCGCGGCGCAGCAGTTCCGGCGTCAGCGGGCCGCGGATGTGGATGGCGCCCGACGCCACCAGCCCGCCCAGCGTGTGCAGATAGTGAAAAATCCGCTCCTGCTCGCCAACCCGGCGGAATTCCACGATTTCGTCGCTCACAGTCACTTGGTCATCCTGTTCGCATCATAGCATTTGAGCCGGGCGCGAGATTGGCTAGTATGGGTCATCGCGCCACGTGAGGTTGAGTGAAATGCACCAGGTCGAACAGTCAATCATGGACCACATCGCGCTGGCCGCGGCCGGGTCGCCGGTGACGGTGACACGGGATACCGCCTTGCTCGACAGCGGATTGCTCGATTCGATCAATCTGGTCAGCCTGATCCAGTTCATGGAAGAGCATTTCGCCATCAAGATCCCGGACAGCGACATCGATGCCGATCTGTTCACCTCGCCGGCGACGCTGATCGCATATGTCGAGCGGCGGCTTGGCATCACCACGGTCGCTGCTGTGCCATCCATGCCGGTCTCGGCCTAAGCCGGTTCCATCAGTTTGCCGCGCAGCACCTTGCCGGCGGCGCTCTTTGGGATCTCGTCGCGGAACTCGATGATTCCAGGCACCTTTTCGGACGACAGGCGTTCGCGGCAGAACCGGATCAGCGTCTCGCGGCTTTCCTCGGCCGAGCGGACGATGACGGCCTTGAGCCGCTGTTCGCCGGTGCGACTATCCGGAATGCCGACGACCACAGCTTCGGCGACCGACGGATGCGTCAGCAGCAGTTCCTCGATCTCGAACGGGTCGACCTTGTGTCCCGCCACTTCGATCAGGAGTTTGGTGCGGCCCTTGATATAGAGGAAGCCATCGGCATCAACGCCGGCCAGATCGCCGGTATAGAAGCGGCCGTTGCGGATCGTCGAAGCGTTGGAGTCGGGGGCGTCGAGATAGCCCTTGGTGACCCACGGGGCACTGACGACGAGTTCGCCGATCTCCGGGCCGAACGGATTGGCGGCCGGCTCGATCCACCACTCGATGCCGTCGACGAAGGGGCCGACCGAATCCCAGCGGTCGGCATGGGCTTCCGTGTTGATGGCGATCGCCAGACACTCGGTCGAGCCGTAGGCCTGCAGGATCTTCTTGCCGAACCGCTCCTTGAAGCGCTGGAACGTCTCGCTGCGCATCGCAATGGCGCCGGACTGGGCCTTGCGGACGGCGCCGAAATCGACATCATCCTTGAGCGCCGATAGTGCGTCGAACATGAAGGGAACGCCCATCAGCAGCGTCACCTTCTCGTCCTGGATGGCCTTGGCGAAGCGCCCCCTCGACAGGGCGAAGGGCTGTGGATCGCTCCAGTAGAACGTCGTTGCGCCCGCGACTGCCATATGCATGGCGCTGATGAAGCCCATGGCATGGCTGCCGGGCATCATGTTGATCTGGATATCGGTCGGCAGCGTGTGGCCGCGATCGCGTCCGTTCTTGCTGTCGATATCGAGTTCGCCATGCGTGTGCGGGACAACTTTTGGGATCCCCGTCGAGCCCGAGGAGAACATGTAGAGCGCCATGTCGTCCGGGCCGAGCCTGGGGAGCGTGCCGATAGAGCGGCGTTCGAGCGCGACCACGGAATTGTCGTCGCTGCCACCGGCGACGAACAGCGGCAGGCGTCCTGGGCCGGCGAGGTCGGCGATGAGCCTTTCGGCGATCTCGGTGTAGGGCACCGAGGCGATGACGGCCTTCACGTGCGCCTTGCGCGCGGTGCCGACCAGTTCGGCGTGCGGCGCCTGCGCGTTGAGCGGGACCGCGATGCCGCCCGCGGCAAAGATCGCGTAGGCGAGCGTCAGCAGGTCGGGTCCGTTGATCATCAGGATACCAACCGCCGTGCCGCGTTCGATGCCGCGGTCGATCAGGCCGGTCGCAATTTTGCCGGCGCGCTCGGCGACGCCGCTATAGGGAATGAAGCTATCCCCTTGGCGCAGGCCGCTTTTCGGCAATCTTCCGGCGACTTCACAGAGCGTTTCGTAGAGCACGACAGCCTCCCGTATTTCCCCTGCAACCGAGATTATGAGAAGCGCGGGGCCGCCACAAGCTCAGGCTCAACTGAGGGGAATGCCCCGCTTGCCCTTGTCGCGCTGGTAGATGGCGCTGAGGTCG
>JBKJTB010000410.1:0-4912 GCA_046594305.1 Devosia sp. | reverse complement strand
CAATCTGCGCCCGGCCATCTGCTACCCCGCGCTCGCCGCTTCCTCGTCGCTCAAGCCCGAAGTGGTCGAAGGCCTCGACATCCTTATCGTGCGCGAGCTCACCGGCGGCGTCTATTTCGGCGAGCCCAAGGAGATCACCGACCTCGGCAACGGGCAGAAGCGCGCCGTCGATACGCAGGTCTATGAGAGCTACGAGATCGACCGCATCGTGCGCGTCGCCTTCGATCTTGCTCGCACGCGCGGCAAGAAGGTGCATTCGGCCGACAAGAAGAACGTCATGAAGTCGGGCGTCCTGTGGGACGAAGTCGCCCGCCAGGTGGCCAAGGATTATCCGGACGTCGAGTTCAACCACATCCTCGCCGACAACGCCGCGATGCAGCTGGTGCGCAATCCGAAGCAGTTCGACGTGATGGTCACCGACAATCTGTTCGGCGACGTGCTCAGCGATGCAGCCGCAATGCTCACCGGCTCGCTCGGCATGCTGCCCTCGGCGTCGCTCGGCGCGCCCGATCCGGCGACCGGCAAGCGCAAGGCGCTCTACGAACCCGTCCATGGCTCGGCTCCCGACATCACCGGCAAGGGCGTCGCTAACCCGATCGCCATGCTCGCGAGCTTTGCGATGGCGCTGCGCTATTCGTTCGGCATGATCGAGCTCGCCAACAAGCTCGAAGCGGCGATCGCCGCGGTGCTCGACGAGGGCCTGCGCACCGGCGACATCGCGCAGGGCGGCAAGTCGGTGGGCACCGAAGCGATGGGCGCCGCGATCCTCAGGACGCTCGCAGCCTGAGGGCGGGCTTCGCCAGATTGGCGAAGCGGCGCTGGCCCGGCAGCTCGACGAAGCGGTAGGTGATCGCCGACAGCACGATCACCGTCGCCACGAAGGCGAGCGCATAGAGGTCGTTGACCCAGAAGCGCCCGAAGTCGACAAGCATCGCGTCGCCCTCGCCATAGAGCAGCTGTGACGGTGTCCTGAAGCTCTCGCCCAGCAGCTTGCCGATCGTGCGTCCGCCGGCCGTGAACGCAGTGATCACCAAGCCGTGCGTCAGATACACCGAGTACGAAATCGCACCGAGAAATTGCAGCGGCGGCGTGGCGAGCAGTCTTGAAAGATAGCCACGTTCCGCCGCGAACACGTAGACGGCAAGCGCGAGGATTGGCGTGGCCAGGATCTCGGGCCCGGAGGACGCTGCGATCCCTGCGATCAGCATCAGGGCGCTCGCCAGTACGGCAAGCTCGATGAGCGTCGCCGGCAGGACCGACCAGGCCGGCCGCCCGTTGCGGGCAAAAGCCGCATAGGCCAGCGTGCCGGCGAAGAAGCCGCAACAGGCCCGGAGGATGTCGAGCCGTTCGATCACCGCATGATCAGTGTGGAAGACGATCAGCGCGGCCGCCGAGGCGAGCACAATCGTCGTCGCCGCGAGACGGGCATGCCGCGGCGCCAGCAGGCAGACGCCAGCGAAGGCGAGATAGGCGAACAGTTCGGCGCTGATGCTCCAGCTCGGGATGTTCCAGCTCGCCGGCTGGCCCCAGGCGTGGACGAGGAACAGATTGGCAAAGAGCGCTTCGAGCGACGTCTCGCCCGAAAAGGGCGGCCGGATATCGCCGCCCAGCTGGCTCACGAACGCCAGCCGACCGAGTTCCACAGCGAGCATCGCCAGCAGCACCACAATATGCAGCGGCCACAATCGCCCGATGCGGCGGACGACGAAGCTGCGGACGCTTTCGACCGAAGTCAGCCGGTCGGCATACGCATGGGCGATGACAAAGCCGCTGAGGACGAAGAAGAAATCGACCGCGAACGCGGCGTGGCGGATGAACGGGCTCGCGTAGACGCTCATGGCGATCGGCAGATGATAAAGCGCGATCGACAGGGCTGCGACGCCGCGCAGGCCATCCAGAGCAGAAAACCGGTTCATGGGCCAATCCGATGCAGACTGGCGCCTTCCTAGCACCAGCCCGGGCCGGCCAGGCGATCAGCCTTAACGCTTGGTTAAGCGCCGAGCCCGAAGGCTTCTGCCAGGAGGCGATACGACCGGAGCCGGTGCTCGTGATCCCACAGGGTCGTCGTCACCATCACTTCGTCGGCGCCGGCGGCGTCCGCCTGCGCCTCGATGGTGGCCCTGACCTGCTGCGGATCGCCGATGATCCACAGCGCCCCCTGCTTGTCGATGACCGCCTGCTGCTGTGGCGTTAGCGGCCAGGCGGCGGCTTCCTCGGGAGAGACGAGCTTGCGCAGTTCGCCCGAATGGAACAGCGCCCAGCTCACCGCCTGCGACGCCGACAGGAATTTTGCCTCCTCTTCCGTCGGTGCGATGAGCGCCGAGACGGCGAGGATCGCGTGCGGCTTGTCGAACTGTGCCGAAGGCCGGAACGCCGAGCGATAGGCGGCGAAGGCTGGCGCCGCCGGGGCTGCGCTGAAATGGGCGGCGAACGAGTAGCCGACGCCCAGTTCACCCGCCGCCGCCGCGCTCGCGCCGGACGAGCCGAGCAGGAACACCGGCGGCAGCGACACCTTCTCGGGCACCACGTTGATCAGTGCGAAGGGGTGCCCCGCTGGGAAGGTACCCTCCTCGAACGCCAGCAGTTCGGCCAACTCGTGCGAGAAGTAGTTGCCGTCGGTCGAACGCAGCGCACTGAGCGTCCGTCCGTCGCTGCCGCCGGCGCGGCCGATGCCCAGGTCGATGCGGCCCGGATAGAGGCCATTGAGGGTGCGATAGGTCTCGACCACGCGCAGCGGCACATGGTTGGGCAGCATCACTCCGCCGGAGCCGACATGGATACGGCGCGTGTTCGCGGCCGCCGTGGCGATCAGCACTTCCGGCGAGGACGAGGCGATCGAGGGCATGCCGTGGTGTTCGGCATACCAGACGCGCGTGTAACCGAGATCATCGCCGAGGCGGGCGAGGCTGACGATGTTTTGCAGCGCCTGCGGCGAGGTGGTGCCGTCGGGCACCGGAGCGAGATCGAGGATCGAGAGGGGGAGGGTCATGACCCCTTATATCGTCAATCGCCGATGGATTGCCAGCGCGGCACAAAGTGCACCGCGCCGGCGTTGTGTTTACGCGACCTTCATGCCGCGCGTCAGCTCCAGCGCCTGCCGCTCGAACAGGCGGCGGTACATGCCGCCCTCGCGCTGCACCAATTGCTCGTGCGTCCCCTCCTCGATCACGCGGCCCTTCTCGAACACGAGCAGCCGGTCGAGCGACCGCACGGTCGACAGCCGGTGCGCGATGACGATGGTGGTGCGACCCACCATCAGCCGCTCCATCGCCTTCTGGATCAAGAGCTCCGATTCCGAGTCGAGCGAGGATGTCGCCTCGTCGAGGATCAGGATCGGGGCGTCGGCGAGGAAGGCACGGGCGATCGCCACGCGCTGCCGCTCGCCGCCCGACAGTTTGACGCCGCGCTCGCCCACCATTGTCTCATAGCCCTTGGGCAGGGCTTCGATGAACTCGTGCGCGCTGGCGAGCTTCGCCGCTTCGATGATCTCGCTGCGGGTCGCACCGGGGCGGGCATAGGCGATGTTCTCGGCGAGCGAGCGGTGAAACAGCACCGGATCCTGCTGCACGATCGCGATCTGGCCGCGGAGCGAGGCCTGCGTCATGTCGCGGATGTCGATGCCGTCGATGGTGATCCGGCCGCCGGTGACATCGTGCAGCCGCTGGATCAGCTTGACGAAGGTCGTCTTGCCGCTGCCCGAATGGCCCACGAGGCCGACGCGCTGCCCGGCGGGAATGACCACCGAGAAGTCGTTGTAGAGCGCCGTCGTGTGCTTGCCATAGTGGAAGGTCACGCCCTCGAAGGCGACACGGCCTTCCTCGATCATTGCCGGCTTGGCGCTGGGCCTGTCCTCGATGCCGAGGGGCGCGAGGTAGACGTCGACGAGTTCTTCCATGTCGTTCACCGAACGCTGGAGATTGCGCACATGCTGGCCGATGTCGCGGAGGTAGCCCTGCAACACGAAGAACGAGGTCAGCACCAGCGCCAGGTCGCCCGCCTCCGCCACGCCCTGCTGCCACAGGATGATCGCAAAACCGACGATCGCCGTGCGCAGCACGATCAGCATGGCGCCCTGGATGCCGCCATTGAGCGTGCCGCGCCGCCAGGTGCGCGCCGTGCGCGAGCGCCATTTGCCGACGACGTGGCCGAGCCGCTCTTCCTCGCGGTCCTCGGCGCCAAAACCCTTGACCACGGCGTTGCACGAGATGGCGTCGGCGAGCGCGCCGCCCATGCGGGTGTCCCACATATTGGCAAGGCTCGCGGCCGGCGACACGAAGCTGACGGACAGCCACACCGTGAGCCCGATATAGACCACCGAGCCGACGGCGATGATGACGCCCATCATCGGCCAGAAGAGGCCGAGCACGATCGTGGTGCCCACCAGCATCACGACGCTGGGGAACATGAAGATGATCAGCACGTCGTTGAGCTGGTCGATGCCCCACATGCCGCGCGTCACCTTGCGCACGGTGGAGCCGGCGAAGGTGTTGGCGTGCCAGTCGGTCGAGAACCGCTGCACGCGGTGGAAGGCCTGCTGCGCCGTATCGGCCATCATCCTGAGGGTGAACTGGATGATCGCCATGAAGCCGAGCTGGCGCACGATCACTGCGCCCAGTCCGAGCGCCACGAGGACGACGAAGGCTTCGATGGCGGCATTGAGTGCGGTGTCGCCGCCGACGCTCACGGCCTCGACCAGCCGGCCCGCATAGAGCGGGGTCAGCACGTCGAGAACCGTCGCCAGCATGAAGGCGGCGAACATTGCGGCGAGCGTCCAGGGTTGATGCTTCCACTGGCGGAAGGTGAAGCCGAGCACCTTGCGATAGGCTTCGCCCTCTTGGTCGAGTTTACGGGCCATGATTGCTGCCGATGCCAAGGCACCGGTCCTGATGTGAGTGTTTCGACAATGCCGCCG
>JBKJTB010000343.1:0-5171 GCA_046594305.1 Devosia sp. | reverse complement strand
GTTCAGCGCCTGCGGCGAAACCGTGTTGAACGCCTCGCCGATCGACGCCTGCGGCTTGCCGATGGCGCGGAAGGCCATCTGCGCGACGTCGGACGCGTGGACGTGATGGACCGTCTCGAGCCCGAAATTGGGCAGCGCCAGTTCTTCGCCGCGCTTGATCCGGGAGAACACATCGACGTTGAAGTGCCCCGCCGGGTTGAGCGGCGCCCAGCCCGGCCCGACGATGTGGCCGGGCCGGAAGACCGTCGCGGGAAACCCGGTCTTCGCTGCCCCGATCAGCCACGCCTCGATCGCGGCCTTGTTGGTCCCATATTCGCCGAACGGGTTCAGCGGATCGCTTTCGGTGGCCGGCACCGCCCGGTTGTGCCCATAGACCCAGATGGTCCCGCAGTGGAGGAAATGGTCGATCCTGCCCCACAGCGCCTCGCAGAGTCGCTGCGTGCTGAGCTGCGTGAACGAAATCATGTCGACCACGACTTCCGGCCTGAGCGCCGCGATCCGGCCCGCGAACGTCCCCGCTGCGTCCTCGGCGGTCCGGTCCGCGATCACGGTTTCGACCGAAGCCCAGGCGGCGTGCGGCGAATAGGGTCTTGCCTGTCCCCGGCTGACGTTGATGATCTGATGCCCGGCCGCCACCAGCATGGGGACCAGGTACGTCCCCACATGCCCGCTTCCCCCGATTATGACGATCCGCACCGGCACCCTCCTAGATTCGGCGGCACGCTAACCCAGCCGGTGCCGGAAAGGGGCGGAAAATGGACGAACCGTCGCCGCGCAAAACTGGATGGGGCAAATTTCCGTATCTCCTTCACGAACAGTCACGGCGCCTATCGAACCGTTCACAACAGCGCCACCGGCGCTGGATTTTCGGCGCTGCCGCGCGACATAAGGGTCAACGCATTTTCGGGCCGGACCAGCCCAGGGAGACACCAATGAATCTCAGCCGCATCGCCAGGGTCGCCGTCATGGCCGTCCTCGCCTCCGCCGCCGCCTTCGGACTCTGGCACACGACCGCCGGCGCCGGGGAAGAGTCCGTCGTCATCCCAGCACCTGCGGTTGACCTCACCGCTACCGGGGCCGAAGCCAAGGCGATCTTCGCCGGCGGCTGCTTCTGGGGCGTACAGGGCGTGTTCCAGCACGTAAAGGGCGTCAAGAACGCCGTGTCCGGTTATTCCGGTGGCTCGGCCGACACCGCGCAGTACGAGATGGTCGGTTCCGGCCAGACCGGTCACGCCGAAGCGGTCGAAGTCACCTACGACCCGTCGGTCGTCAGCTATGGCCAGCTGCTGCAGATCTTCTTTTCGGTGACGACGAACCCGACGCAGCTCAACTACCAGGGCCCCGACCACGGCACCCAGTACCGCAACGCGATCTTCTTCCAGTCGGACGAGGAAAAGCAGGTGGCCGCGGCGTACATCGCCCAGCTCGACGCCGCAAAAGTCTACCCCGAGCCGATCGTCACCGCGCTCGAGCCGTTCGCGGCCTTCTACCCGGCCGAGCAGTATCACCAGGATTTCCTGACGCTGAACCCGACCTACCCGTACATCGTCATCAACGATATTCCGAAGGTCGCGGCCCTCGAGGCGCTGTTCCCCAAGGTCTGGCAGGAACAGCCGATGCTGGTGGGCTCACTCTGATCCCCAAAGGGGCCGCTTCGGCGGCCCTTTTCATTGGCTTCAGCTAAGCCAGCAGCGCTTCGATATCGGCCGCCATCGCGGCCGGTTCGACGCCGGTGCCGTAGCGTCGCACCGTGCGGCCGTCGCGCGCCACGAGGAACTTCGTGAAGTTCCATTTGACGCTGTTGAGCCGCAGGAAGCCCGGCGCGGCTCTCTTCAGCCAGCGATACAGCGGATGGGCTCCCCGGCCATTGACCTCGAGCTTGTCGAACATCGGGAACGTCACGTCATAGGTATTCGAGCAGAACGTCGCGGTCTCGTCGGCGGGGCCCTGCTCCTGGCCACCGAACTGGTTGCAGGGGAAACCGAGGACCACCAGCCCGCGCTCACGATAGTCCCGCGAGAGCTTCTCCAACCCGGCATATTGCGGGGTGTAGCCGCAGCGGCTGGCGACGTTGACGATGAGCACCACCTTGTCCGCATAGATGGACAATGGCTCCGCACCGCCGCCCAGGCGGTCGACCGTAAAGTCTGATAGACTGGACATATGTTCTAGAGCAGCTTTTCGATCGCGGGCGCGATGTCGGCCGGCATGAATTTGTCGCCGAACCGCTGCACCGGCTTGCCGTCGCGGCCGATCAGGAATTTTGCGAAATTCCACTCGATGTCGCGATCGTCCGATCCCGGCGTCTCGAGCTTCAGCCATTTGAACAGCGGATCGGCGCCCGGGCCGTTGACTTCGACCTTGCCGAACATCGGAAATCTTACGCCGAAATTGACCGTGCAGAACTCGGCGATCTCCTCGGCCGTCCCCGGCTCCTGCCCGGCGAACTGGTTGCAGGGAAAGCCCATCACCACCAGCCCGTCCTTGCCATATGTCTCGTAGAGCGCCTCGAGTCCCTCATACTGCGGGGTGTTGCCGCACTGGCTGGCGACATTGACGACGAGCGTCACCTTGCCCTCGAAATCGGACAGCGGTTCGGGGCCGCCGGTCAGGCGGCTGGCGGAGAAATCGGAAAGCTTGGTCATCGGAACTCTGGCTGGTGCGTCAAGGCGGGCCGGGACCTTACGGCTCCCGCTTATGCCCGTCGATGCTCTTTTCCGTCGCGGCCTTGCTGGACGCATGAGCAGCCTTCTCGGCCCTGGTTCGACCGAACAGCACGCGATTCTGGGCGGCCGCAGCGTCCTTGGCGTCACGCGCCCTGGCTTTGCGGGCTTTGCTGAGAGAGACGATGTCGGCCATTGCGCCATTGTCGTCGCGACGGTCGCGCCGTCAAGCGCCGGCGCTTCCGGGGCCGACAAATCCATGGCACGGTGCGCCCCGGAGGAACCCGACATGCCCAAGATGACGCTTGACCACGTCTCGCTGCTCGTCCGCAGTCTCGAGGCCAGCTCGACGTTCTACACAGAGGTGCTCGGCTTCACGCCGATCCACAACGGCACCGAGTTGCCCAACATCCGCTGGTTCGGCATCGGCGGCATCACTTCGCTCCACATCACCGAGGCCGATTTCGGCGACACGCGGCTCAAGAAGCAGACGCATTTCGCCGTCTGCGTCGACGACTTCGACGGCTTCGTCGACGGCCTCCGCGCCAAGGACGTGAAGTTCTGGAGCTGGGCCGAAAAGACCGGCGAAGTCACCGGTCGTCCCGATGGCTTCCGCCAGATCTACGTCGCCGACCCGGATGGCTATTGGGTCGAAATCAACGACCACACACGCGAAATGGCCTGACGCATTTCGACTGCCCGGCGCTGTGCAAGTTAACGGTGTGTCGTAACCATTGATTAAGCAAAATTAACTACCGCGCCGACGGCATGGCATCACTCAACCGTGATCATTGCTGGGGGATAGCTAAGTGTTTCAATCTTTTATGGGCACCGACATTGAAGTCGGTCCGGGCGTTCTTGTGCCCCGCGCCGAGACCGAGCTTCTCGGCCGCACCTCACTGAACCTCATTGCGGCGCTCGAAGCCCCTGTCATCATCGACATGTGCTGCGGCTCGGGCAATGTCGGCCTCGGCATGCTGGCGCGGCGGCCCGACATTCGCCTCTATGGGGCCGATCTTACCCCTGAGGCAGTCGCCTGGGCCCGCCGCAACGTCGCGCGCATCGATCGCGCCGGCCGTGCGACGTACGAGCAAGGCGACATGTTCGAGGCGCTCGCTGCACATGGGCTCGCGGGTCGCGCCGATCTCATCGCCTGCAACCCGCCCTATATCTCGACCCACAAGCTCGACACCGAGCGCGCCGATCTGCTCGAAGCCGAACCGCGCGAGGCGTTCGACGCCGGCCCCTACGGCATCGCCATCCATCAACGGCTGATCGCCGAGGCGCCGCACCATCTCAAGAGCGGCGGCTGGCTGGTGTTCGAGTTCGGTGCCGGGCAAGAGCGCCAGATGCGCGCCCTTCTCACCCGCTCGCGCGCCTACGACCAGCCCACCTTCTACAGCGATCCAAGCGGCGTTCTGCGCGTCGTGGCGGCGCAGAAACCCTAGACCTAAGCTGGCCGGCCAAGCCGCAGATAGACGCTGTCGCACCATTCATCGCCGAGAAGGAACGTCCGCCCAGCGGTGCCCGTCACCACGAATCCGAGTTTGCTGAGGACGCTGAGCGAGCCCGCGTTGCGCGGGTCGACGTCGGCCGTGAGCTCGTCGACATAAGGCAGCCCGAACGCATAGTCGATGAACGCCCGCGACGCCTCGCTCGCAAAACCCTGTCCCCAATAGTCGGGATGGAGGATGAAGCCGAACTCCGGCAGACGCCCGGCGCCGACATCGCCGATCACCCGGCCCTCATGCTCGATGAGAAAGTCCTCACCACCGGCGGCGGTGCGGGCAATCATCTGCGCGAGCCAGGGCCGCGTCACCTCGAGGCTCGCATGCGGCAGCGTCGACCAGTACCGCATGGCCGACTGGCTCGACATGATCGAGTGCATCGCCCCGAGATCATCCATCGTCGGCCGCCGAAGCAGCAGCCGCTCCGTCCGGATGTCCATCAGACCAGCCGGCTCTGCTCCATCGCCGCCGCGATAAAGCTCGCGAACAGGGGATGCGGTTCGAACGGCTTGCTCTTCAGTTCCGGGTGGAACTGCACGCCGATGAACCAGGGGTGGTCGGTGCGCTCGACGATTTCGGGCAGCGTGCCGTCGGGCGAGACGCCGGAGAACAAGAGGCCGTTCTTTTCGAGGACCTTGCGGTACTCCATGTTCACTTCGTAGCGGTGGCGGTGTCGCTCGTTGATGCGGGTCGAGCCGTAGATGTCGGCGACGCGCGAACCACGGGTGAGTTGGGCGGGATAGGAGCCGAGCCGCATGGTGCCGCCGAGGTCGCCTTCCTTGGCCCGTGTTTCCTTGTCGTTGCCCTTGGTCCACTCGGTCATCAGACCGACGATCGGGTCCTTGGTCGGCCCGAATTCGGTGGAGTTGGCCTTCGGAATGCCGGCCGTATTCCGCGCTGCCTCGATACAGGCCATCTGCATGCCGAAGCAGATGCCGAAATACGGCACGTCCTTGGTTCGGCGGGCAAAATCCAGGCGGCAAAATTCGCACGGACCAAG
>JBKJTB010000326.1:0-8531 GCA_046594305.1 Devosia sp. | reverse complement strand
GTCAACTGGCCCAGTTCGAACGAGCCCGACATCCAGGTCGGGGCGCTTACCAGCTTGTTGTTGGCGCCGAAGATGGTGCGGACCGCCTGCTGCAGGATCAGCGAAATGCCCCAGGTGGCGAGCAGCGTTTCGAGCGGCCGGCCGTAGAGCCAGCGGATGACGCCGCGCTCGATGACGACGCCCACCGCGGCGCTGAAGATGAACGCGACGGGGATGGCGATGAGCAGCGAGGAGTCGAGCAGGTCCGGCGCGTAGGTGCGCAGCAAATTCTGGACGACATAGGTGGAGTAGGCGCCCAGCATCACCATCTCGCCATGTGCCATGTTGATGACGCCCATCACGCCGAAGGTGATGGCGAGACCGATGGCGGCAAGCAGCAGGACGGACGACAGCGAGATGCCGTACCAGACGTTCTGGCCGACATTCCAGACTGCGAGGTTGCGGCCGAGCGTGTCGATGGCGGATTGGACTTCGTCCTTCAGTTCGTCGGGCGCGGTGGGCAGGTAGTTGATCAGCACGTTCTGCCCGGCGCGCGTGCCGGTCGCCGCTATCGCCTCGATGGCGGTGCGCTTTTCGTCGATGGTGGCGTCGGTTTTGAGGATGATCACCGAGCGGGCGAGTTCCATCACCACCTTGATTTCGGGATCGGCCTCGGCGGCGATGGCTTCGTTCAGCAGATCGAGCATCGCCGGATCGGCGTTCTTGAGCATGCTCTGGGCCGCCGCCATGCGGATGGTGCGATCGGGGCTGAGCAGCGTCATCGAGCCGATGGCGGTGCGCAGTTTCACCCGCAGGCCGTTGTTGACCTTGATCTTGTCGATATCGCCCTTGGCGACGGTGCCGAGGTCGCTACCGTCGAGCGGTTCAGTCAGCGCGAAGTCTTTGCCCGCGGCGGTGGCGACGACGACCTTGGCGTCGGATTTGCGGGTGTAGAGGTCGCCGTCGGCGAGGGCCTGGAGGATCGGCGGGACGCGCAAATCGCCGGTTGCGACGAGGGCGTTCACCGCCGCTTCGCGCTGCGGGAAGCCGCCTTGGCCGAGGGCATCGACCATCGCGGTCAGATCGGCCTGGGCGTGGGCAGCGGGGACGGCGAGAAACAGGGCAGCGGTCAGGAAAGCAATCAGTCGAAGAAGACGGGTGGCCATCGTGCTCGCTCGGTTAGTCGGAGGGAGAGGCGAGGGCGGATGGTCCGCCCTCGCTGTAGTCGCGTCTGCTGCTTACGGCGCCGGAGCGGTCGTGCAGGTGTTGGTTGCGGTGTCGAGATGTCCGCAACCGGTCACCGGATCGGTCCAGTCGGCTTCGATGCCCTTGTCTTCCGGCAGGACGTCGGACCAGGCGTCGCCCGGTACGTCGCCGTCGGTCTGCCAGACGGTTTCGAACTGGCCATCGGCCTGAATTTCGCCGATCAGAACCGGCTTCGTCAGGTGATGGTTCGGAAGCACTTTGGCGGTGCCGCCGGTGAGGTTCGGGACCTCGAGGCCGACGATGGCTTTCAGCACGGCATCGGTATCGGTGGTGCCGGCCTTTTCGACCGCGGCCACCCACAGCTTGAAGCCGAGATAGGCGGCTTCCATCGGATCGTTCGTCGTGCGCGTGTCGCTGCCGATGAAGGTGTGCCAGGCTTTGATGAACTCGGCGTTCTCGGGCGTATCGACGGACTGGAAGTAGTTCCAGGCGGCGAGGTGACCGACGAGAGCGGAGGTGTCCATGCCGGCGAGTTCTTCTTCACCCACCGAGAACGCGACGACCGGGATATCTTCGGCCGAAACGCCCTGGTTGCCCAGTTCCTTGTAGAAGGGAACGTTGGCGTCGCCGTTGATGGTCGAGACCACGGCGGTCTTCTTGCCAGCGGAGCCGAATTCCTTGATCGCGGCAACTTCAGTCTGCCAATCGGAGAAGCCGAACGGCGTGTAGTTGATCTTGATGTCTTCCGGAGCGACGCCCTTGTCCTTGAGGTACTGCTCGAGGATTTTGTTGGTGGTACGCGGATAGACGTAGTCGGTGGCTTCGAGGACCCAGCGCTTCACGGCGCCGCCCTCTTCGCTCATCAGATAGTCGACGGCCGGGATCGCCTGCTGGTTCGGCGCGGCGCCGGTGTAGATCACGTTCTTTTCGGACTCTTCGCCCTCGTACTGCACGGGGTAGAAAAGGATGTTGTTGAGCTCCTTGAACACCGGCAGCACCGACTTGCGGGACGACGACGTCCAGCAGCCGAACACGGCGGCGACGCCGTTGACGGCGATCAGTTCGCGGGCCTTTTCGGCGAACAGCGGCCAGTCGGACGCCGGATCGACGACCACGGCTTCCAGTTGCTTGCCGAGGAGACCGCCCTTCTTGTTCTGCTCATCGATGAGGAAGAGCATCGTGTCCTTGAGGGTCGTCTCCGAGATTGCCATCGTGCCCGACAGCGAATGAAGAACGCCGACCTTGATCGTATCCTGAGCGAAAACGGGCGTTAGAGCGCCCATCGTCATCGCAGCAGCCAGTCCCAGACCGGCCGCAATGCGGCTTACTCCTGTCAATTATGCCTCCGACAGTTGGTTGTTTGCACCGCGGAGGAATTTGCAAAGCCCGTGCCAGCGGCTGTAGATAGTTTCTAAGCCGCTGAAATATATCAGCTATCGGAACATACGTAGGTGCGGACTTTAGTGCTGCTGCATACAATTGGGCGAGGTGCTGCCGGTTCTCTGGGCAGGGCGCTTAACCTCTGCTTAACAATTAGGCAGCGGCGGCTGGCGATGCTCAAAATGAAGTATGCGCCGATGACCGGCGCCTTCAATTGCGCTAGATTTGGTCACCGGAGTTCATCTCCGGCAGAGGTTGTTTGCACCGACGCCTCGGCCCCGTGCCCGCAAGGGCGCGGGGCTTTTTGCTGCCGTGGGGATGACCGCGACAACCTCGCAACCTTTCCCGGATTCGCTCCGTTTAGGCGGTGAACTCTCGCAGGTGGCTCGCTCAAAGCGTCGATCAGCGAAAAGACAGAGAGAGCAATGAAGGCGACAGCCGCCCTTTCGATAGCCGCACTGGTCGCAGCCCTCCTGGGGACGCCCGCTACGGCCTTCGATCCCCCTCTCAGTCATTTGGACGAGCCGGACGATCTTGGCGCAGCGCTCAACGCGCAGCTCAACAGTTCGCTCGACGGCAACGGAATTGACGCCTCGACGGTCCTCGCGACCGGCGTGTGCGCCGACGGTTCGGTAGAGGTTTATGAGGGCTGACGCTCCCTTATAGGCTGAGCCGAAGGGGCGCGGGATTTCGGTCCCGCGCCTTCCTTCTTTTGCCCGGGTCTCGCTTGTCCGTAGACACGCGTACGACCTAGAACATTTCCCGTATCGCCTGTGAAAGGCGCGGTTTTCCGCCTCATCAGAATGCCGTTCGAGTTGACTTGTTTTTAGGTTGGCTCCGGCTCTCTAGTCCCCGCAAGTGCTGCTCACAACGAAGCAGCCAATGGGAGACGTGAGATGAAAACAATAGTCGGACTGCTTGCGGCGGGCCTTTTGGCGACGTCGCTCATTCCCTTCACTGCAAGCGGCGCCTCGCTGCTCGGCGGACTGGTCAAGACCGGATCGGACTCCGGCAATTCGAACGAAATCATTTCGCTCGGTGGCAGCAATGGCGGCACGTCGATCGGCTTGCTCGGGTCGGACGGTGTGTCCGTCAACCTCGGCGGGAGCAACGGCGGCGGCAATGGCGGCGGGGGCTCACTGCCCATCGTCGGCGACCTGCTCGGTGGCAACGGCAGCGGCGGCGGGTCACTCCCGATCGTTGGCGATCTGCTCGGGGGCAACGGCGTCACGCTGCCGGTCGACCTCGACGGCCTCGACCTCGATCTGGGCGTCGCCGCGGTGACCACCGATCCGGCCCAGGGCGGAGGGACCAAAGTTGGCGTCGAGCTTCTGGGCGGCGGCGGCGGGTCCATCACCACCAACCCGCTCGGCCTCCTCGGCAATGGCGGCATCAGCGTCACACTCCCCAACCTCGGTGGCGTCCTTGGCGGCGACGATGACGACAATGGCGGCGGCGGCGGGAACGGCGGGAACGGTGGTGCCGGCGGCAACGGCGGCAACGGGAACAATGGTGGAAACGGCAACGGCGGCAATGGCAACGGTGGCGGCGGGAACGGCGGCAACGGTGGCAATGGCGGCGGCAACGGAGGTGGTGGCGGCCACGGTGGTGGAGATGGCGGCGGCAGCGGCAACGGCGGCGGCACGACCATCAACTACTACAGCAACAGCAATGGCGGTGGCGGCTTCATCATTCCGTCGGGCATCTCGAGCCGCCTGAAGGCGCTACTGAGGATCCTCGCCGAACGCGACTATCTGCGCGTCTCGAACGGCCGCGCGGTCTGCCTCAACAGCTTCAATGTGGCGGAAGTGTCGGGCTGGGTGCCGCAGAAGGATTGGGGTGCGCTGCAGAAGGCGCTCGCCGGTTACTCGCAGGACATCTACGCCCTGCGTCAGCTGCTCGCGAACTGCCGCAGCGCCGACCAGCGCCAGGCCCTCAACCTGACCAACCTCAATCGCGTCATCGCGATCGACATCGACAAGAACGGGAACCCCATCCTGTTCATGCTCTAACCTCTCGAAGGGGGATGTGTGCAATTGCACCCTCCCCCTTTAACTTCACGCAACCACGCCGTTGCAAGTGAAGAAACGAAGAGGCCGCGCACTCTGTTGGTAGACCAGCGTCGCCTCAACGCGAATGCGTCAGCGAATGAGAGCGACTCCAATAGAGGAGAAGCAAAATGAGAAAGTCCCTTAAACTTTCTGCGATTGCATTGCTGACGACTGCTTTGACTGCACTTCCGGTACGCGCTTTCGCTCAATCTGGGCGGGAATGCTCCGCTGGTTGATCTGGGCAACGGCAATAATGCCGATGCCACAGTCAGCGTCGATACCGGCAACGTGCTTGGTGGCAACACTGGCGGCGGAAGCAATGCCGGCGCCGCGGTCGACGTGAACCTGGGCGACATCGGTGGCGGCAATAACAACGCCGTCGGCAGCCTCATCGATAATGACGGCGATGGCGGCCTGATCAATCTGGGCGGCGGCCGCGATCTCATCGATCTCAACAGCAATGGCGACAGCGTCATCGATCTCGGCGGCGAC
Source organism: Devosia sp. (assembly GCA_046594305.1). Taxonomy (GTDB): domain Bacteria; phylum Pseudomonadota; class Alphaproteobacteria; order Rhizobiales; family Devosiaceae; genus Devosia_A. The sequence continues at coordinate 3,423 of JBKJTB010000326.1, read as the reverse complement.
GGCGACCTGCTGGATCTTGGCGGCAACGGCGATCTGCTCGATCTGGGCGGCAATGGCAACCTGCTCGATCTGGGCGGCTCTGACGGTCTCGTCGATATCGCCGGCGTCGACCTCGGCAATGGACGGCTTCTGGACCTCACCGGCGGCAATGGCGTCGATGATCTGCTCGATGTCGATCTTGGCGGCAACGGCCGCCTGCTTGACCTCGGCGGCTCGTCCGACCAGCTCGTCGCGATCGATCTGGGCAACACCAAGATCGATGCCGATCTCAATACCGATGGCGGTGACAAGCCGCTGGCCGAGGTCAACATCAGCACCGGCAATGACGGCGTCGCCGGCACCGGCGTGCTGCCCAATACCGATGGCAACGCCACGGTCGGCGGCGACAATGCCGCCAGCGTGACGATCACCACCGGTGGTGGCGATGGCGGTGGCGGCAGCGGCGGCAACGGCGCGAACGGCGGCAACGGTGCCGGCGGTAACGGTGGTGCCGGCAACGGCAATGGCGCTGGCGGGAATGGCAACGGCAATGGTGGTTCCGCCAACGGCGGCGGCAACGGTAGCGGCTCTGGCGGCGATTTCTTCACCGCGGCCGGCACCGATGCGTGCCTGACCCTCACCACGGCGCAGCTCGATGAGCTGATCCAGCGTCACGCCTACAACCGCGCGACGTTCAACAGCTGGGCCAACGCCCGCTCGCTGAAGATCGTCGAGGTCGACATCTGCGACCGCGAAGTTGCGGATGCGGAAGCAGCGGCCGGCGGCAGCGCCAATGTTGCCCGCCTCCAGGCCTTCCTCGCGGCACAGGCCAAGGTCAGGGCCGGACTGCAGTCGAGGGGCTATTCGTCCGGCGACGTCATTGCCGCCGACCACAGCGGCGAAGTGCTCATCGTCTACGTGCTCTAGGGGACGCACACCCCATTCCAGACTCCGTAGACGCACCTGAGGCGCGGATCTCATCCCCCGAGATTCCGCGCCTCTTTTGTTGCGCCCGGCGTGGCACAGGTTAAGCTCCCGGCAAGGAGTGACCATGACCATCGACGACCAGCGCCGCCGTATCGTTGGAGGCGGCCCCCGGAAGCTGCTCTACGCCGCCGACACGATTCTCCGGATGGGCGTGGGCAAATCCGCCAAGGCGCTGACCGCGAAGAACACCTGCAAGGCCTGTGCCTATGGCATGGGCGGGCAGATGGGCGGCATGACCAATGAGCTGGGCGAATTCCCCTCGGTCTGCAACAAATCGGTGCAGGCGCAATCGACCGATATCCAGCCCGGCATCGCGCACGACACTTTCGATCACACGATCGAGGAGCTGTCGCGCCTCTCCGGCCGGCAGATGGAGCGCCTAGGGCGCCTCAACACGCCGCTCTACAAGGGACCGCGCAGCACCAAATGGCTGCCGGTGAGCTGGGACTGGGCGCTCGATCACGCGGCCGAGAAGCTGGCGCCGCTCGATCCCAACAGAACCTTCTTCTACTCCTCCGGACGCTCCTCCAACGAAGCCGGCTTCGTCTTCCAGTTGCTCGCCCGGGCGTGGGGCACCAACAACGTCAACAACTGCTCGTATTATTGCCACCAGGCCACCAGCGAGGGCCTCGCGACCACCATCGGCAAGGGCACCGCGACGGTGGAGCTGCACGATCTTACCGGAGCCGATCTGATTTTCGTCATCGGTGCTAATCCGGCATCCAACCATCCGCGCTTCATCCACATGCTGAAGCACTGCCGCGACCATGGCGGCGACGTCATCGTCATCAACCCGGCCAAGGAGCCCGGCCTCGTCAAATTCGCGGTGCCCAAGAGCCCCGGCTCGATGCTGCGCGGCGGCGACGAGATCGCGTCCGACTATTTGCAGCCCGGCATCGGCTCCGATATCGCGCTGTTCAAGGGGCTGGCCAAGGCGGTGCTCGAGCTCGGCGCCGAGGACCGCGACTTCCTCGCCGCTCATGCCGAGGGGTTTGACGCCTTCAAGGCCGACCTCGATGCCCTGAGCTGGGACGAGATCACCGCCGCCTGCGGCATCCAGCGCGACGACATTTTTCGCGTGGCATCCACTTATGCCCGGCGCAGGAACGTCGTCTTCGCCTGGGGCATGGGGATGACGCATCATCTGCACGGCACCGCCAATGTCGAGGCCATCGCCAATCTCGCGCTGCTGCGTGGCATGCTCGGCCGGCCCTTCGCGGGCCTCCTGCCGCTGCGCGGTCACTCGAACGTGCAGGGGATCGGCACGATCGGCGTCAAGCCCATCGTCTCGGCCGAAATCTTTGCGGCGATGGAGCGGGCCTTCGGCATCACCCTGCCGCGCGAGAAGGGGTTTGACACCATGGCCGGCCTCGAAGCGGCGGCCGCAGGCAGGATCGACGCGGCCATCATCATGGGCGGCAACCTCTGGGGCGCGACGCCGGACACCGAGTTCGCGACGCGCGCCATGGAGGCCATCGGCTTCAAGCTGTTTCTCACCACCACCATGAACCGCGGTCATGTGCACGGGCTGGGGGAGGGGGAAGCGATGATCCTCCCCGTCACGGCGCGCGACGAGGAATGGTCGCCCACAACGCAGGAATCGATGTTCAACTTCGTCCGCCTCAGCGACGGCGGCATTGAGCGGCTCGACAATGTCCGACCCGAGACGGTGATCCTCTGCGATCTGGCCACCCGCCTGATGCCCGGCTCGCCGATCCCGTTCGCAAAGTTCAAGGATCATCCGGAAGTCCGCAAGGTGATCGCCACAATCGTTCCGGGCATGGAGCAGCTCGCCGATATCGACGTGGCGAAGAAGGAATTCCACATCAAGAACCGCGTTCTGCACAATGCGAAATTCGGCACACCCGATGGCCGCGCGCATTTCGCCGTGACCCCGATCCCGGCGCTCGACCGGCAGAAGCTGACGCTCGCCACCGTGCGCTCCGAGGGCCAGTTCAACACCATCATCTACGAAGAGCACGACACCTACCGCAACAAGGCGCCGCGCGATGCGGTGTTCCTCAACCGCGACGACATGAGCGCCGCCGGCGTGCGCGAAGGCGACCGGGTTACACTGGCGTCCGACCAAGGACAGATGAGCGCCGTTGCCACGACGTTCGACCTGCCGCGCGGCTCGGCGCTCGCCTATTATCCCGAAGCCAATGTGCTCTGCGGCACCGCGGTCGATCCGCGCAGCAGGACCCCGGCCTTCAAGTCCGTCCCGGTCTGGATCGCGTCATGACCTTCAAAGGCTTTCCGCAGGAAACTCCGGCATTCCTCAAAGGGATCACCGCGCACAACGAAAAGGCCTGGTTCGACGCCAACCGCCCACTCTACGAAGCCGGCTACGTCGCGCCGGCCCGTGCCTTCGTCGAGGAGCTCGGTCCGAAACTCAAGACCATCGCGCCCAACGTGCAGTTCGAGCCCAAGGTCAACGGCTCGATGAGCCGCATCAAT
>JBKJTB010000307.1:0-13274 GCA_046594305.1 Devosia sp. | reverse complement strand
CTTGTAGTTCGCCGGCAGTTCGTCGAACTTGGCCTTGTTGAACATCAGGTGGACGGTCGGGCCGCCTTCCCACCAGCCGAGATAGTAGTAGTACGGCGCGACCTTCTGGAAGCCGAGCTTCTCGTCGTCATAGGGGCCGACCCACTCGGCCGCGTCGATGGTGCCCTTTTCGAGCGCATTGTAGATTTCGCCGCCGGCCATCGGCGTCGGGATAACGCCGAGCTTGGTCATGATCGCCCCGGCGAAGCCGACCCGCATCTTGAGGCCCTGCAGATCGGCGACCGTGTTGATCTCCTTGCGGAACCAGCCGCCCATCTGCGCTGCCGTGTTACCGCACGGGAACCCGACGATGTTGTAATTGGCGAAAAACGCGTTGGTGAGATCGAGCCCGCCGCCATAATAGTACCAGGCGCTCATGCCGCGGGCGTTGAGCGAGAATGGAATGGCCGAGAGCGCCGCCCAGGCCACGTCCTTGCCCGAGAAATAATAGCCCACGGTATGGGCGAGATCGACCGTCCCCGCCTGCACCGCGTCCACCACCTCAAACGGCGGCACGATTTCGCCTGCACCAAACACGTCGATGGTGAAATTGCCGTCGGTCGCTTCCGACACATATTTGGCCAGCGTTTCGCCGCCGCCATAGATCGTATCGAGACCGGGCGGGAACGACGACGCGAGGCGCCAGCTGATCTTGGGATTGGCTTGCGCAATCGCCGGCATGGCAAGGCCGGTGGCCGCCACAGCGGTCGCCGCACCGAAAAACTGCCGTCTCTTCATAGTGATAGTCCTCCCATTGTCGTTGTGCCCACAAAACCAAATGCCCGCCCCCCGGACAAGATTTTTCTCCGCCGACGGAATAACCTCCCAACCGCCGTGTTGTTTGCTTCGTGCGGCGCCAATCGGCAGCCCTCGGACTCCAAGGGAGAAATCAATGAAACTGCGTACTCTGCTTCTGGCCACGGCTGTTGCCGGCCTGTTTTCGACGTCCTTCGCCATGGCTGACGACTATCTCGGCGGCGCCGTGAAATCGGCGACTGTCGGTGGCAAGGAAATCCTCACCGACGCCAAGGGCATGACCCTGTACACTTGGGACAAGGACGCCATGGGCGTTTCGTCCAACTGCTACGAGCAGTGCGCCGTCAACTGGCCGCCGCTTCTGGTTCCGGCCGACACCGCCGTTTCCGGCGACTGGACGCTGATGGACCGCACCGACAGCGATCTGTCGATCGTCGCCTACAAGGGCTGGCCGCTGTATCTGTGGATCAAGGACACCAAGCCCGGCGATACCACTGGCGACGGCGTCGGCGGCACCTGGCACACTGCCGTAGAGGCGATGTAATCGCGTCGCGCGCTGGGGTAGACTAGACCTCCCGCCCGAGCGCGCGGCGTCACAAACCAAAGCAAGGACTGCTCTTGCAACAGTTCCTGGACGAGATCGAGGAAAGCGTGCCGGCCCTCCGCCGCTATGCGCGCGCCCTCACGCGCAATGCCGACCGCGCCGACGATCTCGTCCAGGACTGCCTCGAACGGGCGATCCGCAAGCAGGGGCTGTGGAAGCCCACCGGCTCGCTCAAGGGTTGGCTGTTCCGCATCCTGCTCAACCTCTACCGCAACGAGTTGCGGACCAGCCGGCGGCGTGGCGAGCACGTGCCGGTTGAAACTATGTTGGTCGAGCCTTCCGTTGCTCCGGCACAGCCGGGACGCATCGCGCTCGCCGAAATGGCCCGCGCCATCGACACCCTCGCCGCCGAGCAGCGCGAAGCCCTGCTGCTGGTCGTGCTCGAGGGCATGAGCTATGCCGAAGCCGCCGAGGCGATCGGCATTCCAATCGGGACCCTGATGTCCCGTCTCGGCCGCGCCCGTGCGGCCCTGCGTACACTGACCGGCTCGGCGGACGAACCGAGACTGAGGACTGTGAAATGACGCGCGAACCCTTCGCGATCACTGCCGATGCGCTGCACGCCTTTGCCGATGGGCAACTGGGCGAAGCCGAGCGCGCGGCCGTCGAACGCTATCTCGCAGCGTACCCCGATGCCGCAGCGGAAGTCGCCGGCTGGCAGCGCCAGAACGAGGCGATGCGCGTCCTGTTCCCCGCTGTGACGAACGAGCCGGTTACGGCGAAGCTGTCGCCGCGCCGCATCGCCAACGAAATCCGCATCGGCCGTCGTCAAAGCTTCACCAATATCGCCGCCGCGATCGTCCTCGTGGCGCTCGGCAGCTCGGTGGGCTGGTTCGGCCGCGACTACCTGACGCCCACCAAGGCGGCGAGCGAGTACCTGATCGAGGCCGCCGTCACCGCGCATTCGCTTTACGTCAAGGAAAAGACCCGCGCCGTCGAAGTCGCCGCCGATGCGCCCAACCTCATGACGTGGCTGTCGAACCGCATCACCACGCCCATCGACGCGCCGGACCTGCGGAGCGACGGCTTCACCTTCCTCGGCGGCCGCCTGCTGCCGTCCGATCCGAACGACGGCCTCCCCAGTCCCGCCGCGCAATTGATGTATGAGAACGGCGAAGCGCAGCGCCTCACCATCTACATCACCGCCGCCTTGCCGAACCAGGCCGAGGACTGGATCTATCGCAAGGGCAGCGGCGCCGACGCCTATTACTGGTCGACCAAAACCATCACCTGCACCGTCGTCGCCAGCGTCCCGGAAGCCGAAGTGAAAATGCTCGGCCACAAGATCGCCGAACAACTCACCTGGCGCGCCGACGGCACCCACGACTGGTAGTCGCAGTCAGGATTGCTCTCCCGCCGTCCCACCCACCGTCATGGCCGGGCGAAGACCCGGCCACCCAACTGCGCTCGGGCCAATCGGGGACTTCGCTGGGTCCACGGTCAAGCCCGGGGATGACGACTGAGAGATCGAGAGTGTGATCTCACCTCGCGACCGGCAGCATCCGCTTCAGCACGCCATCCTTCAGCACATAGCGATGGAACAGCGCGGCGGCCGAATGCGCCCCCACGAGGATCAGGATCGCCCACGCATTGAGACTATGCAGATCCTCGAACTGATGCTCGAGACCGCGGTTTGCCTGCACCAGGCTCGGGATCGAAAACAGCCCGAAGAAGGTGAAGTCCTCGCCCTGGAACCAGCGCAGCCCGAACCCGAGCACCACTTGTGCAATGACCAGGACATAGAGCGCGAGGTGGACCAGCTTGGACAGCAAATCGGTCATCGTCGATCCGGTGCCGCCAAGTTTCCGCCCCACGAACAGCCGCCACAGCAGGCGCAGCACAATGACTGCGGCGAGCGCGATGCCCAGTGAGATGTGGAGGCCCTCGAACTGTTTGAAGTTCCAGGATCGCGGCAAATACTTCCAGCCGAACGACGTGGCGAGCAGCACGAACACCAGCAGCGCCGTGATCCAATGGAAGGCAATCGTCACACCGTCATAGGTGTCGCGGGACGTAGGGGTAGACATGGGAGGCTCCTGGAAAAGTGAGCCATCATGCCCGGATCGCCGCCGTCGCCGCATTGATTCAGCGCAATCTGCATGAATTCGCAGAAAGGTTGGCTAGTACCCCTGCCGCTTATCGAGGTCGTTCGCGTAAATATTATGCAGCCCGATGTTGCGGATGTCGCGTTCGCCCATCAGCGCCATCGACGTGTCGGTCTCCTTGCGCACGATCTCGAGCGCCCGCGTCACTCCGGCTTCGCCGCCCGCGCCCAGCCCATAGGCCATAATGCGGCCGACCAGCGCGCCCTTGGCGCCCAGCGCCAGCGCCTTCAGCAGATCCTGCCCCGAACGGATGCCGCCATCCATCAGCACTTCGGTCTTGTGGCCCACGGCATCGACAATCTCGGGCAGCACGCGGATCGTCGAGGGTGCCCCGTCGAGCTGCCGCCCACCATGGTTGGACACCACGATCGCGTCGGCGCCATTGTCGATCGCCAGTTGCGCATCGTCCTTGTCGAGGATGCCCTTGACAATCACCGGCCCGCCGAAGCGCTTCTTGATCCAGGCGATGTCTTTCCAGTTGAGCGTCAAGTCGAACTGCGTTCTGGTCCACTCGCTGAGCTTGGCAAGATTGACCGCGTCGTCGACATGCCCCGAAATGTTGCGGAACGTATGCCGCTTCGTGCCGAGCATGCGCAGCCCCCAGCCGGGTTTCACCATCATCTCGGCGACGAAGCGCGGCGTGAATTTCGGCGGCGCGGTCAGTCCGTTGCGGAGATCCTTGTGCCGCTGCCCAAGGATCTGCAGGTCCATCGTCAGCACCAGCGCCGAGCATTTTGCCGCCTTGGCCCGGTCGATCAGCCGCTCGATGAAGGCACGGTCCTTCATTACATAGAGCTGGAACCAGAACGGTTTGGTGGTGTTCTCGGCCACGTCCTCGATCGAGCAGATCGCCATCGTCGACAGCGTAAACGGAATGCCGAACTTTTCGGCCGCCCGTGCCGCCTTGATCTCCCCATCCGCGTCGGTCATCCCGGTCGAGCCGACCGGCGCGATGGCGAGCGGCAGGCTCACCGGCTGTCCGAGCAGCGTCGAGCCGAGGTTACGGTTTTCGAGATTGACCGCCACCCGTTGCCGGAAGGTGATCTTCTTGAAGTCCGCCTCGTTGGCATCATAGGTCTGCTGCGTGTAAGCGCCTGAATCGATGTAGTCGAAAAACTGTTTCGGCACCCGCCGGCGGGCGATCGCCTTCAACTCGTCGATGGTGAGTGCGCGGTCGAGTGCAGACATGCGTGGCCCCTGGGTTTCGGCCCTGCTCTACGCCACTAAAATGTTGGCGGTCAACTAACATGTTAGTCGGCCTGCCCTGTCCCGGATACGCAATTTGCCGTACCAATCACTCCGCGGAAATGCGGAGGGGGTATGGCACCGCGCAAACCGAAGCGGCCGCGCGGATTTGGCGAAGCGCACGGGCGCCAGTTCGTCGCTGACCCGCTCGCCACACTGTTCGAGGCCTACGGCCACGCTTGCGCCTTCACCGGCAAAGACCTTCGCGCCGAAGCCGCCGCCGATCCGCGCGGCTATTTGTTGAACATCGGCTCCGCTCCACAGACGCTCGACCCGACGCTCCTCATCCCCGCCAGCCTCGACGCCATCCACGCCTATGAGCGCGGCCACCTCGCGCTCGGCCCGCGCTACAACTTCCTCGTCGACATGGAGAGCATCGACCCGGAACTGCTCGAGGCACTGAATCCGATCGGACGGCTGACACTGCCGTCCGATCCGACACTCCATCCGTCGCAGGCAGCCCTGACCGGCCACCTCATCGCGTTCCTCCGCGGACGTCCGCCGGCCTAGGGCGCGAGTTTCGCGAGCCAATCCTTCATCTGCGCGATCTCGGCCTCCTGTACGTCGATGACTTTCTGCGCCATCTCTCTGGCCCAGGGGTCGTCGCCGTATTTGAGCTCCGCCTTCGCCATGTCGATTGCGCCCTGGTGGTGCGGAATCATTCCGCAGATGAAGGCAACGTCGATGTCCTCGGCCTGCGTGCCTGCAGCCATGTCGGCATGCATCGTGTCCATGCCCGCCGTCAGCGCCTGATGCGCTTCGTCCACCGGCGCCATCGCCATCGGGCTTTCGGCGGCACTGCCCATGTCGTGGGCCGCAGTTGCCGGCAGACATGCTTCTGGCAAAGCGCTCTCCTGAGCCGTTGCAGCGGCCATTCCCGTCAGCAGCACCAATGCGGCCAATGCGATCGTCTTCATCGTTTCACTCCTTCACAGTTTGATTGAATTGAGGCGCAGCGCGTTGGCGATGACGCTCACCGAGCTCAACGCCATCGCTGCTGCCGCAAACATCGGCGACAGCAGCCAGCCGGTCAGCGGGAACAGCACGCCGGCCGCAATCGGCACGCCCAGGGCGTTGTAGCCAAACGCGAACCATAGGTTTTGCTTGATGTTGTTCAGCGTCGCACCCGCGAGTTTGCGGGCGCGCACCGCACCGGCGAGATCGCCTTTGAGCAGGGTGATCCCGGCGGACTCGATCGCCACATCGGCGCCCGTGCCCATCGCGATCCCCACGTCGGCCGCCGCGAGCGCCGGCGCGTCGTTGACGCCGTCGCCGGCAAAGGCCACGGTTTTTCCCTGCCGCTTCAGCGCCAGCACCAGCTCGTGCTTGCCCTCGGGCGTCATGCCCGCCTCGATGCGCGTCAGCCCGAGCTCGCGCCCGACCGTGTCGGCTGTGCCCTTTGCATCGCCGGTCGCCATGATCACCTCGACGCCGTCGGCCCGGAGCGTGTCGATCGCAGCTTTCGCACTCGGCTTGATCGGATCGGTCACCGTCACCAGCCCGATCGCCTTGCCGCCCTCGGCGACGAACATCGCCGTCCGCCCTTTGCCGGCATGCTCGACCTGCAGCGCCAGCATCGCGTCGCTAAGCGGCACTTTCAGCTCATCCATCAGCGCCCTGTTGCCGAGGCCAACCGGAGTATCGCGCAGCTTGCCCACGACGCCCTTGCCGGTCACCGAGCGAAACTCCGTCACCTCAAGCGTCTTCGCACTGCGCGCCTCTGCGCCTGTCGTGATCGCGTGCGCCAGCGGATGCGCCGAGCCCCGTTCCAGTCCTGCCGCCACCGCGAGCACCCAGCCTTCGTCGACACCCTTCTCGGCCACCACCTGTCCCAGCACGGGCTTGCCCGCCGTCAGCGTGCCGGTCTTGTCGACGATCAGCACATCGGCGCGCGCAAGCGTCTCAAGCGCCTCCGCGTCCTTGATCAGCACGCCCGCATGCGCCCCGCGCCCGGTCGCCACCATCACCGACATCGGCGTTGCCAGCCCCAGCGCACACGGACACGCAATGATCAGCACCGAGATCGCCGCCACCAGCGCCTGCGCGATATCGCCGGTGAACACCATCCACGCGGCGAATGCCACCAATGCGATCACCACCACCAACGGCACGAACCACGCCGCCACCTTGTCGGCCAGCGCCTGGATCGGTGCGCGGCTCCGCTGCGCCGTCCCCACCAGCGCCACGATCTGGCTGAGCCGCGTCGCCGCGCCCACTGCAATCGCAATCATCACGAACGAGCCGGAGCCATTGAGCGTGCCGCCCGTAACGCTGGCGCCCGGCACCTTCTCCGCCGGCACCGGCTCACCGGTCAGCATCGATTCGTCGACGTCCGACTCCCCCTCCGTCACCTCGCCATCGACCGGCACCGCCTCGCCCGGCCGCACCCGCAACAGATCGCCCGCCACCACCTGGTCGAGCGGCAGGTCCTCCTCGCGGCCATTGACGATCCGGCGCGCCGTCTTGGGCGCGAGATCGAGCAGCGCGCGGATCGCCTTGCCCGTCGCCTCGCGGGCCCTGAGCTCCAGCACCTGCCCCAGGAACACCAGCGCCACGATCACCGCGGCGGCCTCAAAATAGACCGGCGGCCCCGCGTGCCCCATGCCCATCGGGAAGAGCTGCGGCGCGACCACCGCCACCACCGAGAACAGATAGGCCGCGCCGACCCCGAGGCCGATCAGCGTCCACATGTTGGGCGAGCGATTGCGGATCGACGCCACGAACCGCCGGAAGAACGGCCAGGCGGCCCACAGCACCACCGGCGTCGCCAGCACCAGCTCGGCCCAGAGCGCAGTGCGCTCGCCGATCCAGCTCCGGAACGGCAGCCCCACCATGCTGCCCATGGCGAGCAGCAGGATCGGCACGCTCAGCACCGCACTGACGATCAGCCGCCGGGTGAAGTCGGCGAGCTCCGGGTTCGGCCCGTCATCGAGCGACGCCACCATCGGCTCGAGCGCCATGCCGCAGATCGGGCAATCGCCGGGGCCGTCCGAGACGATCTGCGGATGCATCGGGCAAGTCCACTTGGTGACCGCTGGTACCGGCGCCGCAGCAACTGCTGCCGCCGTCACATGATGATGCGCGTGATCGTGGCCGGCATGATCGTGCCCAGCGCCCTCGCCATCGGTCTCGCAGGCGCAATCCGTACCGTCCGCATGCGTGTGCGGTGCCGGCGCCGCTATCGGTGCAATTGCCGCCTTCCTGGGCGGCAACACGAACGGCGTCCGGTTGAGATACTTGTCCGGATCCGCCACGAACTTCGTCCGGCACCCCTCCGAGCAAAAATAGTACGTCTTGCCGCGCACCTCCGCCGATCGCGCGGTCCTGGGATCGACGACCATCTCGCACACCGGATCGATGGCCGTTTCCGCGTCGGGGGAAGGATGATGGTGGTCGTGCATAGCTAACGTCTCCGATACCTGGGTCGCCCCTCTTGACCTTTGATATGCACCTTCCCATCATGGTAAGGTCAAGGCCCGGAGGCGAAAGAAATGCAGATCGGCGAAACCAGCAAGGCAACGGGCGTGTCGGCCAAGATGATCCGCCACTACGAATCCATCGGCCTCATCCCGGCCGCCGACCGCCGCGACTCGAACTATCGCGACTACGGCGCCGAGGATGTGCACCGCCTCGGCTTCATCCGCCGGGCCCGCGATCTCGGCTTCTCGATCGACGACATTCGCGGCCTGCTCCGCCTGTGGGGCGACCGCCAGCGCTCGAGCCGCGACGTCAAGACGATGACCCTCAGCCACATCGCCGAACTCGACAGCAAGATCGCGCTGCTCGGCGAAATGCGCGCCACCCTCGCCCACCTCGCCCAGTGCTGCGACGGCGACAACCGGCCCGACTGCCCGATCATCGAAAGCCTCGCCGGCACCGCCCCGCTCGCCCACGCGCATCGCCACTAGAGGCCCGCGGCGGAGTCGGCTAAGAGCGAGCCACGGTTGCCTCGCGCGCCGGTGCCACGCTCCAACCCGAAAGCTCTCGCTCAAGTGCCAGCCAAAATCGTCCTGCCGGAACCCGGCCTGCTAGAACTGGTCTCCATCGACGGTAAAGGCCGCGGCGTCATCGCCACCCGCCCGATCAAGAAGGGCAAGATGGTCGAGGCCGGCCCCGTCATCAAGATGAAGAAAGCCGACCGCCTCGACCGCTCGACGGTCCTAAGCCACTACCCCTTCCAGTGGGACGAGCCGCCCTTCATCCAGGCCTTCCCCCTCGGCTGGGCAGGCCTCCTCAACCACTCCGACACCCCCAACTGCAAGATCGAATCCGACATCGAGGGCGACGTGCTGTGCATCGAGACATTGCGCGGCATCAAAGCCGGCGAAGAGCTGACCTGGAACTACGGCATCGACCCGTGGTTCAAAGTGAAATGACCCAGGGCAGGTGGCGCGGCCGTCTAGACTCGCGAGCCAATTGCCGTGTTGGTGGCAAGCTTCTATCACCGACTTGAAGATGCCGTATCGCCGTGATGACGACAACGTCCGGGACCACGCTGGCGCGAACACCATAGTGAGACTCACATGCTGACCCTCGAAGATTTCACGGACGATCTCCCCTGGACAGAGACCGATCCTCCATTCGCCGATGTCACCATCCCGGATCAGATCGAGGGTCTCCGTCTGCAGCGGCTGATCGTCCATCCGGACGGCCGGGGCACGCTGACCGTTCTGATGTCGACGCACTACGGCGCGCTCGAACCCGAGCCCCCCCATGTGTACTGGGTGACAGCTGAACCGGGTTCCGTACGCGCGTGGGTCTTTCATCGCAGGCAGTCCGATCGGCTCGCCTGTACAAACGGATCTTTCAAGGTCGTGCTTTACGACGTTCGCCCCGGCAGCCCGACCTACGGCAAGCTCAACGTCCTCGACGTCGGCGCCGCCAATCGCCTGCTCGTGACCATTCCACCCCTTGTGATCCATGGCGTTCAGAACGTCGGCGACGTAACTGCGTCTTTCGTCAATATGCCGACGCGAGCCTACGACCCTGCAAACCCGGACAAGGCCAGACTGCCCAAGGACCACCCCGGCGTGCCCTATAGCTTCGCTTGAACCGGCCCCCAGCCATTTCCGTCATCATGGCGACCTACAATCGGGGTCGCCATATCTTGCCGTCCATCCGTTCCGTCCTGATGCAGGCGATGCCGGACTTCGAGCTTTGGGTGATCGGTGACAATTGCACCGACGATACCGCCGCGGTCGTCGCGTCGGTTGGGTCCGATCGCGTCAAATGGCACAACCTGCCCGAACGTTGGGGCAGCCAATCCGGCCCCAACAATGCAGGACTTGAGCGGGCCCAAGCACCCTTCGTCGCCTATATCGGCCATGACGACATCTGGGCGGCCAGCCACCTCGAAGAGATGCTGGCCGTCCTGCGGCGTCCGTCTGCGCCCGACTTTGCCGCGAGCGGGACGATCTACCACATGCAGCCTGGCGTACCTCTGGCACTGGTACATGGATTGCTTGACCGCCCCGGGCAAATCCGGGAGCATTTTGTCCCTCCATCCGGACTCGCGCACCGCAGGGACGTATTCGAGCGCCTCGGCGGATGGCGGCGCCCCGCCGATATTCGAGCCCCGGTCGATGCCGACTTCGAGCTCAGAGCCGACGCAGCAGGCATGTCGTTCGAATCGACCGGCATTGTCACCGCACATAAGTTCGCCGCCGGCCACCGCCACCTCAGCTACCTGCGGCACGAATCGGACGAGCAGGAGGCGGCGCTCACCCGGTTGAGCGGACCCAACGCCGAGGATTTCGTCGCCAGGAGTGTCGAGCTCGCCCGCCAGAGCCGCGGCTTCATGAACAATCGTGCAGAGGACTTTAGCGCCCACGAGCCCGGTGAATTGGCGAACCGCAACCTCGCACGAAAGGGTCTGGTGCGTCCCCCATTGCTCCCGCTCGGTCAGGGCGTCGTACTGGAGCAACGCGCCGGCTGGTACGAAATGGATTGGGCCAACGACCCGGAAAATGGCATCCGCTGGACCACCTTCAATCCAAACCCGAAGGTGCTGCTCAACGTTGCAGGCGATCGAGCCTGGGTCAGCTTTCCGGTCTATAGCGAGGGACAAGGACGTACCAATATTGAGATTTCGGGCATTCGACGCCCACCGCTCTTTTCGCCCGAGTTCAGGAGCGGGTCACTCTTTTGCCGAACCTGCACTTTCCGCGTACGTCTGGCGCCCGATGCCCCCACTATCGTCCAATTCCACCTCGGGCCCGAACAGACTTGGAAGGACAACGTGCGGCACGGCACTGGCATCGGTCCGATCATTGTCGTGCCGGCCGGGATTTCCAGGCAAAGGCTCGTTGAAGCTCACGAGGCAACAGCCCGCGTGCGGAGCAGGCTAGAGGCGGTCACGACATCCCGGGGCTGGAAGTTTCTGCAGGCCTTGCGAAAGTTGAGAGGCGGACTCTAGATCGCGATGCACAAATACTTGATATCGAGATAGTCGGCCGTCCCGTACTTGCTCCCCTCGCGCCCGTGCCCCGACTGCTTGACCCCGCCGAACGGTGCCACCTCGGTCGAGATCAGCCCCGTATTGATCCCCACCATCCCATAGTCCAGCGCCTCGGCCACCCGAAACACCCGCGACAGATCCTTGGCGTAGAAATACGACGCCAACCCGAACTCCGTCGCGTTGGCCAGCTGGATCACCTCGTCCACCGTCTTGAACTTGAACAGCGGCGCCACCGGACCGAACGTCTCCTCGCGCGCCAGCACCATCTCGGCGGTTGCCCCTGATATCACCGTCGGCTCGAAGAACAGCCCGCCCGCCGCCTTGCCGCCCAGCAGCACCTTGCCGCCCTTGGCCGTCGCGTCGGCCAGATGCCGCTCGACCTTCTCCACCGCCTTGCGATCGATCAGCGGCCCGGTCGTCACGCCCTCCGCGAATCCGTCGCCCACACGAAGCTTCCGCGTCGCCGCCACCAGCTTTTCGGCAAAAGCGTCGTACACCCCCGCCTGCACATAAAGCCGGTTGGCGCACACGCAGGTCTGCCCGTTGTTGCGATACTTGCTGACCATCGCACCCTCGACTGCGGCATCGAGGTCGGCATCGTCGAACACGATGAATGGCGCGTTGCCGCCCAACTCGAGGCTCAGCCGCTTGATCTGCTCGGCCCCCTGCCGCATCAGGATGCGGCCCACTTCCGTCGAGCCGGTAAAGCTCAGCTTCCTGACGATCTCGTTGGAACAGAATTCCACGCCGATCGCCGAGCTCTGCGTCGACGGGATCACGCTGAACAACCCGGCCGGCAGCCCCGCCATCTCGGCGAGTTTGGCGAGCGCAATCGCCGACAGCGGCGTTTCGCCCGCCGGCTTGCTCACCACCGCGCAGCCCACCGCCAGTGCCGGCGCCATTTTCCGCGCCAGCATGGCGTTGGGAAAATTCCACGGCGTGATCGTCGCCACCACGCCTACCGGCTGCTTTAGCACGATGATGCGCTTGTCTTCCTGATGCCCGGGGATGGTGTCGCCATAAACCCGCTTCGCCTCTTCACCGAACCATTCGACATAGGCCGCGCCATAGGCGATCTCGCCCTTGGCCTCGGCCAGCGGCTTCCCCTGCTCGGCCGTCATGATCGCTGCGAGATCGTCCTGATGCGCCATCATGAGATCGTAGAGTTTTCGAAGCACCGCAGCCCGCGCCTTGCCGGTCTTGTTCGCCCACTCGATCTGCGCCGTTTCCGCCTCGGCAATAGCGCGCCGCGCCTCGGCCACGCCCATATCGGGCAGCACCGCCAGCACCTCGCCGGTCGAGGGGTTGGTCACCTCGAACGTCTTGCCGTCGGCGGACTTGTCCAGCCATTCGCCGCCGACTACGCCGGCAGCCGGAATGATATCGGTCGATTTGAGATGGCGCGTCAGCGCCTGGGTCACGGGCATAGCTGCCTCCTTGGTGGAGACAGACTAAGCTCCGGCTAAATCCCGCTCAAGCAGCGCGACGACGCAGGCGGCGGATCACCGGCGTTTCGAGCTGCTCCCGGAACGCCGTCCGCGGGGCAGCGCCGCCGCGCGAATCCGCCGACCAATCGTCCTCGAGGAAGACGATCGCATTGGTGCGGGGATCATACTGGATATCCAGACGCTGCCCGCTGGTGGCGCGGGCGACGATATGGCTGGCCGAAAACTCAGAAGCACGCATGGGCAAGTCTCCTAAGCGGGTGTCACGCTTTGTTAACTTTGACGCTTGGCCATTGCGTGACCTTTGGCCGACCGATTTGTGACACGCTAACGCCTTGCCGGACTTTGCGTTCCGGCAAGGCAGCGCGGCGCGGCGGCGGCCGTCGCGGCGAATCAGGCCGCCTCCGGCCCGTCATTCTGCGGCGGCAACACGCCCAGCAGCGTCAGCATTTCCGGCCGGCCGTGGCGGGTGCGGAAGGTGATCGATTGCCCGACGCGCAGCCCGATCAGCGCCGTGCCAACCGGCGTCAGCACCGAGATGCGCCGGGCGCTGATGTCGGCATCGGCCGGATAGGTCAGTTCCACATGCCGTTCGTCGCGGCCCGTGCGGTATCGGGCGCGAG
>JBKJTB010000216.1:0-4903 GCA_046594305.1 Devosia sp. | reverse complement strand
ATAGTGCTCGAGCTCGTAGACCGCGGCCGGAGCCTCGCGCGCGAGATACTCCACCGCGTCATTGTCGCCGAGCCAGTCCGACCCTTTGACGGTGTCGTACATGTGCCACTGCCAGCTATCGGGTCCCATGTTCTTGAGCGAAGCCGCGATGCCGCCCTGCGCCGCAACCGTGTGCGAGCGTGTCGGGAAGACCTTTGTCACGCAGGCGGTGTTGAAACCCTGCTCGGCCATGCCGAGCGTGGCGCGGAGACCCGCACCGCCGGCGCCCACGACCACCACGTCGAATTCGTGGTCGATGATCTCATATGCGGCCATGCGCTAACCCCAGAACATGATTTTAGCGACGGCGACGATCGTCACGACGGCGACAGCGAGCGCGAAGAGAGTGTTGGCCGTGCTGAGCAACCGGTTCGGCCCCGGCGCGTCGACATAGTCCTCGATCACCTCGTGCATGCCGATGCGCATATGGGCGCATACATTGAGGATGAGAAGGATCAGCGCGATGCCGACGAACGGATTGCGCACCACCTCCACCATCTCGGCCCGCTCGGCGCCGGCGAGGCGAACAACGAACCAGACGAAGAAGATCGTGAACAGCACATTGAGCGCGCCGGTGACGCGCTGGCCGATGAATTCGCGCGTGCCGCCGTGACCGTATTTGGTCTTGGGATCGGCGATGGTGGCCTTGTCGATCATGCGAACCACACGAAAAGCGCCCAGGCCCCCAGCGTCAGCAGGATCGAGCCGGCAAACTGGATGCGGGTGATCATTTCGCGCCCGGACGGGTCGAGCAGATGCCCCGAATCCCAGATGAAGTGGCGGATGCCGCCCAGCATGTGGTGGAACAGCGCCCAGGTGGCGAGGAAGAGGACGATCTGCACCAGCCAGAAGCCGAAAATGGCGTTCACGACGCCGAGCGGTCCATCGCCCAGCGCCGCGGCGCCGAGCCAGCAGACGATCAGCAGCGTGCCGAAATACATCGCCATGCCGGTGCCGCGCTGGATGATGGAATTGGCCATCGTCAGCGTGAAACGGTAGATCTGGAGGTGCGGTGAAAGGGGCCTGGAGCGGGCTGCCATGGACATCTCGACGGCGGTTCGGCGGAGGCGCCGCCGGTAGATTGGAATGGTTCGAGACTTCTAACCGCCTGACTCGTCGAGGTCAAAGCGGAATGCCGGGGCCTGGGTCAGACTTTCTGCCAAATCCGCCATTCAGATTCGGTCCGAGCCGTCCAAAGTCGGCGGACAAGCCCCGGAGCCCGCCGTGACCGACTTCCTCCGCCCGATCAAGACAACGACGCTCGCGGACAAATGGGGCCTCGTGCAGCGCCACGAATTCGAACTCAGGCGCCGTAACGGCGAGTGGCAGCACCAGATTCGGGAGACCTATGACCGCGGCGACGGGGCGGCCGTGCTGCTCTGCGACCGGAGCGACAACTCCGTGATTCTGACCCGCCAGTTCCGCTATCCCGCCTTCTACCGGGGCGAAAACCCATATCTGATCGAGGTTTGCGCCGGAAAACTCGAAGGCGACGACGCCGAAACCTGCGCCCGCAAGGAAGCCGAGGAGGAAACCGGGTTCCGGGCGGGAGAGCTGATCAAAGCCTACGACGCCTTCATGAGCCCCGGCTCCGTGACCGAACGGCTGACGCTCTATGTCGGGTTTGTCGATGCGCCGGCGGATGGTGCGGGCGGCGGGCTGCACCATGAAGGTGAGGACATCGAGGTCATCCGGCTGCCCTTTGCGGAAGCGCTTAGAATGGTCGAAACGGGCGAGATCGCCGACGCCAAGACCATCCTTTTGCTCCAATATGCCGCGCTGAAGCGCATACTTTCCTAGCGGTTTGGCAGGGTTTGCGCTGGATCGAGCGCCAGAAAGCTCGCCGGAGGCGCGTAGCTCATCTGGTCGATGAGGAAGGGATCCTGCAGCAGGAACCGCAGATTCTCGTGACCCACAACAACCTGGGCCACCGGAGAGGGAGCGGAAAACGACCCGGTCAGCGCAAGGCTGGCGGGCACTGGCAAAGCCATGATCGCGGCGAACAGGGCCAGGCTCAGGACTTTGACACGCATTTTCCGGCACTCCACTCAGGGTGCGGCTTCATCTCGCCGCGTTCTTGAGTGTGGGTTTAGGGGAGCGTGCCGGAATGGGGCGTGAAGCGGCCGTTCATATTCGGGATAGCCGCCAAAAGCCTGCCCGCCCCTACCGGTAATCCACCAGCTTCCTGTCCGGATCGTACGGCTGATCGGCCACCACCTTCGTTACGGCCTGGCCGCAGCGCATCTTCTTGCTGACCGCGTCGTAAGCATAGCTGGGCGAGCCGTGCAGTTCCCAGCCCTCGCTCAGGGCCTTGGTGACCTTGTGGCAGAAGGCGGAATCGTCGTCGCCGGAAAGGAAGCGGTAAATCTGCATGGCTAGCCCTGCGCAGCGTGAGAGTTGAACGGCGGCTCACTTACCGGTAATCGGGGCGCATGCACAGCTTTCCGCAGAATTTGATCGACGGCTATGCGGCCTTCATCCGCGGGCCCTATGCCGAAACCGAGGGCAAGTACAAAACGCTCGCCAAGGACGGCCAGTCCCCCACCACCATGGTGATCGCCTGCTGCGACAGCCGAGCGGCGCCCGAGACGATCTTCGACGCGGGGCCGGGCGAATTGTTCGTCTTGCGCAATGTCGGCAACCTCGTGCCGCCGTTTCAACCCGATGGCGGCCAGCACGGCACCTCGGCAGGCATCGAATTCGCCGTCGCCGCGCTCGAAGTCGAGAACCTCGTGGTGCTCGGCCATGGCCGCTGCGGCGGTATCCGCGCCGCGCTCAACCCCGGCCATGCGCTGGCGCAGGGCGACTTCATCAGCAAGTGGATGGCCCTCCTGGCGCCGGTCACCGCCGAAGTGGCGAAATACTCGTTCCTCACCCCGACCGAGCGCGAAACCGTGCTCGAGCGGCTCTCGGTGCGCAACTCGATCAAGAACCTCCGCACCTTCCCTTATGTCGCCGAGCGCGAGGCCGACGGCCGGCTCAAGGTGCATGGCGCCTGGTTCGATATTTCGACCGGTGAGCTGTGGGTGATGGACAACGCGACCGGCGATTTCCTGCGGCCCGAATTGCCCGAACCGGTGGCGGACGAAGCGAACTCTTAGGTCCGCTTCGTCCTTGTTGTCAGTGCAGTTCGGCGAAATGCGGATTGTACATGATGCCCAGCACATTGCCGAAGGGATCGACCACCGACGCCGTGGCGAAGCCAGTTTCGCCACGCTTGGTGATGGGGTCGTATTCGGTGGCGCCCATTTCGAGGAGGCGCGCAAAGGCCGCCTCGAGATCGTCGACATGCCAGAGGAGGATCGCGCCGCCCGGGCCGGACTGCATCGCCGAAGGGGCATAGTGCCGATCGATGATGCCGAACTCGTCGGCATCGTCGCCGATACGGAACTCGACATAGGCAGGCGTCTCCTTGCTGGGCATCTGGAAGTACGCCTCGGCGCCGAAGAGCTTTGCGTACCAGTCGCGCGCCGCGGCCACGTCGTCGGCCCAGAAATTCACCGTGGCCATACCGCGGAGGAAGTGCTTGTTGGTCGTCATGTTGAAGTCCTTTCGTGATCTGATGGCGCCATGATGCCAACGCGTCCGGCCCCCGTATTTCAAAAACCCGCAGACACTTACGATCCGCGCGGCCGGCTCGATCCGGCGGGGTTTGCACGCAATGTGCAATTCGCAGCGACGCCGCCACCAGCCGAGCTGCGGCTGTTCGTCGAGCATTTCTGGTCGATCCGCTGGGACGTGGCGGCGGGGACGTACGAATCGGCAGAGGTGATGCATCGGCCCTATGTCGACCTGTTCGTGTCGGCAGAAGCGAGCGGCATCCAGGGCACGTTTCGGGGCAAGCGCATTTATGCCGCCACCGGCACCGGACGCATCGTCGGCGTCCGCTTCCGGCCCGGCGGCTTCAAGGCATTCTGGCCGGGCCGCATGGCGGACTTGCAGGACCGGAACGCCGATCTATCCGAAGCCTTCCCGGAAATCCGCGCCACCTTCGCAGCAGAGCTGCTTGCCATGAACGACGAAGCAGCGGCAGAAGCGTTTGCCGATCTGCTACGTGCCCGCGCCCCTCGCTTTGACGGCGACATCGACCTCGTCAACGCGATCATCACCGCGATCGAGAGCGACGACACGCTGACTTCAGTTGGGGCGGTGGGGCAGATATTCGGGCGCAGCGAGCGCTGGCTGCAGCAAGTGTTCAGCGACTATGTCGGCATCGGCCTCAAATGGCTGCTGCAACGGCACCGGCTGCTGGCCGCCGCCGCACAGATTCGCGCGGCCGACGAGCCGGATTGGGCCGCTATCGCCTACGACCTCGGCTACAGCAGCCAGCCGCACTTCATCACCGATTTCAAGAAGGTGCTCGGCGAAACGCCAGTGCAGTACAAGGCCGGCTTGACGAGGTAGGTCAGGCGCTGGCGCGCCGCGCGAAAAGGCGCGGGCCGAAGACGTTGAGCAGCAGGCCGGCAAAGACCATCGCACCACCGGCAATCTCAAGCGTCGTGACGTGCTCGCCGAGAAGCAGCGCGCCGCTGATAATGCCGACCACGGGGATGAGCAGCGCGAACGGTGACACCAAACCAGCCGCATGGCGGCTGAGCAACCAGGCCCAGACGCTGAAGCCGAAGATGGTCGCGAGGTAGGACATGAAGGCAATCGATGCGACGCCGCGCCAGGTGATGTGCGCGAGTGCGGCGGGGATGGCGCCCGATCCCTCGAAGAGCAGGGAGGCGGCGAGGAGCGGCAGGGGTGGCACGAGCGCGGACCAGACGATGAGGCCGAGCATGTCGATCCGCCCCGCCTTCTTGCTCGCCATGTTGCCGAGCCCCCATGAGATGGCGGCTACTACCGTGAGCAGCAGTGGGAG
>JBKJTB010000357.1:0-9111 GCA_046594305.1 Devosia sp. | reverse complement strand
CAGCCGGTGATCTGCCCGGCAAAGCGCACGTGCGGCGCTGATTTCAGCCGCAGCTGGCGGTCGAGCAGGACCGGGGAATTGAGGAAGGTGTTGCGGTGCAGCCCGCCTAGCCGCGCGAACTCGGCGTTCTCCAGCCCCGGAATGGTCCGGAACAGGCGGACTTGCTCGGCATGCTTCAGCTTGGTCTGGAAGCCCACCATGTTCCACAGCGTCCCCAGCGCATTGTCCTGCCGAAGCTGGACGATGGCGTGGGCCTTGACCGTTGGGTTGCGCGGATTGGTCAGCCCGACCGGCTTCAGCGGACCCCAGCGCAGCGTCTCGCGCCCGCGCTCGGCCATCACCTCGACCGGCAGGCAGCCGTCGAAATAGGGCACGTTCTCCCACTGGTGATAGACGTGCTTTTCGCCTTCGAGCAGCGCATCGACGAAGCGGTTGTACTGCGCCTCGTCCATCGGGCAGTTGAGATAGTCGGCGCCGGTGCCGCCCGGCCCGGCCTTGTCGTAGCGCGACTGTGCCCAGGCGATGTCCATGTTGATCGACTCGGCATGGATGATCGGCGCGATGGCGTCGAAGAATGCCAGCTCCGCCTCGCCCGTCAGCGACTGGATCGCCTCGGCCAGCGGCCGTGGGGTGAGAGGACCGGTGGCGACGACGACATTGTCCCACTCCGCGGGCGGCAGCCCGGCGATCTCGCCGAACTCGACGGTCACGTTGGGGTGGCTGCGGACGGCGGCTGTCACCGCCTCCGAGAATCCGTCGCGGTCCACGGCGAGCGCGCCGCCGGCTGGCAGCTTGTGGATGTCCGCCGTGCGCATAATCAGCGACCCGCAGCGCCGCATCTCCTCGTGGAGAAGCCCAACGGCATTGTGCTCAAAGTCATCGGAGCGGAAGGAGTTGGAGCAGACCAGCTCGGCAAACCCGCCGGTGAGGTGGGCTTCGGTCAGCTTGTGCGGCCGCATCTCGTGGATGACGACTTGCGCGCCGGCCTCGGCGGCCTGCCAGGCGGCTTCGGAGCCGGCGAGGCCCGCGCCGATGATATGGATAGGGGAAATGTTCATGGGGCGCTCCTACCAAGCGGAGGCCCAAAAATCAAAACGCCCGCTGCCTTTACAAGGAAGCGAGCGTTCGGATTGTAGTCGTCGTCTGGCTTAGCGCGGAAACCTTAGAGGGCGCGCGCATGTTCGCGGGCGATCTTGGTGATATCGGTGCGCGAAATGCCGAGGTCGTTCAGCTGACGATTGTCGAGAGCGGCGAGCTCACGGACGGTCTGCTGGTAAGCCGACCACTTCTTGAGAGTCTGGCGGATGCCCATTTCATTTTTCTCCTTCGTTGCGCTCGGGACCGTTCCCGCTCGCTACAAGTGGAGAGATAGTCCTATGCAGGGAGTCTGAGCAGGGGTTGATTGGTCAGAACTCGGCTGCAGAAAACGCATAGCTCTTTTTGTCGATGTTAAGCGGCCCTTAAGAAAAGCGGCCGCCGGGGTGTGCCGACGGCCGCTGTCATTGTCGGGCAGGGAAGCTCAGGGCAGGCGATCAAACAGGCCGCGGGTCATTTTCGAGAAATCCGGCCCGGAAATACCCAGAAGATCGGCATTTCGCGTGGACGGCACCTCCATTTCCCGCAACGTCTGCTTGATGTCGATCAGGCGCTTAACGCGCCAGACGGCACGGATGAACATGTGACGGCTCCCTTCGGGAGATTGCAGGAAGCCGGAAGATGGTCTGATTTGGCGGTCGCTTCCACCCGGATGCGGGCATCCGGGCCATGCGAAATCCGCATGCCGATTTCATAAGACGGTCACGAAGCGGGAGTCCTTGGCGCAAATGCGCCGGATCATTGCCGGAATGGAACGGTTGAGAACTCTGTACTGACATTCTCATGGCCGTGCTTGCGCAGGAGCAACTCTACAGATGTCCGCGCTGCTTCCTGATAGGGCGTCGGACCGATGACAATCTTTACGATGGGAAGTATGGCCCCATTAGGCATGTAGGCACGGAGAAACGGAATCAGCCCGAACTTCGACGACCTAAATTCAAACACCTCTGGATTCGCGTGACTCGCGAGATCGACTATGAGGCGTACCTCTTGCTCGGCCTTAAATCCTTCATGCTTCAGGAATGCCGCGCGA
The DNA here is from genome assembly GCA_046594305.1 of Devosia sp. GTDB lineage: Bacteria > Pseudomonadota > Alphaproteobacteria > Rhizobiales > Devosiaceae > Devosia_A. Next base: position 6,983 of record JBKJTB010000357.1, on the reverse strand, counting down.
GCAAACAGTCGCCCTGCTAGAGCGCTGGAAATGATTAGGTTCGCCGTGTCTTCATCCTCTAGCGAGTGAGTAGCCAGCAGTCGACCGACGACGGCACGGTGCCGCAGGATGTGGTCGCGACATTCTTGGATGGCTTCCCAGCGGTCATAGAGGAGCGGCGCATATGTGCAGACGTTGTCGTCGCACATGATTTCCCCGAGCTCGCGGCTATTGAACCCAATTGCGTAGGCGACGGTGTCGTTCCCGTAGTACCGCCATTGGTTTAGGAGGTCTTTGCCGGTGCTCATGGAGAAAATGAGTGGTCGAGATGCCTGCATTTGCTCCCGCATCACCCGAATGGCGTTCTGGAAGACCGGCCAGACGTCGGAGGTGAGGTCTCCGGGTTTGAGAAGATCAAAGGCCTCCTCAAAGATACCCACGCTATGACCGACTTCCGAAGAGTCGTTCATGAAGTAGGAATCGGACATCCAAAGGGAGTTAGATGAGACAATTCCGAGTAGGCCCTGGCCACTCGTGTAGTGATAGAAAACGCCGTCCGACGAGTGAAGATCGCGTGCAATCCTAGATAGATCGTCGTCCACATCGGCGAGCGCCGCTGTTACTCCTTCCCCGAACTTGAATATCGGGTCAGGCATTCCAGCGGGTTTGTCCGTGGCACTCGGCACAGTGTTTTACTCCGCCGCCTGCCGCGTCGGACGCCGTTTCGCCGGCCGCCGCTCCATGATTTCCTTGAGGAACTTGCCCGTATAGCTGCGCTTGTTCTCGATGAGATCCTCGGGCGTACCGATGCCCACGACCTCGCCGCCGCCGTCACCGCCTTCCGGACCCATGTCGATGATCCAGTCGGCGGTCTTGATGACCTCGAGATTGTGCTCGATCACCACCACGGTGTTGCCGGCATCGACCAGCTCGTGCAGCACCTCGAGCAGCTTCCGGATGTCGTGGAAATGGAGGCCCGTCGTCGGCTCGTCGAGCATGTAGAGCGTGCGGCCGGTGGCGCGGCGGCTCAGCTCCTTGCTGAGTTTGACGCGCTGCGCCTCGCCGCCCGACAGCGTCGTCGCCGGCTGGCCGACCTTCACGTAACCCAGGCCCACGCGCTGCAACGTCGCGAACTTCTCGCGGATCGAGGGGACCGCGGCGAAGAACTCGGTCGCCTCGTCGATGGTCATGTCCAGCACGTCGGCGATCGACTTGCCCTTGAACTGCACCTCGAGCGTCTCGCGATTGTAGCGGTGGCCCTTGCAGACCTCGCAGGTCACGTAGACGTCGGGCAGGAAGTGCATCTCGATCTTGATGACGCCGTCGCCCTCGCACTTCTCGCAGCGCCCGCCTTTGACGTTGAACGAGAAGCGGCCCGGCCCGTAGCCGCGCGCCTTGGCTTCCGGCAGTCCAGCGAACCATTCGCGCAAGGGGCCAAAGGCCCCGGTGTAGGTCGCGGGGTTGGAGCGCGGCGTGCGGCCGATCGGCGACTGGTCGATGTCGATGATCTTGTCGAGGAATTCGAGGCCGGTGAGATGATTGTGCGGCGCCGGGTTGACGCGGGCGCCATTCAGCCGCCGCGCCATCGCCTGGTACATCGTGTCGATCATCAGCGTCGACTTGCCGCCGCCGGACACGCCGGTAATGCAAACGAACAGGCCCAGCGGCACATCCACCGAGACGTTCTTGAGATTGTTGCCGGTCGCCCCGTCGAGATGGATCTTCTTGCCCTTTTGCGCCACGCGCCGCTCGACGGGCGTCGGGATCGACATCTTGCCGCTCAGATACTGGCCGGTGATCGAGTTCTTGTTCTTGAGGATATCGTCGGGCGTGCCCTCGGCGACGATGTGCCCGCCGAGCACGCCGGCGCCCGGACCGATGTCGACCACATAGTCCGCCGTCAGGATCGCGTCCTCGTCGTGTTCGACCACGATCACCGTGTTGCCGATGTCGCGCAGCCGCCGCAGCGTCTCGAGGAGCCGCTCATTGTCGCGTTGATGCAGCCCGATCGAGGGTTCGTCGAGCACGTAGAGCACGCCGGTCAGTCCGGAGCCGATCTGGCTCGCGAGCCGGATGCGCTGGCTCTCTCCGCCCGACAGCGAGCCCGAACCGCGGCCCAGCGTCAGGTAATCGAGGCCGACATCGTTGAGGAAGCCGAGGCGCTCGCGGATTTCCTTGAATACGCGCTCGCCGATCTGGTTCTGCTGCGCACTAAGCCGCTTGGGCAGGCCGATGAACCATTCCGCAGCGGCGCGGATCGACATCTCCGACACCTGCCCGATGTGGAGGCCGTCGATCTTGACCGCCAGCGTCTCCGGCTTCAGCCGATAGCCGTTGCAGGCGAGGCAGGGCTTCGAGGACATGAACTTCTCGATTTCCTCGCGCATGCCGGCGCTCTCGGTCTCCTTGTAGCGCCGTTCCAGATTGCCGATGACGCCCTCGAACGGCTTCTTGGTCTTGTACGTCCTGAGCCCGTCATCATAGACGAAGTTGATCGGCGTGTTGCCGGTGCCGTATAGAACGGCGTCCTGGACGTCCTTCGGCAGATCTTCCCAAACGGTGCCTGTCGACGCACCAAAGTGCTTCACCACCGCCTGCAGCGTCTGCTGATAGTAGGGCGCGCTGGTCTTGCTCCAGGGCAGGATGGCGCCGTCGCGCAGCGATAGCGTGATGTCCGGCACGATCATGTCCGGATCGATCTTCTGCTCGGTCCCGAGGCCGTCGCAGACCGGGCAGGCGCCGAACGGATTGTTGAACGAGAACAGCCGCGGCTCGATCTCGGGGATGGTGAAGCCCGAAATCGGATCGGCGAACTTCTCCGAAAAGATGAGCCGGCGGGCTCCGCCGCTTTCATCCTTCTCGTCCGCGAACTCGCCAAAGGCGATGCCGTCGGCCAGCTTCAGCGCGGTCTCGAAACTTTCCGCGAGGCGGGTCGCGATATCCGGCGCGACCACGATCCGGTCGACCACCACTTCGACGTCGTGCTTGATCTTCTTGTCGAGGCTGGGCGCGTCTTCGATGTCCCAGAACTCGCCGTCGATCTTGACGCGCTGAAACCCCTTGCGCATGAGGTCATTCAGTTCTCGCTTGTACTCGCCCTTGCGGCCCCGCGCGATCGGCGCCAGCAGGAACAGCCGCGTGCCCTCGGGCTGGCCGAGCACGATATCGACCATCTGGCTCACGGTTTGGCTCTCGATCGGCAGGCCCGTCACCGGCGAATAGGGGATGCCGACGCGCGCAAACAGCAGGCGCAGATAGTCGTAAATCTCGGTGACCGTGCCCACCGTCGAACGCGGATTGCGCGAGGTGGTCTTCTGCTCGATCGAGATAGCGGGCGACAGCCCATCGATCTGCTCGACGTCGGGCTTCTGCATCATCTCGAGGAACTGTCGGGCATAAGCCGACAGCGACTCCACATAGCGCCGCTGCCCCTCGGCATAGATCGTGTCGAACGCCAGCGACGATTTTCCCGAGCCCGACAGCCCCGTCATCACGATCAGCTTGTCGCGCGGCAGCCTCAGATCGATGTTTTTGAGATTGTGCTCCTTGGCGCCGCGAATGACGATTTCACGGTTCGGGGAAGAGGGCGGCTTCGTGGGCATCGGACATCCATCGGCAGAAACCGGACCATTACACAAATGATCTGCCAGCTTCTGTCAGTGTTACGGGGTGCGGGAACGGAAGCCCTGAAATAGGAAGAAGCCGCCGCATCCGCAAGCTAACCACGACCCAATGCCGCTGTCATCTCACAGCGCCAACGCGTCGCGAGAACATAAGCGGAACAAAGGGGAGTCGGTCAAGGGGTCTGTTCGCGTGCCGCGCGCTCTACCGCCTCGGGGTCCATTTCGATGACCTTCAACAGCAGCCGACCGGCAGGATCGGGCTTACGACGCCCTTGTTCCCAATTGTTGATCGTGGCGGCAGGGATGCCGAAGCGGGCTTCGAAAGCCTTTGCGGAGCTGGCCACCCGCTTGCGGATCGCACGGATTCGGTCGGCCGGCATGGGATCGATATTGACGGTTTCGAGAGCGAGTTCTCCCCGCTTCCAAGCGAGTGCCTCGTTCAATCCCTCTTCCAACGCCCTGCCGAGGTCGGTGCGCTTATCTGCCATCGGTCATTTCCTTCACAAGAGTCAGCAAGGCCTTCCGGTCATCGGAACTGAGATCGGCCTTCTCGTTCTTGGCATAGGCCGTCAGCAGCAATGCCGTGTCGTCCGCCAACTGCAAAAAGTAGATTACTCTCCCTCCGCCGCTCTTTCCGCGACCGCCGAAAGCGAAACGGAGTTTTCGAATGCCGCTCAATCCACGAACGACATCTCCGGCGGTCGGATCGGAGGCGATGGAGCGCTCAAGAACGTCCTGCTCCCCGGCGGCCACGCCGAGACGCTTCAGGTCTTTGACGTATCGTCGGGTACGGACGATCTGCACGAGATGCATATACGCCAATGGCGCAATAAGTGCAACTCAGAATACGCCACTGGCGTATATTGGTGTACGGACGGCGCGCGCTACCGAACTACGCCACATCTCCATAATAGATACCCTTGCCCTTCAGATACGCCACCTCCTCCGGGCTCGCCAACTCCCTGTCCCAGCGGGCCAGGTGCTTGTTGATGTAGCGGTGGAACGGGCGGCCGAGGAAGGCGAACAGGATCATCGCCATGTAGCCGCGGGGCAGGGTGGCGGCCTCTTCGGGTGGCGATTGCTCCAGTTCCCAGTAGCGGCGGGTGGCGACCTTGTGGTGGTTGGCGTGCAGCATGAGGTTGTAGAACATGCCGCCCGAGACGCGCCGGTGGCTGTCCCAGCTGTGCCGCGCTTCGACGCGCGTGCCCGGCAGACGCACCAGCCCGTAATGCTCGATGTAGTTGACCACCTCAAGATAGATCTTGCCGATCGCGCCCGAGATGATGAAGGCGGGAATACCCCACCAGCCGAGGAAGGCCATGTAGAACGCCAGCACCGCCAGCGTCATCAACTGGCCGCGCCAGAATTTGTTGCTGAGCACCGTGTTCGGGAGGCCCTTGCGCTTCAGGCGGTCGTCCTCGAACTTCTTGGCGCTCAGCCACTGGCCGATCGTCGAGCGCCAGACGAACGCGACGATGTACTCGCCGCGCCGCGCCGTGGCCGGGTCGAGTTCCGTCCCGACGTTGCGGTGATGCCCGTGCACATGCTCGATCGCAAAGCCGGTGTCCCAGGTGAGGGCGAGGAGCCAGCGGCCGACCAGCTTGTCCCATTCCTTGTCGGTGCGGTGGATCAGCTCGTGCGCGACGTTCACACCGGCGGCGCCGTAGTACATGCCGAGGCTGACGAACGGCCCCTGGATCCAGAGGGGGTAGTGCGTCCAGGTGCGGGCGCTATCGGGGTCGATGCCCAGCATGCGCGGGAACCAGTCGAGCCTGGCGGCGCCGGTTGTCGTCACCACGTTGAAGGCAATGAGCGTCGCGAACAGCAGCAGCGGCAGCGTCGCGAACAGCATCAACTGGCAGTACCAGATCGGGGGCATGTTCTCGCGATCGGAGATATCGCCGAACAGCTCGTCCACATAGCCGATCAGGAAGAACGAGAAGAGCAGGCCCATATAGGTCCACGGCCCGCCCAGCGCGATGAAGCCGGTGCCGAAGATGATGAACAGGTTCATCACCGAATAGCGCAGCGTGTTCATCACGCGCGTCGAGAAGAAGGAGCCGCGCGGGCTCGCATTGTTGACGGTGTCGCTCATCAATCCTGGCCTTGAATCGGGCGGAACCTATTGGATCACTATGGCAGAAACAACGTCCTCGCTTGACCTAGCCGGATCAAGGGAACATAACAAGAACGACAATCGCTGTGCTCAAATTGAGATTTGACCGCACGGCACGTGGATCGGCCGGTTCCAGTGGGGCTGCGGCGCCGGGGCGATGCGGCCGGGCCGCCACGTCGAGGACGGGCGGTCCGGGTGCAGGTTCGCTGAGGCGCATTCAGTTGGTGTCGACGATGCGGAAGGTCTGGCTGTTGTTGCCAGGGGACTCGTCAGACGTCATCAGGTGGAAATCGAGTGCTGCGTCGAGGGTGTTGTCGGCGTAGCGGCCGAGCAGCACGTTCTGCATGGTGTAGAAGCCGCCGCCGTAGTCGACCAGCAGCCACTGCTGGCTCTGGTTGTTCTGCTGCGGGCGGGTGACCATGCGCCAGTCGTAGCCGGCGTCGCCGGTTTCGTGGGCGTCGAGATAGCGGCCGCTCGACAACTGCTTGAATGTATAGACGTTGCTGCTGACCTGAGTCATTTGCCACTTTTGGCTGTCGTTGTTCTGGTGGGGTCGGGTGACGACGGTCCAGTCGTGAGTGCCGTCGTCCCAGGCATCAACCATGCGCAGGCCGTTGCCCTGCTGGATGGTGACAACGCGATCCGGCGTGAGCAGCTGCAGCTCGACGTTGGGGCTGAGGGTGACCTGCGCGAAGGCGGCAGGCGCGGCGATAGCGGCGGTGAGCGCGATGGCGAGGCCGGTGACAAAGGTGCGGCGACGCATAACTTGAACAGTGGTCATAGCAGTCTCCCTGGATTGTCGATGGGCACCGACAGCCGGTGCGTGAGGTGAAGCTGCGACCGAAGGGCTGAATGGAGGCTTAGCTAGGTTGTTCGGATTCGTTCACGGCGTGGCTGGGTGATCGGTAAGCGCCGGAAATTCTCAATGTCTTGACGCGGGTACGCTTGACGGCGCCGTTCGCCGAGAACATAACAGGAACCAACGCGCCTGTGCGCAAATTGAGATTTGACCGCACGGCGCCGACGCCGGTCGGCTAAAATACCGGCCGCGCGTTCAAGGAAGCAGCGTAAGAGCGAAAGGACTGAGCCATGGCAGGCAGTGTGAACAAGGTTATTCTGGTGGGCAATCTCGGGGCGGATCCCGAAGTGAGGACGCTGCCGAGCGGCAACAAGGTCGTCAATCTATCGGTCGCGACGTCCGAGAACTGGCGCGACAAGAACTCCGGCGAGCGCAAGGAAAAGACCGAGTGGCACCGCGTGGTGAT
>JBKJTB010000028.1:0-8370 GCA_046594305.1 Devosia sp. | reverse complement strand
CTCAGGGAGCAGCGTCAGGATGTGATCCGGTGCGGGCGCGCCGGATTTTCCGGCTATGTGGCGCGCGACGCCTCCGTCGAAACGGTCGCCAAGGTCATGCGCGATGCAATTGCCGGGCGGCTCGCGTGTCCGGCAGAGATTTCGAGCGGGCTGCTGCGGGCTCTGTTCCGCGCCGAGCCCCCGTCGGACCCGGCGGCTGAAGACGCGCCGCTGACCCGACGCGAGGGCGATGTCCTGCAACTGATCGGTCGCGGCATGACCAACAAGGAGATTGCCCGCGAACTCAACCTGAGCGTCGCCACCGTCAAGCACCATGTCCACAACGTGCTCGAAAAGCTGAACCTGCCGCGCCGCGCGCACGCCATGCGCCGCGTCCGCGAGCGGCCCTGGATTGCGTCGTAGACGGTCAGGGCGAGCGCGGCGATGCGGCCAGCCGCTTGCGCAGGTCATCACAGTTTTCCTGAAACGCGGATTCGAGGAACGACAGGCCTCGCTCGAGCGCAGCCACCTCAAAGGGCTGCAGGCGCCTGTCCTTGCAGTAGAGGTACTGCCAGTAGAACACGCCCTTGGTTCGGGCCAGCTCGCGGAGATAGTCGGAGCAGACAAGCTCGGATTCGAAGAGATTCCGCTCGTCGAAGATCCACACCTTGTCGTCGAGGCGCTGGTCGATGACCCGCAGGAGCGCGTGCACGGGACCGCCATTGTAGCCATACCAGTCGAGGACGCGCGTATCCCTCAGTTGGAGGGCCCCGAATTTCATGTCCTGGAAAGTGTCGGGTAGCGTGCTGTCGGGGCCGAATCTGAGCGGAGTCTGGAGGAGGAATTCGCCGAGGACCTGCTCACCCTCTATGGCCTCGACCGAGCGCCAGTAGGCTCGCAGCGCCTCGCCAATGCGAGTCAGCTCCAGAACGCATTCGGGATACTTGATGCGATCCTCTGCGACGAGTTCCTTGAGCGCCCCGAGCTTTTCTTCGGGCTCCAACCGGTCGTCGCTCTTGATGACCTCAACTGCGCCGCTTGACTGCAAGCGCGCGATCTGCTCGGCAATTTCGGTAAGGGTGCTCATCTCAGCTGAACCTTATGATCCTGTCCTCGTCGGCCCGACGGAACATCTTCGTATAGTCGTCAAACTCCGTCGTGCGTTGAATGTTCGCCTTGATGCGAGCCTCGCGAATTCGCGACACCAGATCGGTGATGTGGGCGAAGTCCTTGTTGCCCTTGACGCTGAGCACCTCGCTCGCGAACCAATAGTTGGTCTTGGTGACCGCCGCCAGTTGCGCGGCGCTCGCCGTGTTGACGTTCGGAGCACGGCCGGTGAGCTCGTCGCTCGGTGGAATGATGTCGGCGACCGCATTGAGGACCGGGTTCGGGTCCTCAATCCAGTCATCACCCCTAGGGAAGTAGAGGCCAGCCGCGAACCGCATCTTCGAGACGAACTTGCCGGCATCGTAGGCGTAGAGCCTGCCGGGGCCGCCGTCGTACTTTGTGTGGAAGCCTTCCGCGGTGACTTTCACCCAGACAACGTTGTTCTTCTTGGTCGACGCATTCTCCTTACGAACCAGGGCCTCGATGTTTTTCTCGAAGCCGCGAACGATGGTGCCGGAGTTGACAGAGACCGGGGCAGCCACCCAGTTTTTCGGCTCTCCGGGGCCGCCGATCTGGTGAGTGATCATGTGCATGCGCTTCCAGAACCCTTTGCTGACGGTCAACTCGCCGCCGACGATGACGTTCTTCCACTCCGGCGTATCGCCCGAGGCGGCCGAGCCCGTGACGACGTTTCGGGTGTTCACCTTCTTCATGACGGCGTGGTGCGGCGCCTCGAAGATGGGGGTTTCCTGCTTGGCCGGCAGCTCACCGTATTCCGCGCCCACGATCTTCATCATCATGCCGCTCAGCGTCGTGATGTTCCCTGAAAGGTCGGCCGCCCGCTGCTCGTCGGCGGGTTTGGAGATCAACGGGGCGATGTTCTTATCGTAGTGCGTGCGGGCATCCCGCGCGGCCTTGGCAGCGTTGCCCTTGCCCTTGCCGACGCGATCCAAATAGTCGGTGATGGCCTCGGGGTCTGACTCGACGATCAGCTTGGCCGACTTCTCGCCGCCGGTGAAATAGATCTTGTGTGGCTTGCCATCGGCCCCGGTGAAGTCGCGGCGCTCCTTCCACCATTCCTTGAGCGCCTGCACCCCCGCTTTCACCACGCCGACCAGCTTTTCCAGCCCGCCCTTGATCTTGTCGATGAGCCACAGGATCGCCTTGTCGACCTGGGCGCGGATGCCGTCGACGATCTGGCGGACCTTGGCGCCTATGCCGCCCAGCCCGACCTGGTCGGCAAGGAATGCGACGATCACGGGCAGGCCGCCCTGCATGATCTTATAGAGCGCGCCGCCGACTTTCTCGACGTTGCCGCCGGCGATATCGAGGACGTTGTCGAGTGCCTGATCGATCATCGTCAGGACCCGGTTGGCCCAGTTCTTGAACGTGACGAGCGCCTTGTAGATGCGGCGGGCGACATCGACGACCTCGGACAGACCGGCGGAGGCAGCCGCGGCGGCAGTCATGATCGCCACTTCCTCGGCCACCTTCTCCACTACCCATTCGGCGATGCTGGTCAGGATCACCGAGCCAAAATCCTTGGCCTGGTTGATCATGCCCTGCGCATTTTCGAGCGGCGTCTTGGTCGTGTTGATGGTATCGCGAACCCAGGTCACCACCCCCGCGGCTTTCGACAGGAGGCTGCGAAGTTTTCGCACCGTCTCCGGGTTGAGCTTCTGGGCCATCAGCTCCCAGACGTGCTCCGAGGTGATGCCCAGCACGCTCAGCGCAAACTCGAAGAGTTGGCCCGCATCGTTCCATTTCGTCGGGATGACGATGTTCTTTTCCTTGATCTCCCCGAACAGCCATCCCTGCAGCCCCAGCTTGAGGTTCTCGAGTTTGTTGTTCCAGAAGTGCTGTAAGGCGACACCGACGACGCGGGCGGCGTTCTTGATGAAGTCGATCGGCTTCTTGATGACCACGTCCCATGCGGCCAGCGCCTTGGTTGCGACTTGCTTGAGCAGGGCGGGCGGCAGGTTGAAAACGCGGAGGATGAGGAAGAATGTTTCCTTCACCGCGCCCATCAGGTCATGGTTGTGGAACACCAGCTTGATGATGCGGCCGACATCGCTTTTGGTCTTCTGCCAAGCCTCGTCGTTCTTGACGAGCTCGCTGAACAGATCGATCTGCCTGAGGATGATGGGCCCAAGAAAGTCGACGATGGGATCGCGCACGCAGGCCGGAACCGCGTTCCAGATCACTTCGCCCAGCAAGACCGGCAGGCCCCAGATGTCGAGAACGACATCGGCGACGCGGCCGAGAAACTGCAGCACGCCGTTCAGCAGATTCTCGAGCCTGACGACAGCGCTGTTCAGCCAGCCGCCCAGTTGCGCCAGCTGGCCGTTGGCCCAGTTGGCCAGCGCCTGAGCCTGGGCGGCAATCCATTGCACCGCGGAGACGGCGAACGAGAGGATCGAACCGCCGACGAGCCCGACGGCGCCCGCAAGGCTCGCGGCGAAATTGTTGAGCGCGCCACTGATCGAGGTCACGACGCCGGTGAAGGCAGCGCCCAGTCTGTTGACGGAGCTGACAAGCGGCGGAATGAGTGTCTGCTGGACGTAGACGCGAGCCGTTGCGAGGATGTTGCCCTTGCCCCAGTTGGCGGCGATCCAGCGCAGGCCTTGCACGGCGCCGGCGACGGCACCGGCGACCGCAACAATCGGACCAACCGGGGACAAGGCGAGGAGGACGCCGGCGACGGTGGCGCCGATGACGGTGAGCTGCTTGCTGAACGGGGCGAGCCGCGCCTTGACGCCTTCCCAGACCTCGCTCAGTTTGCCCTTGATCCAGTTCCAGATGCCGCCCTCTTCGGAGCCGCCGGAGAGACCTAGCTTTTCGGAGAGCCAACCCCACGCGGCGGAGTAGAACGAGACATTCGCCTCGTAGAGCCATTTGCCGGCCTTGACGAGATAGCCGACCATCTTCTGCAGCATGTCCCACTGGAACGCCGCGTAGCGCTTGATCCAGTCCCAGATCGGGGCGCCGATGGTGTTCCACACGCCACTGAGAAAGTCCTCGATCGCCTTGACCACGGGCTGCAGGATCTCGACGACGGGGGTGATGAGACTGAGCGCCGCCTTCTCGATTTTGTCCGCTGCGTCGCGGATCGGTCCGCAATCGTTCTTGGCGATCTGGGCACCAGCGCTTTGCAGGCCGGCGATCACCGGCGCGACCCTGGCGGTCAGACCAGCGGAGACGCCGGCGATCGTATAGACCGGTGCCATCATGGTGTTGAATACGCCTTCGACCGCAGCGACGGCGTGACCTCTGATCCATTCGAGAAAGCCCATCGGGCCGCCGCTGATAATCGGTTCGAGTGTCGGGGCGACCTGGCGCACGGCGAGCATGACGAGGGTGCCGGGGCTGGGGGTGGCCGCGTCGACCACGGCGCCCGCCGCGTCCGCCACCGTTCCAGCGGCGTCGCCGAGCGCGGCGCTGGCGCGGTCCCAGTAGGACGGCGGACTGGAGGGAGCCCGCTGGATAGTCTGCTGCGTCGCTCCACCCTGCTGAACCGTGTGCGTCAATTCATGCGCGATGAGCTCGCGTCCCTCTGGCCGGTCGGGCTGATACTGGTTGCGCCCGAAGAAGATGTGGCTGCCGACGGTGAAGGCCTTGGCGTTGAGTTGCGTGCTGAGACCTGCTGCGCGCTCGCCGGTGTGAACGCGAACCTGGCTGAAATTTGCGCCGAAGCGCGGTTCCATGAAACCGCGGACCGACGATGCCATCGGGGCTCCGCCATTCATCGACTGAGCTATTGCCGTCCTAACATTGGGCGTAGCTGTTGGCGCGCCTGCCATCGGCGCACCACCAGGTGCGGGGGCGCGCTGAATCGCCGGCGCCTGGCTCGATCGCACCGCACCCGGAGCCGGCATCTGCATCACGGCCGTAGCGGTGGAGGCGGCCTCGCGCTCGGCGACATCGGAGGGGGAGGAGACCCGGAGCCCCGCGACGGGGCCGGCGTCGCCCGAACCGTTGCGGGCGAGAAGCGCCAACATGCCGCGATCACCGACACGTTGCTGCATCGCCTGCATCGAGGCGACCGGCGGCGCATGCACGGCGCGCTGCACGAGCAGCGTTGCCGGCCGGCGGTCGGCTACCGAAGCCTGCTTCTCGCGCGCCGGCGAAACGGCCATGTGGCGTGCTCCCTCCAGATCCGGCGGCTAGTCGATTTCACCCAGCCTAGCACGCTCCCTCTCGCGCTGCTTGATCTCAGCAGCGCCCAGTTGCGGCCGTTTCCCGTCAGGGGGCAGCGGCGTCGCCTCAACCACTGGTCGCTTGCCGTCCGTGCTTGCGGCCACTTGTCCAGTCGGAACCTTAGCGCAGGGATTTTGCAGAGCCCTGCGGAGCTTGCGCACATTGGAGTCGTCGGCTTCGAACTTGGCGTCGGCCCTCAGGTGCTTTGCATCATCTGGTCCAAGCCAGGCGCCCTTCACATCGAGCTCGCCGATCAGGATGCAGTCGCCACACTCGCCGCAGCCACAGCCGCACTCATGCTCGCCGGTCTCGCCGGTGCATGAACACGCATGCTCGGGCAGGGCGGAATGAAGGCGTAGCTCGAAGCCTTCACGCATCCGGGTCTTGACCGATTGCGGATCGTCGTCGTCCGAGCAGGCAGCAGGCCGGGGCCGGCAGTAGTCGGTGGTGTAGCAGGCCGTGACCCAAATCCGCTCAGGGAAGGTCTTACAGTCCGGATCGTAGGTGAGGGTCTGCTCGCTGGTGACGTGGATCGGGTTGCCCGCACAGTCGAGCCCCAGCCCCTTGCCGATCACGATCTCGAGTTTCTGACCCTTGCAGGTCGCACGGGCGGATATTTTCAGCCCGCACACGACTCCACAGCCGAACAGAGAGCTGAAGAGCAGGCGGGTCATCGTGCTGGAATAGTCGACGATCGCCGTCAGGTCCTCGTCTTCGAGCAGCAGGCCTGGCTTGAACAGGGGACGAACAAGACCCGAGGTTCCTTTTGCCGTCACCGGCAACATTGTGTTGGTGCTCATGTTGCTACCTCATCCTGTCTCTGAATTTTGTCGCGCTGGTCATTCGCTCTTTCCCTGTTTTGGGGGCCTCTCCTTGGCGAGGACTCGCAGACGCGACACGAAGGTGCCACCGGGGACACCGTCCTTGTTGGCGTCGAGATGGAGACCGCCGCAGTCCTCAATGAGGTCTCCGCGCACCTCAATCTCGACGTAGAAGGAGGGATTATCCTGAAACTTGGAATTCGCGAGCTTGGCCGCTTCGTCCGTTGACCATGTTTGGTCGTGCACAACTTGGAAGCGGTCGGTCTGGCCCGGGACCATTGGCTTGGTCGGCATGCTCACCAGTTCAGTGGGGATACGGTAGGCTCGCCGCCAGCCCTCCGAGTTTTCAATGTAGGCAGTGATGACAACGACATCGGGCTGGAGCGAGCTGACACGAACCGGCCGCGACAGCGTGACGGTGATGTCGCTCAGGAGTTGGTCGAAGACATCCCAGGACATGAAGGTCAGGTTGCGGTGCCAGGCCTTCCAACTGAAGTCCTTGATGCAGGCGAGATCAGCGCCCCGGATGAGGTCGAAGAGAAGATCATTGTTCTTGACCAGCCGCCGGGGTCCGCTCGCATCCTCGATGATAACCTTGAACGGATCGCAGTCGCGCTCCGCCGGCTCGACGTGGATGCACGCCAGATCGATGCCCTCGTGCAGCGCAATATCGTAACGATCCCAGCAGTGAAGATGTGATTGAAAGCCAACCTTGCGTCCGTTGATCCACTGGCTGAGACGTGCGTGCGGGCCGCGGATGTCCCCGACGCACGCATCGTGGACGCAGTCGGTGCAATTGTCGCTGGCGCAATCGGGGTCGCCGCACCCGCAATCTTCAACGCGTGTGCGCAGGGAGAAGACCGCCGTCTCCGTGACATAACCGCGTTCGGGGTGGCTGCAGCCGCACAGATGTGCCGGCACCACCGCGCCGGATTTCTCCTCGGCATAGTGCACCGCGAGCGTGTAGCTACCGGCAGTCAGCTTGCTGAGGTCGCGGGCGCACCAGGCGCCGTTGTCCCAAACCATGATGAAAGTGTTGGTCTTATCGAGCAACGTCTCCTCGCAGACGACTTCACGACCGATCTTGTCGAGCGCGAAGCCCTCGCCGATCAGCAGTGGGTAGTGCTTTGTCCGGTCCTCGACCTGGCTCGTGGCGCCGTAGGTGTCCGCCGCAGGTTGCGACTGCTGATCGGCGTAACCACCCTCGACCGGCTGCGGGTGGCCGCTCGCCTCGAGTGGGGTCGACGTGGCTAGGTCGTCGCGGGACGCGGCACTCGATTGGTCGGGGCCGTTCTCCGACGGCTCGGCTTTGGGCAGCGGAGCACTGTCCTTGGGCTTGCCCTGCTCGGTCAGTTCGTAACCCGCGGCAACGCCCCAACCCAGCACGGTGCGATTGATAAGCCGGCGGCGTTCGATGCCATACCCCTGTTCGATGGTGAACTCTTCGGCCTGCATGCGCTTGCCGCGAAAGAACCGGTTGCGCTTGGCTTCTGCACTGTAATCCATACCCGAACTCCTCTTGCCGTGGCCGCGCTAGCGCAGCCGCAATCCAATCTCGAAACCAGATTCCGTCAGATGCTCGCGGTCGCGCCCGCCGAGCGGTGCGCGGCCCATGATGCTGTCCTCGCCAAGCGCCGGCCCGCCTTCGGTCCCAAGGACGAGGATTTCGTCGCCGGTCGTGAACATGGCTGCCGGCTGCACATGCCAGGTGACCACCACCCGAACGCCGAACGGCACGAACTGCTCGAGGACGGCCTCAAGCAGCGGCGCCATCTGGCGCTTGGTAGTGCTGGTCACAATGAGCGAGATACGCAGCGTCGGCGTGATCGTTGCGAGTGGCCCGCAGTCGGCCGGTTTGCAGTTGAGCCGCATGCTGCCGAGCGATGTCGACTTCCGCCGGCCGGCGAGCAGCGCGGGGATCGCCACGCCGGCGCCCAGCCGGACCGGAGCATAGTCGGCAGTTACGTCCACGATGTCGATTATCGCCGGCTTGCCGACGAGACATTTCAGCAGCGTCAACAGGCCGGCGCGGGTGCCGCGCTGGGCGACCAGATCGCCAGCCGCGGTCAGCAGCGCCCGCTTGGTCGGGGACGGTAGCGCATCATGCCAAGGCAGAGCGAGCCAGCCGCCCAGATAGTCTAGCCAGGATTCGCGCGCCTGGCCGGCATCGAGCAGTTGCCCGCTGTTGCGGATGATCTCGTCGATCGACTGCGTGGTCGACTCGATCGCGCCGACGATGCCGCGCAACGTGCCTTCGGGGTCGTAG
>JBKJTB010000370.1:0-6345 GCA_046594305.1 Devosia sp. | reverse complement strand
TTCATCAACCCGCTGGTCAACATCGCCATCGGCATGCTGCTGCTCGGCGAGCGGCAGAACCGCTGGCAGTGGGCGGCCATCGCCGTCGCGACGATCGCGATTTTCGTCCAGGCGCTGGGCATCGGCCGCGTGCCCTGGATCGCGCTCAGCCTCGCGCTGACCTTCGGGTTCTACGGCTATTTCCGGAAGACCGCGAAAGTCGGCTCGGCTACCGGCCTCTTCGTCGAAACGCTGGTGCTCACGCCCGTGGCGCTTGCCTATCTGATCTACACTTTTGTCCGCGATGGCGGCATCGGCCTCCATGCCGATCCGTACCACCTGACCCTGCTGCTGCTCACCGGTCCGGCAACCGCGGCACCGCTGCTGATGTTCGCCTATGCCGTGCAGCGGCTGCGGCTCACCACCATCGGCATGCTGCAATATCTCAGCCCCTCGATCGCCTTCCTCCTCGCCATCACGTATTTCGGCGAGCCGATCAACGCCACACGGCTGTTGAGCTTTGCCCTGATCTGGCTATCACTCGCCATCTACAGCGCCGACTCCTTCATGCGGCGCGGCAGGGCGACGGGGTAATGGCCGAGTATCTTCCAGCAAAGAACATCGAGGCACGAGTCGAAGGCGTCTATTGGGCGCCGCACGGCACCTTCGTCTCCGAACCGCTCGATGTGGTGAGCCTCACCTATGCGGGCATTGTCGGCGACCGCCATTCCGGCCTCTATCGCGACAGCGGCGTGCGCGAGCCCTGGTATCCGCGCGGCACGCCCATGCGCAACGAGCGCCAGCTTTCTATCCTCTCGGCCGAGGAGAACACCGAGATCGCCGGCGTGCTCGGCATCCCCGAACTCAAAGCCGAATGGATCGGCGGCAATCTGCTGTTGAGCGGCGTTCCAGAACTGAGCCAGTTGCCACCCCGCACGCTGCTGATGTTCCCCTCCGGCGCGACAGTCCGCATCGACGGCGACAACGGCCCGTGCAAGAAATCCGGCGCCTCGATCGCCGCCAACATCCCCGGCCGCCCCGACCTCGAATTCGGTTTCGTCAAAGCCGCCAAGCACGAGCGAGGATTATTGGGCTGGGTCGAGCGCGAAGGCGAGGTCCGCCCGGGCGATTTGGTGAAGGTGCGGATTTGGGAGCAGGCGCTTTACACCGCTTAGCCCTGCGCAGAGCAGCCCCCTCCGTCGGCTCCGCCGCCACCTCCCCCGCTGAAGCGGGAGAGGGTGTCGACTGCAAGACTGGTAAGCTGGACACCCTCTCCCGCGAAGCGGGGGAGGTGGCACGCGTAGCGTGACGGAGGGGGCTGCTCTACACATGAGCCCCGCGAATGACCCCCGCGATCTCCTCGAACAGCCCCGCGAACGGCGTCGCCTCGCGCCATACCAGCGACAGCATGCGCCCCGCGCCCGGTGACGCCAGCCGGTGGATGTGGATGCGATCCCCCGCCGTCTCTTTCTTCAGCGCAATCTCCGGCAAGAGCGTAATCCCCTGCCCATTGGCGACGAACTCGACGATGGTCGACAGCGACGTCGCCGCAAAGGTCTTCGCCCGGTCCGCGTTCAGCCCGCATGCCGCCAGCGCCTGGTCGCGGAAGCAGTGCCCCTCGTCGAGCAGCAGCATGCGGCTCGTATCCAGTCCCGCCAGCGCGACCGGCTCATCGCCGCCGTCGTCCGCCGATGTCGCCAGCACGAAATCGTCGTGGAACAGCGGTGCCACCATCAGCGTCGGCCCGCCCGGCTCTGGGTCCGTCGCAATCAGCGCGAGGTCGAGCGAGCCATCCGCCAACGCCTCGAGCAGTGCGCCCGTGCGATTCTCCGACACCGCGAATGTCACGTCGGGCAATTGCGCCAGCAGCGCCGGAAAAATCTCCGGCAGCAGATAGGGCGCCACCGTCGGGATCAGCCCGAAGCGCAGCGGCTTGCTCGGCCGGCCGGCCTGTCCCGCGGCAAACGCCGCCAGCGCATCCGCATCCTCGACGATCCGCCGTGCCCGTGCGACGAATTCGCGCCCGAACGGCGTCAGCGTCCCGCCGGGCCGGTCGAACAGCTTCTGCCCCGCAGCCGCTTCCAACTGGCGGATCTGCTGGCTCAGCGCCGGCTGGCTGACAAAACTGCGCTCCGCCGCCCGGCCGAAATGCCCGGTCTCCGCCAGCGCCACGGCATAGCGCATCTGCCTGAGGGTAACGTCCATAGCCGCACCTTATCGCGATGAGCACACCAATCAATTGGCTTTATTGCTGCCGAACGCCCATACCGTCCCCAAACCCGAGACTCAGGAGGCAAGAATGGCCGACGCGCCGCACCCCACCAACACCGCCGAGGCAAAATGCCCCGTGCCGCATTCCAGCGGCCGCGCCAACCGCGACTGGTGGCCCAACCAGCTCAATGTCAGCGTCCTCAGCCAGAACCAGCCGGATTCGAACCCGATGGGCGAGAGCTTCGACTACGTCAAAGAGTTCGAGAGCCTCGACCTCGATGCCGTTATCGCCGATCTCCGCGCGCTGATGACCGACAGCCAGGACTGGTGGCCGGCCGATTATGGCCATTACGGCCCGTTCTTTATCCGCATGGCCTGGCACAGCGCCGGCACCTATCGTGTCGGTGATGGACGTGGTGGCGCCGGCCGTGGCCAGCAGCGCTTTGCCCCGCTCAATTCCTGGCCCGACAACGGCAACCTCGACAAGGCCCGCCGCCTGCTCTGGCCGATCAAGCAGAAATACGGCCGCAAGATCTCCTGGGCCGATCTGCTGATCCTCACCGGCAACGTCGCGCTCGAATCCATGGGCTTCAAAACGTTCGGTTTTGGCGGCGGTCGCGCCGACACCTGGGAGCCCGAGCAGCACGTCAACTGGGGGTCCGAGGACACCTGGCTCGGCGACAAGCGCTACAGCGGCGACCGCGAACTCGCGGGCCATCTGGGCGCCGTGCAGATGGGCCTCATCTACGTCAATCCCGAAGGCCCCAACGGCAATCCCGACCCGCTCAAATCGGCCCGCGACATCCGCGAGACGTTTGCCCGCATGGCGATGAACGACGAGGAAACCGTCGCGCTCATCGCCGGTGGCCACACGTTTGGCAAGACGCACGGCGCCGGTCCCGCGACCCATGTCGGCACCGAGCCCGAAGCTTCGCCGATCGAGGCACAGGGCCTCGGCTGGGCCTCTTCGTTCGAGTCCGGCATGGCTGGCCACACCATCACCTCGGGCCTCGAAGTCACCTGGACCACGACGCCCACGAAATGGGGCAATGGCTTCTTCGACAGCCTGTTCGCGCACGAATGGGAGCTGACGAAATCGCCGGCCGGCGCCAATCAGTGGCAGGCCAAGAACGCCGTCGCCGATCAGCCGGACCCGTTCGATCCCAACAAGAAGCGCGTTCCAACCATGCTGACGACGGACCTCGCGCTCCGCTTTGATTCGGCTTACGAGAAAATCTCGCGCCGCTTCCACGAGCATCCGGAGCAGTTCGCCGAGGCGTTCGCAAAGGCCTGGTACAAGCTCACGCATCGCGACATGGGACCGTTCCCGCTCTATCGCGGCAAGCTCGTGCCGCAGCAGCCGCTGATCTGGCAGGACCCGATCCCGGCCAGCGGGCCGGTCGTCACCGACGCCGATATCGCCGCGCTGAAGAGCAAGATTCTATCCTCGGGCCTCACCGTCTCCGAACTTGCCTCCGTGGCCTGGGCCTCGGCCTCGACCTTCCGTGAATCCGACAAGCGCGGCGGCGCCAACGGCGCCCGCATCCGTCTCGCCCCGCAGAGGGGCTGGGAGGTCAACAACCCGGCCGAACTGGCCAAGGTGCTGTCGACCCTCGAGCGCATCCAGTCCGAATTCGGTAAGCCCGTCTCGATCGCCGACCTCATCGTCCTCGGCGGCACTGCCGCGGTCGAGAAGGCCGCCAAGGATGCCGGCGTCGACATCACCGTCGGCTTCTCCCCCGGCCGCGCCGATGCCAGCCAGGAGCAGACCGAGATCGAATCCTTCGCCTGGCTCGAACCGCGCGCCGATGGCTTCCGCAATTATCTGCGCAACCCGATCATGAGCCCCGAGGAACACCTGGTCGATCGCGCGCAATTGCTCTCCCTCTCGGCGCCCGAGATGACGGTGCTGGTCGGTGGCCTCCGCGCTCTCAATGTCGGCAGCCCCGAGCACAGCGTGCTGACGAGCAGGCCCGGGACGCTGAGCAACGACTTCTACGTCAACCTCCTCGACATGAGCACCAAATGGACGGGCGTCGATGGCAAGGACGGCGTGTTCGAGGGTCGCGACCGCACATCCGGCGCGCTCAAATGGACCGCCACCCGCGTCGACCTGATCTTCGGCTCGCACTCGCAATTGCGGGCGCTGGCCGAAGTCTACGCCGCGAGCGACGCAAAACAGCAGTTCGTCCGCGACTTCGCCGCCGCCTGGACCAAGGTGATGAACCTCGATCGCTTCGACCTGCGCTAACAGCCGTTAACGGCCCGCGCGCCAGCGGCCCGCTTCCCCAACGGGGAGGCGGGCCGTTTGCTTTCGGCAGTCTCCGCAATTTGAATCAATTCCCCTCGCAGCCCTTCAGCCGCCGCACTTTCGCCACGTGCCACTCTGGCTGTCACAGCGGCAGAAGCCGGGGGATTTTCATGTCTGAAGAAATGCAAGAAGGTCAGCGGGCGTTCTCGACTTTCCGGGTCCTCAACGGGGACTCCAATATCCTCGAACGCGACCAGTTGTTCCGCAACATGGCGCAGCTCTATTCCTACGTGTCCGACCGCTGCGACGACGAACAGGTCGCCCAATATGACGAAGTCCTCTGCCAGTTGGCCGAGCTCGTCGAGGTCGAGGCCCGCACCCATGTGGCAAAGCTCCTCGCGCCGCTCGAGCGCGCGCCGGGCAACGTCGTCTCAAAACTCGCCAATGACGAAATCGAAGTCGCGGCGCCGCTGCTCGAATTTTCCAACGTCCTCAGCGACGACGATCTGATCGAGATCGCCAGCAAGCAATCGGAGGCGCATCGCGTCGCCATTGCCGGCCGGACCAACGTTACAGAGCGCGTCGGCGATGCCATCGTCGAGCATGGCGGCGCGCCGTCGGTCGAGCGTCTCGTCCAAAACGCCCAGGCCGAGCTCGGCAAGGAAACGCTGCACAAGCTCGTCGCCCGCGCCTCGGGTGATATGCAGCTCGCGACAAATCTCCGCGGCCGGGCCGACATCGACTGGAACTCGCTGCGCAACGAGATCGGCCAGGCCGGCCAGAAGGTGCTCGACACGCTCGGTGCCCGCTCGCGGCCCCTCGATCCGGTCACCGCCGACAAGGTCAACCAGGTCGTCTACAACCGCATGCGCAATCGCGCCGGCTTCTCCGCGCAGGAGTGGAAGGTCGCCTACAATCAGGTCAAGGCGCTCAGCGATCGCCGCCAGCTCGACGAGCGCGCTCTCATCCGCTTCGCCCGCTTCGGCTACGGCCACCACTCGGCCGCGGCGCTCACCGTGCTGCTCAGCGTGTCGCCCGAAGTCTTCGTCAAATGGCTCGCCATGCAGGACTACGTGGCGACGACCGTGGCGCTGCGCGCCCTCAACCTCCAGCCCGATCTGTTCGAGGCGCTGGTCGCCACCATGCCGTGGCGCGATCTGCCCACCGACGCCGACAAGGCCAATGTGCGCCGGCGCTACGAGGCCCTGACCCAGGAAGAAGCCTCCGGCATCTTCGAACTCTGGCGCAGCCACGCCTTCCGCCGCAAACCGGCGGGCGAGCAGCGCGTCGCCTGAACTATCGCTGTTTCCTCCAACTTGCCGGCGGCCCTCGTGCCGCCGGTTTTGTTTTGATGGTTAGCGTTGCGGGCGCAGTCGGCGTTCCTCTCCCGCCTGCGGGAGAGGGGGGACCAGCCGAAGGCTGGTGGAGAGGGGTGCCACGGGAGTGGAGTTCATCCCTCCCCCGCGTGGGGAGGGCGGCTGCACTTGGCTTTCGCGCCCAGCGAAAGACTAGAAAGCCGGGGTGGGGGGAGTCACCGGATCAGACCCGTTGAAGGCGTGCGGAGGAGAACTCCCCTCACCCAGTTGCGCTAGGCCTTCGGCCAAGCTGCGCTGCCCTCCCCACGCGGGGGAGGGATGACCGCGCAGACTGCACTTTAGAAACCAAAAGTTTCACCCGGAGTCCCCTGCAAACACAGGCCTCTCCGAGCTTATTTCTCCGACTTATCCACGTCCCCTCCGGCCCGTGTTATTCTCCCCCCGTCGTCACCAACGACCGCGCGTACTGTGGAGGTGCGGGTGACGATGATGGGAGGGCTGCGGTCGCGCGGCCTGGGGTTCCTCGCGGGACTGCCGTGGCAGAAATGACCACGGCGCTCACCGCTGGTGCCCGACACACCCATCGCG